>CALJRW010000110.1 GCA_937976335.1 uncultured bacterium | reverse complement strand
ATATAGTAAAGACAGAAAGAAATTTCCGATAATAATGAAATTAGGAGTATCTAAGAGTTAGAAAATAGTGCATATAATATGTGTGCCTAAGATTCTCAAAATAAACCCAGAAGTAGCGACACATGAAGAGCTACTAATATCGATGAGATGTGCACCGACTCAAGAAGGATACCATGTCTATCAAGGCATAGATTTTCTTTATCAAGGAGATAGCATTAGTGAAGTTGCTCGCAGGCTTCACGTGACAGAAAGAACAGTAAGGAATTGGGTTCATAAATTTAATACGGAAGGCATTACAGGCTTAGCCTTTAAAGGTAAGAGCGGCAGACCCAGAAAGATCCCAATTGATAAGTTTAAAGCCGAATATGTTCCGATAGTATTAGAGCCAGAATTAGTAGATGAAGATAATTTCACAGCGATTAAATTTCATCTTTACCTGCAAGAGGTTTGCAATGAAGAACTTAGCTATCAAACAGTATTGACGTACTTTAGAGAAAACAATTTATCACTAGTAGTTCCAAGACCAAGTGTGATGGACAAGCAAGATGAAAAAAAGCGGAATGAATTTCTTGAGAATCTTAGAGATTTAAGCATGAAAAACAAGGAAATATGGTTTGGTGATGAAGTAGGTTTTGAAGGAGACCCAAGACCTAGAGCTAGGTGGGTAAAGAAGGGAAGTAAACCAGTAAACGGTAGAGCTTCTGAACATATTAGGTTCTCTGCCATTGGTAGTATTAACCCGGCAACTGGTGAAATCTTTAGCTTAGTAGTCCCAGGAGTCGACACTGAAGTTTTTCAAATCTATCTCGACGAGCTACATAAAAGTATAAAAGGAAGAGAAATAGCACTAGTTCTTGACAACGCAAGTTGGCATAAGGCATTAAAACTAAATTGGCATAACATTACTCCCATTTACTTGCCTACATACTCTCCAGACTATAACCCTATCGAAAACCTTTGGCGATTTATGAAAATTAATCACTTCTCTAATTGGTACGCTAAAACTGTAGAGGAGTTAATTGAAAAAATTTGTATTGCATTCAATTCTCTCACTCCTCAACAAATAAAAAACACTACTAATAGTCAATACCTACTTAGATAAAAAATAAGTTAAACAAAAAATTAACTTCTGTAGTCTGATGCTTTAACGGAAATTTCTTTCTGTCTTTACTATATTATTCACATACATATATGTATGAGTGATTAGATACTCGGCATGAATATTCAGAAACATTAGAGCTTTAGCCTAAAAAATCAATAAAAGTAGGTAGCTATGAATAGTTATGATGAAATTTATAAGAATAATTATGAGGCTATAAATGGAAGGCTATATAAAATACAGTAAGAGCTTTAGTAATAGAGTAATTTCTTACCTTAAAATACTTTTTGTATATGAGAAAAAAAAGTTTCTTGTTGGGTTAATTCTTATGAATTAACCCAACAAAGTTTTAATATCTATAATGTTCCGGCTTATAAGGACCTTCAGGAGTTACCCCGATATACTCAGCTTGCTCTTTAGAGAGCTTAGTTAACTGAACTCCAAGTTGATCTAAATGAAGAGCAGCAACTTTTTCATCAAGTTTTTTAGGTAAAGTGTAGACTCCAACTTCATACTTATCGGAGTTATTAAATAACTCAATTTGAGCTAAAACTTGATTAGTAAAGGAATTAGACATAACAAAACTTGGATGTCCTGTTCCACAACCTAAGTTAACAAGGCGACCTCTTGCAAGAATGATAAGAGATTTTCCGTCAGGAAATATAAATTTATCAACTTGAGGTTTGATGTTTTCCTCAGTTATGTCCTTGTTATTTTCTATCCAAGCCATATCAATTTCATTATCAAAATGACCAATATTACAAAGAATAGCTTGATCTTTCATAACTTTAAAATGATCTCCATTTACAACATTATAGTTACCAGTGGCAGTAACAATTATATCTGCATGAGGAGCGGCAGTTTCCATAGTAACTACTCTGAAACCTTCCATTGCTGCTTGAAGAGCACATATAGGGTCAATCTCAGTAACCCAAACTTGCGCTCCGTAAGATTTAAGAGAAGCAGCGCAACCTTTACCTACATCACCATATCCACACACAACAGCAACTTTTCCTGCTACCATTACATCTGTTGCTCTTTTAATTCCGTCAACTAAAGATTCTCTACAACCATACAAATTATCAAACTTTGATTTAGTAACAGAATCATTAACATTAAATGCAGGCGCTTTTAATGTTCCAGCTTCCATCATTTGCATAAGTCTTAAGACTCCAGTTGTAGTTTCTTCAGAAATACCTTTAATTTCTGCAAGCATTTCAGGATATTTTTCATGAACAATTTTAGTTAAATCTCCACCATCATCAAGAATCATGTTTGGTCCAAGATCTCCAAATTCAACACTTCTATCAATGCACCATTCGTATTCTTCTTCTGTTTCTCCCTTCCATGCAAAAACTGGGATTCCTTCTTTTGCAATTGCAGCAGCAGCGTGATCTTGAGTTGAGAAAATATTACAACTTGACCATCTTACTTCAGCACCTAAATCAATAAGAGTTTCAATAAGAACAGCAGTTTGAATAGTCATATGAAGACAACCAGCTATTCTAGCACCTTTTAATGGCTGTTGACCTTTAAATTCTTTTCGAATGGCCATAAGTCCAGGCATTTCTTTTTCAGCAATTATTATTTCTTTTCTTCCCCAATCAGCAAGGCCAATGTCTGCTACTTTATAATCTGTGTTTCCGTCTAACATTTCTTTTCCCATAAATATTTCAATAAAAGTTAACTTAGAGTTAATTGTTTATCATGTGTAAATATCTGTGTCCACTCAACAAAGTTTGAATTCTTGGAGTTTCTTGTGTATTCTCAGTGCCTAACTCATATTAAAATTGTCAAAAATTAGGGAGTCTATGAGACTGATTATATTAGCTATTTTTCTACTAACTTCGTCCACTGTTTTTGGAGATGAAACTTCAACTTTAGAAAGAAGGCCTGAGTATTCTATAGCTGTTACAGATATCACTGGTTTAGAAGAATTAAAACGTGATTTTCAAAAATTTGTAGATACTTTAGAGAAATCTTCTGGGTTTAAAATTAAATTTTTTCCTGTATCTAGTAGAACAGTAGTTGTGGAGGCTTTAAATAGAAAGAAGGTAGATTTCGTGTTAACAGGTCCGTCAGAATATGTAGTTTTAAATACTAAAACAAATGCAAAGCCATTAGTTCGATTTTCGAGACCTGATTATTATTCTGCAATTGTTACACTTGCTAGCAGTGGAATTACTCAAGCTAAACAATTAAAAGGGAAGAAAATCGCTTTCGGAGACGTTGGTTCTACTTCTTATCACTTGGCACCAATGCAACTTTTAAGTGATGTAGGTATTGATCCAAGAGATGATATAAAGGCAATTAACGTTAGTAGGCACTTAGGTTGGAAAGCTCTTAAGAGGGGTGATGTACAAGCTCTTGGCATTAAGCATGAGATGTTTGCAATATTTAGAAGTGCTGAAAAAGAATTAGAACCAGCACATTTTAGAGTTGTTTTACGTGGTCCTGATTTACCTGATGATGTTCTAGTAGCAGGTTCGCATGTTTCAGAAGATGCATGTGCAAAACTTACAAAGGCATTTTCTGATAATTCAAAGGAACTTGTGAAAGCAATTCTAGTAGGAGAGGGAAATAAGAAATATAAAGGGATGAAATTTATAGCAGGAGTAAAAGATTCTGATTATGATTATATTAGAAAAATGTATAAAACAATTGGCTATCCTGAATTTGCAGTTTTTCATTAAGGTCTGTTTTGAGTAAAGATAATTTAGTTTTAAATGTTAGTAATCTTTCAAAAAGCTTTGGTGATACTGAAGTTTTAAAAGGTGTAAGTTTTAGTGTAGAGAAAGGCGAGGCTATTGCTCTTCTAGGTCATAATGGTTCCGGAAAATCTACTCTTTTTAACTGTATGGCCTATTTGTTAGAACCAACTTCAGGTTTCATAAGAGTGAGCGAATTAGATTTTAGTAAGCTTTCAAAAAAAGCTTTAAGAAATGCGCGCTCAAAGATTGGTTTTATTTTTCAAAAACATAATTTAGTTAACAGACTAGGAGTGTTAAGCAATATCATTCATGGTAAGTTATCTACTGATCCAAGTCCTAGGCTTTGGTTTCAAAAATTTGCTCCAAGTGCATTAAGATTAAAGGCTCTAAATTTACTTGAAAAAGTTGGACTAGCACATATTGCCGGAAAACTTGCTGGACAATTATCTGGAGGGCAATCCCAAAGAGTTGCAATTGCGAGAGCTCTTATGCAGGAACCTGAACTAATTTTAGCTGATGAACCTACTGCAAGCTTAGATCCTCAAGCTGGGACTGAGGTAATGGAACTATTGTATAAACTAGCTCAAGATGAAGGAATAACATTAGTTTTTGTAACTCATAATGTTGAACATGCTTTAAAATATTCAAACAGGATACTTGCTCTTAAAGCAGGCGAGTTGGTAATTGATAAAAGTACCAAAGAAATTACAAAAGAGGAGATTGATACTCTCTATGAATAATTCTAATTTTTCAAAACTTCCTCCAAGATTTAATTTTTCTAAAAGTTATTATGTACCAATATATCTTGTAATAATTTATTTTGTAGTAAAATCTTTTTCACAAGTAGAACTTTCATTTTCTAGTATTATTAATTCGCTTCCAGAAATGAAACAATTTTTTCAAGAGTTATTTCCTCCTGATTTTTCTCGTATTGATTCAGTGATTAGTTCATTAATTTTAACCTTTCAAATAGCACTTGTTGGAACTATTTTAGGAATTTTTATTAGCTTCCCAATCTCAATATTTGCTAGTAGAACGCAAAGTCCTAATAAGTTTTTATACTTTTTAGCAAGAGCAGTTGTCTCTTTATTTAGAACTGTTCCTGATCTAATTTGGGCAATCTTTTTTGTCGTTACTGTAGGTCTTGGTCCTATTGCAGGCGTACTTACCATTATGGTTGATACTATTGGTTTTTGTGGAAGATTTTTTGCAGAAGCTTTTGAAGAAGTTGACCCAGGGCCTGTAAAAGCTCTTAATGCAATTGGTGCTGGCAAACTAAGTACATTGATGTGTGCTGTTATCCCTTCAGCGCTTCCTTCATTAGTTAACTCTTCGCTATTTAGCTTAGAAAAAGCAGTTAGATCTTCTGTAGTTTTAGGCCTAGTAGGGGCTGGTGGGATCGGTGTTGAACTCAAAACTGCAATGGATATGTTTCGTTTTGATGAAGCCGCTACAATTATTCTAGCTATTTTCATTTTAGTTTTAATTGTTGAGAGAGTGAGTTCTTGGGTTCGAGGAAAGATAATGGAAGTTGGCTGAGTTTTTTTTGGCACTTTAAATTACAATTTTTTATCTATCTCAAATAATAAGTTGATAAGCAAACACTATTATATCCATTAAATGTTAAGTCATAATCATTTATTAGTCAGTCCTGAAAAAGCTCTATTTTAGTAAAATTGAGTTAATGGGTGGAACCTTTAAAAAAGAGCTTATTATCGTGTAGCTATCTTGTTTTTATGGGAGCTCGGAGTTTCTAGAGTTTTTTAGTAAACTTCAGTAACTCCTGAAAAAAACTCTTTTTTGGTTTTTTTTATTTAGTAAAGCTATTTAATTCTTTAATTAATTTAGCATTAAAGATATACAATCACTATTAATCTCTTCTTGCTCTTCTATTATTTTTGATAAAAATATACTAACTTCCGAGCAAATAATATAAGTTACCTCTTCATCATTTAGTATTTCTTCATCTTCAAATTGGTTAAAAATAGCATTCATTAGTATTTCTTCGTTCTTTTTTAGATCTTTTTCATTTGTTGACACTCTCGCTGCTAAAAACCCCATCACTGATGCAACAAAAATATCAGCGCCTTTAAATTCGTATGTCATGAGAGTCGGGTCATAGTATCGAGGACCTAAAGCGTATAGATTGTTTTGAAAAACAAACATTAATAAAATTAACACTATAGAGTTCTTCATATTTATTGCCTTAATGTATTTTCTTAAATATTACTTTATTATCTTTAAGTTAATCTGTTTGAAGTTGTATTTTGATCCACCTAAATATAGAAAGTGCAAAAAATACTTTCCGAAAATGAGCTTCAAGCGACATGGAGCATGCCTCTCATATCTTCAGCACAAGGAAAAGTTTTTAACTATAAAATTATGGAGAAAATCTTTTTTGGAACAATCTAACAAATTAAGATTTAATAATTTTTAAAATATCTTTGAAGCAAAATAAATTTTCATTCAGATAGGTATAAGTACCATACGAAAAATTAGTACTTAAATATTAAAACTGTAAAATTTACCGGAGATGAAAATGGAAGTTAATAAAAAACAATTAAAAGTTTTAATTATCTTTTTAATGCTTAATATGCTTTTCATAAGCTATGCCAGTGCAGATGAGATGATTCAATTAAAGCGAAATATATATTGTGAAGTAAATGAAAAAAATAAGATAAAACTTTACAAAAAAAATAAAAACGGAATCTATAAAAGAATAAAGAGAACGGCGAATAAAATTAAAACTAAAAGACAAAAGAAGAAGCTTCGAAAATTACGAAAAGAATGTAGAGAAAAAAATGACTCTTTACTAGATAGAAACAATCCAAATCAACAAGATGAGAATAAATCAACTGTAATTCTTGCAGATCAAACTTGTCCAATAAATGTAAATAATAATGGAAGTAGAGCAGATAATTATAACTCTTTTTTAGCTAATTTTTCTGCAACTGTGGGAGTAAATTCAACAGCAATAGAATATATTTCTTGTCTTTCTAAAGTTTACGTTGCAGCAAACTTAAACATTATCGAAAAAGATAAGGTAAAAGATTTTGCAGAACATGGCTTAGATTCCCTTCCTAATGATGATGAAAAATTCTTATTTCTTATCTATTTACTTTGGGATGGTCTAAGTTATCACGATTTAGATGCTTCTGTTTCTACAATTAACAGCACGGCTTTAGTAAATTTTCCTGGAGATGATTTGTCAGAGGAAAATTTACTTAATTACTATGATAGTAATTTGGATATGTACTTAGAAGTTGATAAATTTGCTGATGTTGTTAAAGAAGAATATGAGATTATAAATCAAACATACGGTGTTCAACATGAAAATCGACCTCCTGAAAAAGAAAAAGAAGTACTTCTTGAAATTCTCAATTCAAGCGATTTGACTAGATTAGAAAGTTTAGGTGGGATAAATGAGTTTGCTGAACTAGCAAATGCAGAAACCTCTTTAGCAAAACGTGAGCAACTTAATTCCATTTTTGCTGAATCAAATATTGATATTTCAAGTGGAGAGTTAACAGCTGAAGCTTTATTAAAATATATGAGAAAAGCATATTTAAATTCTTTAGAAGGCTTAGATAAAGAAACTTCTATTATTTATATTGATAGAATTGTTACAAGAGATCTAAACGAAACTGAGAAGAAAATTTTTGATATGTTTAGACTAATGGATGCTATGCCTATTTTTCTTACAGAATACAGTCCTAAATATGCAGATTTTAAAATTAATATCTTTGAGAATTTTTTCACAACTGGTCCAAGATACATGGTGAGAGATTCATCAAATAGAGATTACTTTCTAAATGGGAAAAATGTTGCTGTAACAATGAGGCAATTAAAAGAAATTAACCGAACTCAAGTTGCAGATTACAAGCTAGATTTAGAAGGATTTTATTACTTGCCACAGTTATTCAACTATAGGCAAGACGTAAGAATAGCGCAAAGTATTTATGTGCCTATTGCTGAAATTCCTCTTGACCCATTTGGCGATTTAACTGTTTACCCTGAGGTAGAAATTGCTAAAACAATTGATACAAGCTTTCCTGAGGAAGATACTCAAAAAGCAAGAATTAGAGAGAGAATGAAAACGCTCATTGATAGTAATAGTGATAATGAAATTACTGCTGATGAAATGGTTGAAGCTGGTAGAGCTGCCGATCTAGAAGTTGTTGGTGCAAATGGATTACCAATCTTCGATCTTGATGGAAGTAATGGAGTAAGCAGTATGGAGCTTGGTGCAATGGTTGAAGCTACTGGTTATGATGGATTTATTTCTAAATTAAATATAGAGCCTAGTGAAAATAGAGAAGTTTGGGAAGGAGTTAAAGAAGATATGCTTTGGAGAGTATTTCTATTAACTGCTAAAGGTCAATTTGGATTTGACATTCCAAAATTTAGAACTATTTTTCCTGAGAATAGAAGGTTTCTTTATCTAATGGGTGGTGGAGGAAGTCCAGTCAGTCATTACTTAAATAATTACAAAGATATTATGTATTCATGCGGTACCACATTTATTTTCTTTTATGGATGTCTTTACGATAAATATGGTCCTGCCATGTCTCAAAATGGCAATTTAGTATCAGCTCCAAATTTTGGAGGAACAGTGGAACATTTTATAGGTTCTAGTAATCCTATAAGAAACCCTGAACACGCAGGAACGATGTCACCACACTATATGTTGGATATTGATCAGAAGGGTAATTTGTATAACTTTTACCCTCTAAGTGAAATTGGAAACGTTGCCTTTGGAGCAGATTATATTTCTTATGAATTTCCTGAATTGTTCGTAATTGGTAATCGAGTTCAAATACCTGCTAAATTACGTGAATTTGCAAACCCTGAATACTATATTAATGGTGGCTTTGAACTTTATGGTCACGATTTTAAAGCAATTCACTTTGCTTGGTATTATTGGGATAAATTGTTGGATTTAGACATGGATGGAATCCAAAGAGATGAAGATAACTGTCCTCTAGCGTATAACCCTGATCAATTAGATGATAATGGTAATGGTAAAGGTTATGCATGTGATTCTTCAGAAGATAATGGAGATCTACCATGGGAAGACCGTGATGGAGATGGTTACAATAATTTAAAAGATAATTGCCCAGACATAGTTAACGATCGACAAAGAGATCTTGATGAAGATGGTTTAGGCGATCTATGTGATGATGATGACGATGGAGATGGTATACCGGAAGGAGAAAGGAGTTTAACAGGAATAGTTTGGGATAACTGTCCGAGAGTTTACAATCCTGATCAATCTGATATTGATGGTGATGGAATTGGTGATGCTTGCGAGATATACGATGCTGATGGTGATGGCATACCTGATAATGGACAATATCCAAATAGAGATCTATGTCCACTCACACCTAGTGATAGAGCAGGAAATGCAGATCCAGATGGTGATTTAATAGGACTTGTTTGTGATAACTGTCCTAACGTAAGAAATAGGGATCAACTTGATTCTGATGGTGATGGAATTGGTGATGCTTGTGAAGAAGGTGCTCCAAGGGATACAGACAATGATGGCATTGATGACAGTGTAGATAATTGTGTGGCAGTAAGTAATCCTGATCAAGCTGATTATGATAACGATGGTATAGGTAATTTTTGCGATACCGATATTGATAATGATGGGAGAGAAAACTCAGAAGATTACTGTCCTTATCTGTACACTAGTCCAAATTCGCCTAATTTAAATTCTGACTTCGATCATCTCGGTGATGATTGTGACAACTGTCCTTATGTTACAAATGTCTTTCAAGAAGATAGCGATGGAGATGGCATAGGTGACGCTTGTGATAGGTCTTAAAAGTTAGATGGTTTGACTCTGTGCCCTTTGAAATAGCTTAGGGTGCAGAGTCTGCGTTGTCTTGACTATAGATAGAAAGTCTAAAAATTTTCTTTGAATTTACTAGCCCTCATAATTCATAAGTTTGACTCTTCTAGCAGGAAATTTATGAATTATGAGGGCTAGAATAGTCCCCAGCCAATTGTCCGCAAGCAGCATCAATATCCTGTCCTCGCTCAATCCTAACTGTGCATGGAATACCATGTTTTTTTAAAATTTTCTTAAACTTTTCTCTAGCTATTTTAGTAATAGTTTTAAGTCCAGTATCTTTAACAGGATTCCAAGGAATTAAATTAACATGACAGGGGAATTTTTCAGGATTGCTTAGTAAGTAAGCTAAAGCTGTTGCATCATCTTCTGAATCATTTTGTCCTTTAATTAAGCAGTATTCAAAAGACACACGTCTTCCAGTATTTTTTGCATAATGTTTTGAAGCTTTAATTAAAGTAGCAATTGGGTATTTTTTATTAACTGGCATAAGGGCACTTCTATTCCCATCAAAAGGTGTATGAAGTGAAATAGCAAGGTTAACAGGTATATCTTCTCGCGCTAATTTATCAATTCCAGGAACTAAGCCAACAGTTGAAACTGTGAAAGATCTACCACCCATATTAAATCCATCTTTGTCATGTAACAATTCAACACTTTTCCACCAATTTTTGTAGTTATTAAAAGGTTCACCCATTCCCATAAAAACTACATTTGATAAATTTTTAGGAAGATTGTCTTTATTTACATAGTGAGAGTTTTCTTCAAGTGGTTCTTTATTAATTTTTTGTACTTCACGCCTTGCCCAAAGTACTTGTTCCGCAATTTCTCCAGCCGACAAGTTTTTAAGTAAGCCCATTTTGCCAGTTGCGCAAAAAACGCAAGCCATAGGACACCCTGCTTGGCTACTTACGCACACTGTAGCTCTATCTGGATAAATCATGAGTACTGATTCAATTACTTTATCATCTTCAGTTTTCCAGATTGCTTTTCTGGTTAAGCCATTATCTCCAATTTTTAAATCAATTAAATTTAGGGTTCCGATTGTTGCGAGTTCATTTAACTTGGTTCGTAAATTTAATGATATATCAGTCATTTCTTCAAAATCTGAAACTTGATTAGTCCAAATTTGCCGATAAATTTGCTTAGCACGAAAAGGTTTTTCACCTACTTCTGATATATAGCTTTTTAATTCTTTGAGTGTTAAGTTACACAAGTCTTGTTTTAACATCACACTATAGTAACAAAAAATTTTCTTAAATACTAATATATGGGCGTTCTCTTAGCATTTTTATCAGCCGTATTTTCGTCAGGTAGAGATTTATTCTTTAAGAGTTTAAGTAGAGATCTTTCAAGTTCGTATCTTACTTACGCTTCTTTTCTTTACTCAATTCCTTTTTATTTGCTTATTTTAGCTATTGCTTGGGCTTTAAATCTTGAAAGTTTTGTCTTTTCAGGTTCTTTTCTTTTATTAGTAGTTTTAAGAGCATTAACTGATTTACTTGCAGAATGGTCTAAGATGGAAGCTATTAAAAGAGCTGATATCTCTTTTATTAGTAACTTCTATACTTTATCCCCAGTTTTTTTACTTTTTATTGCTCCTTTTATTACTGGAGACACCATTGGTTACTTAGGAATAGTAGGAGTTCTAATTGTAACAATAGGTAGTTTTGTAATTATTTCACTTGAGAAAGTAGCATTAAAAGAACTGCCTTGGAAGGCAATTCTTATAGCTCTTTGTTCTTCAATTGCTTTTACAGTCAATACTTGCTTTGACAAATTAGCCGTTCAACAAGCTTCACCACTTTTATCTGGATTTTTTGTTACTTTTTTAGCAGCAATTTTTTTTAAGCCTTTATTTTTATTTAAAAAATCAGAAAGTAATATTAAGCTCAATGCATCTAAGGCTTTATGGGGGAGGGGATTTTTCGAAACAGTATTTATGTTATGTAAGCTTTCAGCACTTTCTTTTTTAGCTCCTCAGTATGTTTCAGCCTTAAAAAAAGTTTCTCTCTTTATCTCCGTTATAGGCGGAAAAGTTGCCTTTAACGAACAAAATACTAAAAAGAGATTTTTTGGAGCTTTGCTGATATTTACAGGTATTATTTGTATTCTTTTTGATGTCTAAGCAATTAAGAAACTTTTAGAAAATTCTTACGATTACTCTTATAGAGCCTATTGAAAAATAGAGTTCGTTGCGAGAAAAAATAATACTAATATAAAAGGAGAAAAATATGAAATACGGAAATGAAAGAATTATTTTAAACGTACCATTTGCAGAAAAAGACGAAGCAAAAAACCTAGGGGCATGGTGGGATGCTGATATTAAAAAATGGTTTATTCCAAAAGGAGTTGATCCTAAGCCTTTTGTTCAATGGATGGTAGATGGATCTAAGAAAGAAGTTCAACAAAGATTGCCTTTATAGTATGAGGTAGTCTTTTAATTGTTTTTCTTAGTGACGCAGAGTTTTGGAAACTCTACATTTCCAAAACTTTACGTCACTAAAAGAGATAAAAAATAACTGATTTTTTTATCAGATTTTAAGTTGTCTATAAAAACTTAAACTCTCTCAATTACTGTAGCAATTCCCATCCCAAGACCAATACACATAGTCACAAGAGCATACTTTCCATCAGTTCTTTCTAATTCATCAATTGCAGTTCCAATTAACATTGCTCCAGTTGCGCCTAGTGGGTGACCAAGAGAAATACCACCGCCATTTATATTAACTTTTGAATGATCTAAATTTAATTCTTTAATAACTGCCATTGCAACCGGTGCAAAAGCTTCATTTACTTCCCAAACATCAATATCTTCTGCTTTTAATTTAGCTTTATCTAAAGCCATTTTAGAAGCTGGTATTGGGCCAGTAAGCATAATTTTTGGAGGCGAACCAATAACTGCAGTACTGATTATTTTAGCTTTTGGTTTTAGACTAAGCTCTTTAACTTTATTTTCACTAGCTAATAAAATACTAGCAGCACCGTCAACTATTCCTGAAGCATTGCCAGCAGTAATAACACCATCTTCTTTAAAAACTGGTTTTAAGCCAGAAAGAATTTCAGCAGTTGTGCTAGCTCTTACAGTTGCATCTTGAGTTAGTGTATGAGTATTCCCTTCTCCATCCGTGTAAGGAATTGGTACTATAGATTTATTAAATCTTCCCTCTTCTAATGCTCTTCCCGCTCTTTGTTGAGATTCTGCAGCATAAATATCAATTTCCTCTCTAGAAAAACCGAAATGTTCTGCTACTAGTTCAGCAGAAAGTCCTTGAGGAACTAAGTCAGGATGATGTTTTTTAAGCATTGGACTATCTTCACCACCCATATCTGAAAACATTGGGCAACGAGTCATATGTTCAAGTCCACCAGCAATAGCTAGTTCATAAGTTCCAGCCATAATAGATGAAGCAACAAAATTACAAGCTTGCTGTCCAGATCCACAAAGTCTATTAATTGTAGTTCCAGGTACCGTATGTGGCCAACCAGCTGCTAAAATTGCAGCTCTTGCAACACACCAGCCTTGTTCTCCAGTTTGAGTTACACAGCCTGCAACTACGTCTTCTATCATTTCGGGCTTAATATTATTTCTTTTTACTATTTCATTAAGTGGGTAAGTAAATAAATCCATAGGATGAACAGAACTAAGTTCTTTTCCTTTTCTGGCTCTGGGTGTTCTAATTGTGTCGATTATGTAGGCAGTGGTCATGTTGTTTTCCTTAAATAAATACTTAGATGCTGTGATTTAAACATAAGATGTATGACATAGGAATTAAAAATAAATGCTAATATGAATAATTTTGAAAAAAACTAAAATTATCAATAGTTTCAAAAGTTTATATTGAATTATAGTTACATTTAAATTAAACCATTACATAACATAGTTATGTCTGCCCCTATCCAACAAAACGACAGTTTAGCGAAAGATCTAAGAATAACAGGTTGTCCTAAAGAACTTAACTATGAAGGTCGAGACTGGACTGCAATTGGGCAAGGGTATCAATACACTGCCTATGGAACTTCAGATGAAGTTCTAAAGATTCCTCTAACTGCTGAACAAGTACATGCAAAATTTAGAATTTACGATGCAGGAATGACACTAGAGCAAGCTGAAGAAATTTCAAGTAATGGTTTTATAGTTATTCGTTTGATGAAAGAAAAACTAGATGAGCAAAAGTTACCAAAAAATATTTTTGCTAATCCTTTAATTAATTCTGATTTATCAGTTATGCAAGATAAAGTTCTACCACTTCGCGAGGCATTTAATTGTGCTGATGAATTAGAAAAACAAAAGTTAATTATGCAATATGCTCAAATGGCTAGTGATTTATTTCAGTACGGAGCATATGAGACAGGCTTTGGTTTGTTAGATAACTTTGGACTAGATGCAAAAGGAAAGATAGTTTTACTTGATTTTGGAGAGCTTACGTTTGATAGAAATGAAGCGCTCAGTTCAATTAGAGATCGTAAATGGATGGATGATAGGGGAGGGTGTAAGTTTTTTGATGGTGAATTGTTAGCTTATTATGAAAGAGTAATGGAGGTTTTTTTTAATGAGAGAGTTTTAGATAAGAGTTGGAGTAGTAATGCATAAATTTATTTTTCAAGAAGTTATCTTTTATTCCTAAGATTCCTTTATTCTGGTTCACAGATGGGAGTGGTTCTTATCTGATTAAGTTGCAATAGTAAAAACGCCTATTGCAAAATAGAAGATAATTTGCAATAGTGATAATAGCTATTGCAAGTTAAAATTATGAAGCGAAAATCCATAGGAAGCCATGTAGTTATCAGCACAGTTGGCGAAAAAGCTGAAGCGTTTGTTCCTAATAAACTAATTAAAGAATCTGAATTAGCAATTAGTAAAGATTTAAGAGTGAAATATGAGAAAGCTTTGCTTTCAATTGGAAAGTTAGATGCTCATATTCAAATTTTAAAAAATCCTGAGTATCTTCTTTTTATGAGCTTAAGAAAAGAAGCTGTGCTTTCGTCAAGAATTGAAGGGACTCAATCTTCTTTATCAGATTTATTACTGTATGAAGTTAAAGAAGATTATAGCGTTAAAGTGGATGATGTTGTGGAGGTTTCACGCTATTTGAAAGCTCTAGAATTTGCTGTTCAGAAATTAAAAGATGGCTTCCCAATATCAAACCGCTTGATTAAAGAAATGCATAAAATTCTTTTAGAAAGTGGTAGAGGTAAAAATAAGCAGCCAGGTGAGTTTAGAAAATCTCAAAATTGGATAGGAGGAACTCGGCCAGGGAATGCCGTCTTTGTTCCTCCACCAGCAACAGAAGTAGTTCGCTTAATGAGTGATTTAGAAAAATATATAAATAATCAACCACTGACAACAAGTCCATTAATTAAATCAGCACTTAGTCATGTTCAGTTTGAAACTATACATCCTTTTTTAGATGGAAATGGAAGAGTAGGAAGGCTCTTAATTTTGTTAATTCTAATCTCAGAAGAAATTATTAAAACGCCAATGCTATATATTAGCTTATTCTTTAAGCAGAATCAGAAAGAGTATTATCATTTGTTAAACTTAGTTAGAAAAACAGGGGATTGGGAAAAATGGCTTGATTTTTATTTTGAAGCAATAACTAAAACTTCTAAAGATGTTGTTTCTTCCATTGACCAAATTAAATCACTTTTTGAAAAAGATGAAGAAACAGTAGAGAAACTTGGGAGAAAAAGGATTTCAGGTAGACAGGTTTTAGAAGAATTTCAATCTAGGCCAATTTTAAGTGCTGCTATGATAGTAGAAAGTAGAGGACTTGCCTTCCATACAGTTAATGAAAGGCTTAAAGATTTGATAAAGTTAAAAATTATTAAAGAAATCTCAGGAAAAGAGCGAGATAGGGTTTATAGTTATCAAAAATATTATAAAATTATTAATGGAGACATTGACTAAAAGTAAAAAAAATATGGCACTCTAAGTTCGCTTAATTTTTAGTTTTACTAACTTTTCAGGTCTAGCAACTCCCTACCCAGCCGAAATATAAACATCAACCCGACGATTTAACTGCCGTCCTGCCTCAGTATTATTAGATGCAATTGGTCTATTTGCTCCATGACTTTCTACTTTTATAGAATTTATAACAATTCCACGAGCTGCTAGATAAGCACTAACAGAACTTGCGCGTGCAGCAGCTAATCTTTCATTATAATCCTTACCGCCTGCATTATCAGAATGACCTACAACGTTTATAGTATAATTTCCAGAGTTTCCTTTTAAAGATTCTGCAATTACTTCTAAGTTAGCAATAGCACCAGAGCGAAGATTAGTTGCATCAACATCAAAAAATACTTGATAAACTCCGCCAGCAATAGAAGCCGCAGAACCAGTATCAAGTTGGTCGTGAAGATTTCTAAGTTGTTGAGCGTTAGCCATATTATGAACTCTTAGAGCTTCAAGTTCTTTTTCGTGTCTGATTTGAGTATTTTCTATTTGGTCATAACTGTAACCTGTCATCGCACCACTTACTAAACCAAAGCCTGCTCCAATTGCAGCGCCTTCACCAGTTCGTGCGTATTGAAGTTGGTTGCCTACAACAGCACCAGCACCAGCACCCCATCCCGCTCCGAGTACTGCTCCAGCTATAGTTTTATCTGATCCAGGCTGCGGATGAGAACAAGCTAGGAATAATGTAAATGTGATAAATAGTATTAGTTTTTTTAAAGTCATTGGTTTTTCCATTGTTAATTATAATAAAACTTATTTGTAGAGATATTACTATAGCTTTCAAAAACTCACTACCATAATATTAATATTAGAAAAAAGAGTTAAAGTACTAAAAATACAATATATATTTAAATTTAAAGTAAAGAGGTCAGTGAAATGAAGTACTTTAGAGGGTATTTTATCTAGAGATAGCTCTATGAAATACTTTGGTTTTGTGTGCTTCTACTGTTTAAATATCAGAGTTTTTTCTTATGATTCCTAAGTAAGAATAATAAATACAAATTAAAAGCAAGAACCACCAAATTTTTCTACCAAAATAACGAGTGTAGTAAGTCTGTTCACTAATAGTATTAATTGACTCTTTTAGAATTCCTTCGGTAAATGGTTTTAAAAAACTAACAGTTTGACCAGTAGGGTTAATTACCGTTGTGACTCCGCTATTAGTTGATCTAAGTAAGTAACGTTTATTTTCCACTGCTCTAAATGCTGCAATTTGATTATGTTGAAAAGGTGCAATTGTATTTCCAAACCATGCGTCATTAGTTAAGTTAACTAAGATTTGAGCTCCAAGTTTTGTAACATTTCTAGCCATCTTAGGAACTATATCTTCATAACAAATTAAAGGGCTTACTTTTGCAGAAGTGCCATTATTAAAAGTAAAATCAAAAACTTGTAAATTTTTTCCAGCCGTAAAATCTCCAGCTGTTGGGTTTAAATTTTTTATTGATGGAAAAATAGAGGCAAGTGGCATATATTCCCCGAAAGGCATAAGGATTTGTTTATGATAAGGGTAGGGAATAGTTCCGTCTTCAAGTATAGCATAAGCACTATTATACAATTTTTCTCTACTTTTAGCGCTCAATGCTCCTATAAGAAAAGCTTTATTCGTAGCTGGTCTTGGTAAGTTTAAATCGCTATCAACATTTCTAATTTCAGGATTAGTCCAGTGAGTCAAAACAGATTCTGGCCAGATAACTAGCAGATTTTCTTCTATCGGCATTAAGTTGTTAGATAAATTTATATATTTGTCTGCATTAGATTTAAAATATTTTATATTATTTTTTTCTTGAATACTAATGTTTGCCTGAACTAGAGCAACTGTTAAGGGTAGTTTTTGAGGGGGTATAAATTTTAGTTGTTGTTTATAACCGTATAGTATAGATAATCCTAAAACAATTAGTGGGCCAATAAGAGATTTGTTAATCTTTTTATTAATTAGATAATTAGCAATTCCAGAGCTTACAAAAAGTAATAAAAAAGATACTGTTAAGCTTCCGAAAAGATCGGAAATTTGTATAAGACTTGTAGCTTTTAACAAAGCATGCCCCATTTCCCAAGGAAAAATTTTCAAAGGAAGAACTTCAGCGCTAACCCAAGCAATTGGTATTAAAAGAGAATATACATTTAAGCTCTTAGGAAGGTATTTTAAAAAGAAAATTGAAAAACATATTGGTATGGAGCTAAAAATTAAAAATAAAAAAAAGATGCTTAAACTCGGTATTAATGTGTAACCGCCAAAATCAGATATTGTATCTATAAGCCAATGAAAGCCAATGGCATGAGCAGTCACGCCAAAAAATATAGCACCTAAATAGCTAGCTCTCTTAGATAAAGCTAGACATAAGTAAATACTACCAGCAAAAGCAAAAAATACGCTTAACCAAGTTTCAGGAAGTAACCAGGCAATTCCAACAAGAATCCCAGCAAGAATGTAGTTTTTAAATTTCAAATCAAAATTAATTTATCATTACTTGCTAAATGGTGAAACATACCTTCCAGCAGCATTTAAATAATGCTCTATCCAAAGCAATCTATTGTATTTAGCAGTTCTTTCCCCTCGACATACTGAACCAGTTTTAATTTGTCCAGCAGAGGTTGCAACAGCAAGGTCAGCAATAGTTGTATCTTCTGTTTCGCCAGAACGATGAGAAATAACAGTAGTATAGTTATTTTCATGAGCTAATTTAATACAATCTAGAGTTTCACTGACTGAACCAATTTGATTTAATTTAATTAAGATAGAATTTGCAGAGCCTGCATCAATTCCCTTTTGAAGCCTTTTTGTGTTTGTTACAAAAAGATCATCTCCAACGAGTTGAAGTTTGTCGCCAAGTTTTGTGTTAAGTGCACTCCAACCGTCCCAATCGTTTTCATCTAAACCATCTTCAATACTTACCATTGGATATTTACCAATCCAAGAAGCATATAATTCTATCATTTGCTCACTATTAAGTTCATCCCCTGTGCTCTTACTAAGCACATATTTATTTTTTTCTTTGTCATAGAATTCGCTTGCTGCTACATCTAAAGCTAAAGAAAAATCTTTTCCTATAGAGTAACCGGTATCTTCAATTGCTTCAGCTAATGTCTTAATAGCATCTTCTGCTGAACTTAAATTTGGTGCAAAACCACCTTCATCACCTAAACCAACTGACATTCCTTTTTTAACTAAATTTTTCTTTAGTGTATGAAAAACTTCACTACATGCTCTTATATTGTCAGAAAATGTGTTTGCAGTATGAGGAACTAACATGAACTCTTGAAAGTCTATAGAGTTTTCAGCGTGAGATCCACCGTTTATAACGTTCACTAAAGGAACTGGTAATAAACTAGTATCTCTATTTCCAGCAAGCTCAGCTAAGAATTCAAACAAAGGAATTTGTTTGCAATTTGCAGCAGCTTTTGCAGTTGCTAAACTAATACCCAAAATGGAATTAGCACCTAAGTTAGTTTTAGAGTCAGATCCATCGAGTTTTATCATTTTTTCGTCAATTGCTCTTAAGTCACTTGCGTCCATGCCGACTATCTCAGGAGCTAAAACTTCAGTGATATTCTTAAGTGCCTTTAGAACTCCTTTGCCATGATAGCGCGCTTTATCACCATCTCTAAGTTCTAATGCTTCAAATTCACCAGTAGAAGCTCCAGAGGGCACAAGAGCAGAGCCAGATTGGCCTGATTCGCAAGTTACATTAACTTGAAGTGTTGGAAATCCTCTTGAATCTAGACATTCTATCGCGCTTATATTTTTTATCTTAGTCATTTGTACCTTTATAATTTGTTTTAAGTTATATATAATATTTGAATGAATATATCCAGAATCTTGACAGTTGTTTTTTTTGTCTTAACTCTCTGGATTTTGGGCCAAACCTATGCAGGCAAACGTGGCTATACTAATCTTCAAAAGCTTCGTAGAAATTTAAAAGTACAAAAAGATAAAAACGAAGAATTACAAGTTTATGTGGATGATCTTGATGAAAAAGTATATAAGATTCACAAAGATGACAAGTTTCTTGAAAAGACTGTAAGAAATAAATTATTAATGGGTAAAGCAAATGAAAGGATTTTTGTATTTGATAAGAAGGTAAATAAGTGACCAAGAAATATAATGCTTACAGAGATTTAGAATATAAAAGAAAAAGAAGCGCAACACCAAAGAATGCAGCAACAGCTCTTATTAGTGCTTACAAGTGGAAAGGCTTAACTGAAAAAATGGAGAAGTACGAGTTCACTTTAAAATGGAGTGAAATTGTAAGTGAAGAAATAGCAAGTTATTCAAAGCCGTCACATTTTAGGGGTGATACTTTAGTATTAAAAGTTCCAAGTTCTGCACATGCGCAACAATTAAGTTTTGTTAAGTTAGAAATTATTGATGCTCTTAGGCCTTACCTTAAAAGTCATACTAAATTGAAGGATATAGCGTTTGAGGTTGGTAGGTTGTGATTGGTTTTTTCTTGCTTAGTTATTAATATTTGTACTAGAAACGGAATAAGAAAAGAAAAAATATGTATTGTTAGCCTAACTACTCTTTTCCTGTGGTGGTGTCTCAATATCAATTACTGGGAAGGTGTCGTTTATATAGAGTGATTTCTGAGGTGACACAGTAGCACGAACTTGAAAAGCACCCTCAGCGAAATTTGATCGAGATACCTTTAGACCGCATTTTTGTTTTTCAAATACAAAATATGAGCCAAAGACAAATTTCCAGTAGTTTAAGAGTCGAATTATATCTCGCTTTTCCGCTAGCAAGATTGTTTCCGATAGAGATCGTTTACGTACCTGGGCGATGAATTCTTTAACACCTTCAACCGACGGTTCTTCAAGTCCAAAAGCTAACTTGCTCATATTGTCATAGTGGGAGTTGGGACTATTTGAAGGATTTATTGAACCTCGTCTAAGGGATGCGATCATTTCGACTTCTCTCCACGTATTTCCTGGTAAGTTAAATTGTTTCAAGAATTGCGGAAATTGATCTGGATGATCTTTAAAGTGGTTCACAGCATCTTGAAAGTTATTATGGTTCATATTATTTTAGATTTAATTAACAAATTTTATCATAAGCTTGTTGGCTAATCAATTGTTAGCCCAGATTGTATTAGCTTGTAGATCGTTTCCTCTTCTCTGTTACCTGATATTAATTATAATGGTTTATCTTTCTTAAACTTTTGATTTATAGTATTACAAAAGAAAACAACATGAAAATAATAGCCGGCACTGCCAAAGGTAAAAAATTAATCCCAGTTCCGGGTGATTCGACCCGTCCAATGTTAGGCCGAGTGAAAGCGACAATCTTTGATATTTTAAGACCGAATCTTGAAAAAACACAAGTCTTAGATCTTTTTGCTGGCACTGGAAGCTTAGGGCTAGAAGCATTAAGTCAAG
The DNA here is from genome assembly GCA_937976335.1 of uncultured bacterium. GTDB lineage: Bacteria > Bdellovibrionota_C > UBA2361 > UBA2361 > CALJRW01 > CALJRW01. The sequence goes on along the minus strand of CALJRW010000110.1, from coordinate 6,443 downwards.
GAGCAAAGCATTGTGTTTTTATTGATTTAAATAAAAATGCTTATAAAACATTACAAAAAAACATAAAATTTTCTGCTTTAGATAAAAAATCTGAGATAAGAAACACAGATGCATTTTCTTACTTAAGAAATACTAAGAAAACTTTTGATCTAATTTTTCTAGACCCTCCCTACTTTGGTACGTTGTGGATTGAAGCTTTACAAAAAATTGCAGCAAAGCCAGAACTTTTATCTGAAAATGCTAAGGTAATGTGTAGAGTTCATCCTAGTGAGTATGAGAAGTTGGAACTAGTTACTTTACATGAATTTCGTTCTAAGAAAATGGGAAATTCTTATGTTATGTTTTTTGAGAGAAAATAGCCTATAACCTGAGTTCTGTTTAAGAGTTCTACTACAAAAGCTAATCTACCGAAATCTTTGAAATAAAAAACAAGCCAGAGCTAAAGCTCTGGTAAAAATTAAATTTTGACGTGCTTGAGCACGCCAGCAATTCAATTTTTATTTTTTCTTTCAAATATTTCAGTATCTTAGCTTTTTCGCAACGAATCTTAAACAGAACTCAGGTCTATAGTTTATCTAGAAAGGATCTTGCTAGCAAGATCTCTGATATTTTTTGGAAAGATATGTTGCTTAGAAATTTTTCTAAGTTGATGTTTGTCGATTGCTCTTAAAAACTTATTTGCCGTACTTATTGGTAATCTAGGGTTTTTTAAACAAGCAAGTTTTATTCGCCCGCTTTTTAACCATTTCGCAGAAGAACAAATTGTTTTTAAAACCACTTCAGGTGTAGATGCCGCTCCTGCAATACGTTCAATTTCTCCTTCTGTACATTTTGGGCTTTGAATAACTGCTATTTTCACTTCAAGACTTGGGTCATTAATTAAAATCTTTCTTTCAGTAATATTTCCCTTAAGCGCGAGTCGCTTTTTTTGAGCAGGGTTCATCCTTTGTATGTTTTGAAGTATTTCTTTATAGGTTTTAGGCTTCTCTTCTGACATTAGCTTATAATAGCCATTTTTAGTTGAGAGCACTATATATATAAAGTCCAAAAAATAATGGATATTGTTTTTGAACGAAGATCTGCCAATCATTGTAGTATGACTTTTTATAGTCTTTTATGAAACAGTATTTTATCTCTACGAAGAAATAAAAACCCCCAATGTCTTACCATTATTTTAATACAAAGCTCTATCCATATCCCAATTTTCTAAATATTCAGAAACAAATTTAAGAAACTGACCACCTGTAGAGCCATCAACTATTCTATGATCGTAAGAAAGAGTTAAATAACATCTTTGTCTTATAGCTATCATATCATTAATTACAACTGGTCTTTTCTCTATAGCTCCAAGACAAAGTATTGCAACTTGTGGTTGGTTTATAATTGGAGTTCCGATAATGGTTCCAAAAACACCTGGATTGGTAACTGTAAAAGTACCATCCATGACTTCATCAGGCATTAATTTTTTATTTCTAGCCCTAGTTGCAAGGTCGTTTAAAGTTCTAGCAACCCCAACAAGGTTTTTTTCTTCGGCATGTTTGATTACAGGTACAATTAATCCTGTGTTGCCAAGAGCAACTGCGCAACCTAAATTTACATGCTTTTTAAGAACAACTGTATTACCATCAATCGAGCTATTAACATAAGGAAACTGTTGTAATCCTTTTATTGCAGCTTCTAAAAAGAAAGGAGTAAAGCTTAAGTTAAAGCCTTCGTTAGCTTTGAAAGTCGGCTTATATTTAGCTCTCCATTTTGCAATGTTTGTTACATCCACTTCTTGTATAGAATAAACATGAGGGCTGGTTTGCTTAGACATAACCATATGCTTAGCAATTGCCTTTCTCATATTGTTCATTGGTACTATTTTAGTTCCATTTGCTTGCCAGTCAGTGCCAGGTACATCAACTTGTCTGGTAGGTTCTACTTTTTGTGCAGCCGGTGGAGGAGGCGCTACTGGTGTTGTTGCTTGAGCTTGTTGGGTAGGTTGAACAGGTGACGTAGGAGTAACTGGAGGGGGAGTTTGAGTCGCTTGAGCTTGGCTTGTATTTCCAGAACTTCCATTAGATCCTCTTGAATCAATAAAATTTAAAAAGTCTTGCTTTGTAATTCTATTTCCATGACCAGAGCCAGGAATTGTTTCTAGTTCAGATAGTGAAACACCATGATGTTGAGCTAAACTTTTAACTACAGGTGAAAAAAATCTTTGACCTTCATAAGCTTCAACTTGAACTGTAGCGCCAGTTGGGGTGTCGTTAGAAACGGGAGCTTCTTGGATAGGTGGCACTTGAGCTATAGGCTCTTCTGCTACTTGTTCAGGTTCTGCAGTGGCGACTTGGCCAGTACTTTCAGTATCAATAATCGCAATCTTTTCTTTAACAGGAACAACATCATTCTCGTTAAAAAGTATTTCACTTAATACTCCAGCAGCTGGAGCCGGAATTTCTGAATCAACTTTATCTGTAGAAATTTCTAGAATTATTTCATCTTTGTTGACTGATTCTCCAGGTTGTTTTAACCATTTTATGATTGTTGCTTCGGTAATGGATTCACCCATTTGCGGCATTAACATATCTATTTTCATTTTATCTCCGTTTTAAAAATTTAGTATTCCAATAATTTAATCAAAGTTTTTTCAATTTCGTCCGTTTGAGGTAGAACTGCATTTTCTAAAACAGATGCGTGTCCAATGCAACCTACATTTTTCATTCCTACTCGAAGTATTGGAGCATCTAAGAACTCAAAGCAAGTTTCTGTTATTTGGGCTGATATTTCGGCTCCAAACCCAACAAATTTCATATCTTCATGTGCAATCATAACTCGATTAGTTTTTGAAATACTTTGAGCGATAGTTTCAAAATCCAGAGGAACGATACTTCTTAAATCAATTACTTCTATAGAGTATCCAAGCTCTTCAGCTTTTTCTGCAGCAAGCAGAGATTTTTGTATAATAGCTCCCCAAGAAATAATAGTTGCGTCACTTCCTTCTTTTAAGACTTTTGCTTTTCCAATAGGCACAAAGCAGTCTTTATCTCCTTCTGGGCCTTTTGCGTAGACTTGCCTATAAAGTCCCTTGTGCTCTAAAAAAAGAACTGGATTGTTGGTTCTAATAGCTGTTTTTAATAAGCCTTTAGCGTCACTTGCGTTAGATGGATAGACTATGTGAAGTCCTGCAAAGTGTGCCATTGTGGCTTCTATATTTTGAGAATGATAAGGACCGCCGTGGATATATCCTCCAACAGGAATTCTAATGACTGCAGGACAAGAAAAATCTCCACCAGAACGATAATGCATCATTGCTAGTTCGTTTCTGATTTGCATAGTTGCAGTCCAGACATAATCACCAAATTGAATTTCAGCAACGGGTTTTAAGCCACGAGTTGCCATACCTATAGCAACCCCAACGATTGAACTTTCCGCTAGTTGAGAATTAAAGACTCGGTCTTCACCGTATTTTTTTGTTAAATTAGCAGTAACTGTAAAAACACCACCTTTTCCACCAGCAACATCTTGTCCAAAAATAAAAACATCTTTATCATTTTTAAGTTCTTCATCAAGAGCATGGTTTAGGGCGTCAACCATATAAACTTCTTCACCTTGTGGATTCCCTTCGCTAACGACATGCATTGGGTTTGGTTCAGAATAAGTAAATTCTGTAGGATATGTAACATCAATTTCAGGTTGTATTTCTGCCCACTCGCATGCTTCATCAATTTTAGTTTTTAAATTAGCTTCTAAAAGATTAAGCTCTTTTCTTGTAGCAAATTTTTTCTTAATTATTTCTTTCTTTAATTTAAGAATAGGATCTCTTTTTTTGTCCTTTTCAATATCTTTTTCATCTCTGTATTTTAAATGATTATCAGAGATTGAGTGACTTTGAAGCCTTGGAACCATTGATTCAATAAGAGTTGGACCTTGTCCTTTTAAAGCTCTTTCATGCGCCTTTCTAAAAGCTTTATAGCTTTCAGCGTAGTTAGTGCCATCAATTTTTATAGATTCTAAATTTTTATAACCTTTTGTTATTGCTGAAATCGATCCACCAGTGAGCTGTTCAGAAACATGTACGGAAATAGCGTAGTCGTTGTTTTGAATGTGAAAAACAATTGGCAATTTGTCTCTTGATGCCCAGTTTATAGCTTCATGAAAATCTCCTTGAGCGCAAGTACCTTCTCCAGAAGAAACGTAAGTTACTTCATCAAGTCCTTTAATTTGACTTGCAAATGCGCAACCAACTGCTTGGTTAAATTGAGTACCAGTAGGGGAGCTTTGGTTTACTATATTTAGTTTTGCTGAGCCATAATGCATTGGCATTCCACGACCGTGAGAATTAGGATCATCTTGTTTGTTCATTGCATTTAGAAATAAATCTTCTTCAGTCTGGCCAAGGCCAACAACTAAAGCCATTTCTCTGTAATATGGATAAAACCAGTCATGACTAGGCTTAAACACATCACTTGCTGCAACTTGAACCACTTCATGTCCAGCACATCCAATCTGAAAATGACATTTATTTTGTTTGTAAAGTAGAATAATTTTTTCATCAATCATTCTAGACCTAAGTGAGGTTTCATATGCTTTAAGTAGTTGAGCTTTTGTTATTCTTCCAGAAGAAGGTTTAAGGCTTTTTTTTGCTCGTGTTTTACTAGTCTTAGGATTCGTTTTTTTAGAAATCTTTAAAATCTTAGTTTTTTTTCTCTTACTGGTTTTTTTAGCAATTTTGGTTTTAGCTTTTTTTGTAGTGCTTTTTTTTGTTTTGACCTTTTTTTTAGAGACTGCTTTTTTTAAAGATTTTTTTGTCATAATTAACTGCTTTAAATAAAACTAATATTTTTGAGTACGAAAATACACTTAACTTTTGTTGAATATAAAATAACTTATAGAAAGTTATTCTTCAACTCGGTAGAAAAACCGTAAGTTGCTGATGTTTATCGAAAATAACTTTTTAGGCTATCTATAGTTATTCCAAAAAAAGAATTTCTCTCTAATCTTACAATCGAAAACCTTTATCCCTCGCTAAAGCTTTGGGGGACATGCTGGTTTCCCTAAGCTATTGATTGAGATAACTATTTGCTATCCCTCCAAGTGTGATATTAAGTCCAAAAAATATTAGCTATAGCTTATTAGTTATACTGAAAGATTTTAGTAAAATAATTAACTATTTCCTTTTGAATGCAGTCCATTTTCGTTTCTACTGAACCTTCTTCCTGAAATGAAGTAACTTTAATGTCAGAATAGCCACAAGGATTAATCAAAGAAAAACTTTCATCTGATTTTTCGATATTTATGGAAAATCCATGCAACGTGCACCATCTAGAAATTCTAACACCAATTGCAGCTATTTTTTTATACTCTTCGTTCTTAGATTTTACCCAAACACCAGTCTTGCCTTCAATCCTTTCTCCTTTGATATTATGTTTCAAAAGAACTTGAATAATAACTTCTTCAAGATTTCTCATATACCAATGAACATCTTTTTTCTTTTCTTTTAGATCGATAATAGGATAACAAACCAATTGCCCTGGTCCATGCCAAGTGACATCCCCTCCACGTTCTATTTCATAGACTTCAATTCCTAAGGTTTTTAGTTTCTCTTCTGAGATGAGAATATTATCTCTACTTGCACTCCTTCCAAGTGTAATTACTGGTTCATGTTCGCAGAAAATTAGAGTTGGTTTGCCTGTTCCGTTTATAAGTTTTTGCTGCAGTTCTTTTTGGAGAGTCCAGACTGGAAGGTAATGTTTTTTACCAAGATTAAGGATAGTTAGTTTGTTTGGTATTTTTAGTGTGTTTTCTTGTTTCACAGTTTTAATGTAGCAAATTTTTTAGTTTTGGTAAAAATAGTTGTTTGTTTTGAGTTTGGATAAGAGTCTTTCTAATAATAAATTTGAGTAATACAATGTAATGTAATAATCTTACAATATGCTTGATAGAGAAAGTCAAACTGCTAAAAGCACTAAAAATCCTATTAATAGAAGAAAAGCATTACTTGGAATTGCTACTTTTACATCCATAGGCTTAGGTGGCTTATTCTTTAAGAATCGTCGCTCTATTTTAAATAGACTAAGAAGACTTCAGGATCAATATACAGATAGTCAAATTAAAAATGAGATGTATAAGACTCTTATAGAGCCTTATAAAAATAAGAAAGCTCAGGTTTTTTTAAAGATACATAGTTGTTTTACGAGAAGATTATGTAAGGCTGAGCAAATACTATCAAAGTTATCTCAAGTGTCAAAAGTTCCTAGTTGGGTTATTGTTGAGAAAGAAAAGTTAAAGAATAGTATTTTTGATATAGAACTAGTCGCTTCTAATAGGAATATCTATAAGACATCTTCGGAGATGGATTTGGCTCGATATAGAAGAGCAATGGATGTAGTTGCTGATTTAGAAACTCGTTTTAGTAAATATTTTTCTGAAAATGATTGTGATTCAGATTTACAAGAATT
>CALJRW010000109.1 GCA_937976335.1 uncultured bacterium | reverse complement strand
TGGAAATAAAGGAGAAAAAATAAAATTAGAACTCAACAATCATGATAAGAGTTTTCTAGCACTAATTGAAAAAACCTATTACAAAAATGAAAAATCTTGTTTACATCATATTTTAAAAGAGAAATTAAATAAAGATTTTTTTAAGATAGTTAGTGTAAGACTTGAGGGAGTTTGTCCAGAAAGTATTATTGAAAAAATCGATAAAGATATTTCCTATATTGGCAAACTGACTCACTTAACAAATGAAGCTATTTACGTAATTAAAAAAGAATTTAGAAACACTAAAAATATTGATATTATTAAATTTGTAAAAGATAAAAATCCTCAAAGAAAAGATTATATAAGATACTTTTCAGTACTTTTTTCACCGAAGGTAAGTGAACTAAAACTTTTACTTGCATCAAAAGATGCTTTGTCAGAACAGGAGTTAAAAAAATTAAATAAATATATTTCACTTAAATCAGACGATATTCTCGCTTTTGAAGCTTCTTACAACAGACGTTATAGCAAGTTTGAATATTGTTATGAAAGGCAGTTTGGTACTTTACTTCAAAGATTAAGAATTCTTGCAAGTCAAAAAATGATTCCTAGAAAAGATTTTTCTACAGCAATTTTATTACTTGAAGGATTAAATGAAAAAATTACAGAGAATCTTAAAACACTTTTAAACAATAATAATGTTGATGAAGTTGCATTAAACTCAGTTGAAAATATTTTAAAAAAACATCCTAATGATTTAAAGACTATAAAAAAATCTTATAATGCTTTCGATGAAGAGCTAACTCTAAGAGAAACCGTATATCAACTTCCTATTAAACTAGTAGAGATGAATAAACTTTTGCTTCTTTTAGATGGTTATAACCCTGATTTAATCGCAAAGGTCTTTTACGATAAAACTTCAAAACTAGAATCTTCCGATATTAGTAATTTTATCAAGCAATTACTCTTAGGTAATTTCGACTTAGATCTTAATTTAAAACTGCCAGATAGCACAAATTGGATTGATGAAATGTACAACCAAATTAGAATTTCTTATGAAAAACAATTTGGAAAAAAATTAATTTCAGTACTGAAAAATCCTTCGATAAATCTTGAAAAATCTTTTGTTAACAAAATGGCTTATCTCTTGTATGGTGAGGCTTCAAAGCTTGCTATAGATTTAGATAGATTACTTAAATCAAATATAGAAAATAAAAATATTGGTCTTTCTTTAGGCAAATTTTTAAAAAATCAAGTTCCAGCTATAAGAGAAAAAATTTGGGATATGTATGATGCCTACTTTTGTCGTTCTCTTAAGAGAGATTTAAAAACAAAATTTAAAGATTATCCAAAAATTGAAAAATCACTACTTTCTCTTCTTGATGAAAGTAAAACCTGGGATTTAAAGAAAAAAGCACCTACACAAGCTAAAACAGGATTAGAAGAATTTGAAAGACTTGATAGCCCAGATACGTTTTTAAATTGCTTATAAGAATGCTTATTCTTAGCAAATAACTATATGAAATCAACAGCTTAGCGCTCATAAAAGTATTTTATATTATCCACAATTGAGTAAAAAAGTAATAACTATAAACTTGTACTTAGGGGAATAGTTATAATGACTTGCATGACGCAAACTACAAAAGATACGTTGACAGTTACTACTACTACAACGACGCGCGATCAAGATTATAATGTTCTTGATGTTGGTATTCATGTCGAAGAGACTGTAAATTTATCTAAAGAAACATTTCACTTTGGAACTGGCGGAAATTCTGACTTTAATCTTGCCTCTTTTACTTTTGATGCTGCAAGTAGTATTTCAGATCTAGCAGATCCAACATCACTACTTACAGGTATTAACTTACCTAATATTGCTAGTCAACAAATATTTAATGGATTAGAAGAATCCATTAATGGCAAAATAGATGATAAAGCTAGTGCTTTAGATACTCTAAAAAATGGTCTTGAAATTTTAGATACTTTAAGCGACATACAAGATATCGCAGAGCATCTCGAAAACTCTAATATTTTAGAAAAAGAAGATAATCAAAAACAGCTACAAAATTCAGAAGAAAAACAAGAACAAGAAAACTCTACGTTAGAAGAAAAATTATTACATGAGCTAAAAGAAAAAATCGCAACTGCTAAAGCTTACGGGATTAGTAATGTTATAGTTAAAGCTTCTGCTATTGATAAAACAACTGGGCAAGAGATTGTTATAGAAGAATTTATAGGAAATACTGAAATAATAGCTGATATAAATACTAAAATAGAAATTTCCAATAAAAGTGCTAATAATTTTTCTCAATCTTCTTCTATGGAGAGAGATACTCAAATCGATAGCACTACTCAAAAAAATACTAGTTCTAATAAATTAAGAGACGCTAGCTTTTCTGAGAGAGATGCAAAAATTGAATTGCTTAAAAAAGCATTGCTAGAAGATACTAATCAAAATGAATTTGCAATGACTGCACTCGCTGCCTAGCCTAAAAAATTTATAATTGACTACTCGAAAAATAGACTTATGCTATTCCATCTACAATTTTCATCTCTTTATTGAGTTTTTCTTCAACTATCTCTTGAGCCTCAACAAACTCGCCCTTAACTGTAATAAATTCTCCATATTTATATTTTATAGTACTAAAGGGTTTTGGTAGTCTTAACTTATCCCAACTTCCAAACTCCCAGTAACTACTAGCATTCATTGAAATAGGGACTACTTGAGCACCAGTTTCTCTCGCAAGTTTTATCACACCAGCTTTTAACTTATAAATTGGCCCTCTTGGACCATCAGGAGTAATTGCAACATCTTCTCCACTTTTAACTAATTCAATTAGCTGTAAAAGTGCTTCAGAACCACCTCTAGTAGACGAACCTGCAACGGATTGTAATCCTATTTTTTTAACAATATTAGCAATAATTCTTCCATCAGCATGCGCAGAAATTAAGACATTTACTTTTTTTCTATAAACTTTTTCATGTTTTAAAAACAAAGCAGGTGTCATTAACTGCCTATTATGCCAAAAAGCATAAATGACTGGTTCTTTACTATGAATAATTTTATTCTCTAATTGCTCTTCAGTAAGTGACTCTAGTTTATACGTGTAAGAAAATATCTTAACTATAACGTAGCCTACAAGGCTTCCTAGAATGATTTTTATCTTTTGTTTGAAGTTCATATAAAGTTATCCCTACGGAGGCATAGAAAGCCATTATTGAGAGATTCGGAAAAATCTAAGCAAAATTATCTATTATAGTATTCAACAACCATATTAACACGACATATAATCGGAATCTCATCTACTCCAGGTTGTCTTACAAAGTGAGCACTATTCTTGTCAGCTAAGAATTCAATGTATGCCGGAGGAGAAGAACTTTGAAGACTACTAGTAACTAAAGGTAGCTCTTTAGCCTTAGCTCTAAGACTTATTACATCCCCTATGGATATCATACAACCAGGCTTAGAACATCTCTTTCCATTAACATCAATATGTCCGTGAACAACAAGTTGCCTTGCAGCATAAATGCTAGGTGCCCAACCAACTCTAAGAACAAAATTATCGAGCCTACTTTCTAAAATTTTAAGAAATTCGGTAGCAGTATTGCCTTTATTACGCTTAGCTTTTTTATAATAGTTTCTTAACTGTTTTTCTTTTAAGTTGTATTGAAACCTAAGTCTTTGCTTCTCAAGAAGCTGTTCACCGTATCCAGATTTTTGACGCTTTCTTCCACCACCATGTTGCCCAGGAGGGTTAGGTCTTCTGTTCATTACTGCAGCAGCTTTAGTAGTTAATGGCACCCCTAGTGCTCTCGATTTTTTAGCTTTTGGTCCTCTGTAGCTCATATTAAACTCATAATCCTTAGTACGTTTAAAGTCAGGGAAGTATACTAAAAACAGCTAAATAGTCAATTATGTTAGAGTTTTTTATTTCTTAGCTATTTTAAGCATTTTAAAGCTAATT
>CALJRW010000108.1 GCA_937976335.1 uncultured bacterium | reverse complement strand
AGGGAAGTTGTATCTTTTGCTGAGGTTTTTGAGAAATTTAACTCTAAATTATCTCAAAAACTGAAAAATAATTGCTTCAATACTTTAAATTCAAAGTTTTAAATTTTATCTATCAGATTTTAGAGGTTTTAAGTAAGTCTCCATTTATTTGTTTAACTCCAGTATAGTAGCATAGATTTTTGAAGTCTTCTTTCAGTGAGTTCGATTTTTAAAGCGTTTATATTGGGATCGAAATCTGAATTATCTTTTGTACAAGATGCATTTCTATAGTAAGTCCAAAAAAGAATTTCCCTAAAAAAACTTTTTGGACTTACTATACCCCGGAGGGACGGCAAATAGTTATCCCAATCAATAGCTTAGGGAAACCAACATGTCCCCCAAAGCTTTAGCGACGGGGGAAGGTTTTCGACTACAAAACTATAGAGAAATGATTTTTTGGGATAACTATAGTAGTCGTTAAGTAACATTTTAAACTATTTAGTTAACTAAACTAAAAATTTTTTCATAAATTTCAATATCTTAGCTTTATTATAAGCATTATTGTGATTAATTGAGCTTATTGGATACTTACATGCTTTGAGACTTGAAATTTCATCCAAATTGTGATTATATTCAGTACCTTAATCCCGCCCTTGCTTTTGCTATGGCGGCATAGATAAGGGTAAATTTACCGTTACTTGTGACGGTCTTGGATTTAGAGATTATTCAGAGATTATTCAGAGGTTCTGGAGATTCTGAGGGGTTATTGGATTCTTGACACATAACATAAGGAAATAATTATGCCAGTTCCAAAGAAGAAAACATCGAAATCAAAAAGAAATATGAGAAGATCTCATGATTCTCTTACTGCAAAATACTCAATTGTTTGTCCAAATTGCGGAGAAAGACAGCTAAGACATAGAGCTTGCCTTTCTTGTGGAGAATATAGAGGTAGAAAAGTAATAGAAATTTCTGAGTAAGATTTTAGTTTTTCATAAACATAAAGTAGTTTCGCAGCGAAATTAATGAATTCATCTAAGAGTGACAAGTCTGGTTTACCAGTTGCAGTTGATGCAATGGGTGGGGACTTGGGGTCTACAGAGATAGTAAAAGGTGTTGTTGATGCTGTTAAAAAACATAATATTCAAGCGATTATTGTTGGAAAAGAAGAAGAGATAGAAGCATCTTTAAAAAAGTTTGGTGCGCAAAAAAATTCTAATATATCGATTCAACATGCCTCTCAAGTTATCACAATGGAAGATTCGCCTTCCAGAGCTTTAAGAAAGAAATCTGATGCTTCTATGAAAGTTGCTTTTGAACTCGTAAAGCAAAAAAAGGCATGTGGAGTTGTAAGCCCTGGAAATACTGGAGCTATGATGGCTGCTGGTTTGTTTATTTCTGGAACTCTTGAGGGGATAAATAGACCTGCTATTGCAACTTTAATTCCTCGTGTTGGGCAACCTTATCCTACAGTTTTGCTAGATTCTGGTGCTAATATTGATTGCAATGCACATCAGCTTGTTCAGTTTGCATTAATGGGATCTTTTTATTCAAGCTCAGCCTTGTCTTCGAAGGCGCCAAAAGTCGGTATTCTTTCAAATGGAACCGAAAAAACTAAGGGTAATGATGTTATAAGAGCAGCGCATGTTTTACTCGAAAAAAATTCGGAGATTAACTACGTTGGATTAGTTGAAGGTAGACAGTTAGCTACTCCTAAAGTTGATGTTGTAGTGTGTGATGGGTTTATTGGAAATGTAGTTCTTAAAACAATGGAAGGTGCTGTTGAAATGGTTGTTGAGTCAATTAAATTTATGACTGAAAAAAGCACTAGAAGTAGAATAGGTATGGCACTTGCAAGACCTATGTTTAGAAAAATTTTTAAAAACAAACTTGACCCAGCTGCTTTTGGTGGAGCTCCCTTGCTTGGCTTAAATGATATAGCAATTGTTTGTCATGGTCATTCAAAAGCTCGCGCAATTACAAATGCAATGAGTGTGGCAAAAAAATTAGAAGCTGCAGATTTAATTAATAAGATGCGAGGATCTTTAGAAGGGCTAAATGTACTAGATAGTATGTCTGAACAAGGCGATTTTGAAGATAAAATTTGGGATAGAATAGGAATTAAGTTTAATAAAGGAAATGAACAATGAAAAACCTAGAAGGAAAAGTTGCATTAGTTACGGGTGGGTCGCGTGGCATAGGTAAAGAGATATGTAAGGAGTTAGCAAAGCAAGGTGCATTTATTTGGGTTAATTACAGCTCAAATGAATCCGCTGCAAATGACACAGTATCTGAATGCGAATCTTTAGGTGCTTCTGCTAAAGCAATTGGTTTTAACGTTGCAAATAGTGATGAAGTAGATGGTGGGATTGCAAGAATTAAAGAAGAGTCTGGTAAGGTTGATATTTTAGTAAATAATGCTGGAATCGTTCTTAATGGACTTTCTGTTAGGTTAAGTGATGATGATTGGAATAAGGTTATTCAAGTAAACCTTTCTGGTTCTTTCTACTGTGCTAGAGCCACTGGAAAACTAATGATGAAAGCAAGAGCTGGAAAAATTATTAATATTAGCTCCGTAGTTGGAGAGATGGGTAATCCTGGTCAAGCAGCTTATGTATCATCTAAGGCTGGAGTTATTGGTTTAACTAAAAGTTTAGCTAAAGAGTTCGCTCCAAGAGGAATTACTGTAAATTGCGTTACGCCTGGATTTATAACTACCGAAATGACTGACTCACTTGATGATAAAACCAAAAATGCATACTTAAGTGGCATACCTTTGGGTGCTTTTGGAACTGGAGCAGATATTGCAAAAAGTGTCGCTTTTTTAGCTTCTGATTCTGCTAGCTATATTACAGGTCAGATTTTAGGAGTGAATGGTGGCTTGTATATGTAATAATATCAGGTATTTATAAGAGGTTTAGAGAGTGTAGTTTAGTTTTTTTCTTGCACTGGACAAAGTTTGACTATTTTGGTTTACACTGTACACTCATAGCTCTTTAAAAGAGTTAATTATGGAAGATAATAATTTTCCTAAATCCCAAGAGGGAGAACTAAAATATATAGGAGATAGCATAATGTCGTCAGGTGATGAAATTTCAAATAGAGTTAAAAATCTAATAGTTGAGCAACTAAGTGTCCAGGCTGAAGAAGTAAATCCAGAAGCTTCTTTCATTGAAGATTTAGGTGCTGATTCTTTAGATATTGTTGAGCTTATTATGGCTCTTGAAGAAGAATATGAGATTGAAATTCCTGATGCTGATGCTGAGAAGATTCAGAGTGTTAAGGATGTGATTTCTTATATTCAAGAGCGTCAGGCTTAAAAACGCCATATAAAGCATATTTAGCTTTTTTTCACTAAAACTAAGCAATTGTTTTCATAGATAGCGCTTTTCTGCTAGCTTTGTTGTATGAAATGCCCACGTTGTAATTCTACACGTTCAGCTGTAACAGATTCACGTAGTGATGAAAGTGCTATACGTCGTAGACGCGAATGTCAGGAATGTAATTTTAGATTTTCAACATTTGAAAGAGTTGAATACTCTCTCCCTGCAATAATTAAAAAAGGTGGAAGTCGGCAAGTATATAAAAGTGAAAAACTACGTGCTGGTATTGAAAGAGCTTGTGAAAAAAGACCAGTTAGTGTTGAGACTGTTGATAGTGCTATTGAAAATATAGAAAAAAAATTACAAGAACTTTGTGTAAAAGAAATAGCTAGCACTGAAGTTGGCAATTTAGTAATGGAAGCATTGAAAGAAATAGATCAAGTTGCTTATGTAAGGTTTGCTTCTGTATATCGCGCATTTTCTGATGTTAGTGATTTTGTCGATACGCTTGAGAATTTAAAATCTGAACCTCTAGAATCAACAGTTAAAAATTAATCAACCTAGAAATGTTTACTGGAATAGTTAAAGAAAAAGTAGAAGTTCTAACAATAACTAAAAAAGATGGTCTTTTTGAGATTAAACTTGCTTTAAGTAATGACTCAAGAGTTGGTTTAGATAAAGGAGCAAGTGTATCTGTTGCAGGTGCTTGCTTGACGGCAGTCAAGTTTGAAGATGATGGAGTGTGGTTTGACATCATGTTAGAAAGCTTAAATCAAACTACTCTTTCCAATCTTAATGTTGGAGATTTTGTTAATATAGAGCGTTCTGCAAAGGATGGTGCAGAAATCGGAGGTCATGCAATGTCTGGCCATATTGATACTACTGCTGAAATAGTTAGAGTTGAAAAACCAAGCAATAACTTTGTAATTACGTTTAAAGTTGATACTTCTTGGATGAAATATATATTTAGTAAAGGCTATATTGGTTTAAATGGAGCCAGTCTTACAGTTTGTGATGCAAATAAAGAAACAGGAACTTTTGATGTATGGATTATTCCTGAAACTTCCGCTGTTACTACCTTTGGTGATATCAAAGTTGGTGATTTTGTAAATGTAGAAATTGAGCGTGGTACACAAGTAACAGTAGATACAATAAGAGATTTTTTAGAAGAAAAGCTAGCTGGTAAATTATCTAGTATTGAGAAAATAGTTAAAGAACTTGAGATTTAACTTAATGGAAATTAAATTTACAAATATTAGCGAAGTTATTAAAAATTTACAGTTAGGTAAACTAGTCATAGTAGTAGATGATGTAGAGAGTGTGAGTGGGTCATTGATTTGTCTGGCCGAAGGAGTTACGAAAGAAGCAGTTAATAGCTTTGGAAAGATAGGGAAAAATGCAGTTTCAGTTGCGTTGAATGAATCATATTGTAGAAATTTAAATTTAGCTTATAGTCAGTTAAATGAAAATACTGTTTATACAAAGCCATTTGCGCAATCAGTTAATTATATACATAGTAATTTTCAAACTGGTATTTCTGCAAATGACAGAGCAGAAACAATACGAGCTCTAGCTGATTTAAATTCTAAACGAGAAAAATTTATTAGTCCTGGACAAATAAGACCTCTAATTTCAAAAGAAGGAGGTGTTTTAAGAAGAGCAGGACAAATTGAAGCTGCAGTGGATCTAGCTGTGTTATCTAATAGTAGTCCAGTTTCTGCTTTTATGAAAATTTTAGATGATAATGGAGAGTTAGCTAATTTCAATGATATTAGTAAGCTTTCAGAGAAAGAAGATATTGCAATAGTTAGTGTTAAAAAACTTATAGAATATAGATCTCAAAATGAAAGTTTAATTATGCGAGAAGAGGTAGTAAACCTTCCTACAAAGCAAGGAAATTTTAAATTGCATGCTTTTAGAGAAATTTATACAGATAGTATACATTTAGCTCTTGTTAAGGGAGAAGTAGATTCTAAGCAGGATATTTTAGTGAGAGTGCACTCATCTTGCCTAACTGGCGATGTGCTTCATTCACTACGTTGCGATTGTGGAGAGCAGCTCGAAAAAAGTTTGCAAATTGTTAATCATGCAGGCTCTGGGGTAGTTTTATATATGAATCAAGAAGGTCGAGGTATAGGCTTAATTAATAAGTTAAAAGCTTATAAGTTACAAGAAGAAGGGCTTGATACGGTCGATGCAAATTTAGCGCTTGGATTTAAAGCGGATGAAAGAGATTATGGGGTAGGAGCTCAGATTTTAAAAGATCTTGGAGTTCAAAAAATTAACTTAATTTCTAATAATCCTAAAAAACGAGTAGGCTTATCTTCTTTTGGCCTTGTTGTAACTAAAACAACTCCTCTTGAAATAATTCCTAGTATTCATAATAAAAAATATTTAAAAACTAAAAAGGAAAAATTGTTTCATAAGCTTTCGATTTCATAAGCTTACTTTATATGTGTTTTCAGTAAGTTAGTTGTTCTTATCCAGAACTCAGGTTATGAAAACTTTTTATACATGTTACTAATTCCAAATGTTCAAATTTGATAAATTTTTACAGTTAATGATGATAGCTTGTTTAATTTTTTTATTATTCAGCCTTTCTTCATTTATTAATTATGGAACATTAGTGATATGGTCAATATCTCTTTTTTCATTTTTTCTTCCAGTATTATCAATTTCAATGCTTTTATTTTGTTTGCCTATCTTTGGAAATCGTCCTGGAACTGAGCAAAGTTTCTATCTTTTAATAATCAGTCTTTCGATTTTACTTGGTTTGTTTTTTCGTATTCTTTTTTTTAAAAATAAAACTACAATAAAGAAAGATAATTGTTTAATTTTTTTAGCCTTTGCTTATATATTAGTTTCAATATTAAGCCTTATAGCTTTGCCATATAAAGAAATTATATTTTTCTTGAAGAATTTAGATTTCTTAAATTCTTATAAAGATTTTACTTTTGCTTTAAGAGAAGTTTTTATGGTAAGCGAAACAAATTCAATCTACTCAATAGTTTCTCTTGTTAATACAATTATAGCTGCCACTTTAGCGTACTTTGTATATCTGTTTTCAAGTACAAAACCCGGACGTGTATTTTTATTTTCTGGAGCAATATTAGGAGGGTGGTTTTTTGCAAATATTATTGGTCTTGCTGATTACTTTTCTCTTATTGATTTAAGATTCTTTAGATCTTTAGATCCAGTTGTTAATTACGGAAATACTCAGTATAGGCTGCAATCATTTTTTGGGCATTCAGGTTGGTTTGCTGAATATGTCACCTTAGTAGCCCCATTTGTAATGCTTTTTCTTGGTCTTAAAGCGAAGTTTGTAAAGAAATCTGTATTGATAATTTTATCTTTGTTGCTAGGGGAATTAATTTTAATACTTTGTTATCAGAGAGGAGGGTGGTTAGCTTACCCTCTAACTTTAATAGTAGTTTGGTTTTCCGTATATGCTTTTTCAAAAATAGAGAAAGGCGAAAAAGATTTTTTTAATGCTATTAAATCTTCAGCCTTTAAAGTTTTAATTTCTTTGCCTATTACAGTAATTTTATCAATTGCTTTGGTTGGAATTTTTCAAAAAACTGGATTAATTGAAAAGGAAAGATTTTCTAAAATAGATCATTATATTGGTCGTTTTAAAGACATTAGTAAAGTTTCTGACCGTTCAGAGTTTATTCATGCTGGTTTTTTACTTGGAACCTTACATCCTTTTTATGGAGGTGGTAGTGAAGGATTTGGTCACTTATACGAGAAAGAGTTTCAAGAAAGAGGTGGTAAGTTTTATGAAAAATATAATCTTCCTTTACATGGCTCTGCTCATAATGTTTACATGCAAACTTTTTCTGGGAAAGGACTTGCAGGGATAATTTCACTGCTTTTATTACTTTTTTATATCTTTTATTTTACTTATTATGAAATTTGTAAATCTACTATGCTCAATAAAAATAATATACTATTCTTGCTAATTGGAGCTTCCTTTGCTTCTGCTTTTTTAATTTATGGTAATGTTCAAGAGATTTTTTATATTCAAAGCCTACAAATTTTATTTTTTCTTGTAATTGCCTTGTTAGCATCTCGCTTATCAGATAAGAGATTAAGTAAAAATTTTAAAAGAAGTTATTTAGGACTTTTATGTTTGCTTTTATTACTTCATGTTGTTTGGGAATTTGTTTATCCAGGTCGATCTTTTGCTCTAAATAATAAATTTAGTGCTTACGGATGTTATTATGAAGAAGATGGTTTTAGATGGTGTGCTAAAAATTCAAGCTTGAATGTTCCTGTTAAACGTTCCGAAAAAACAAATCAATATAATATTTATTTAAAGATGAAGGGTAGTGCGCATTCTAATAATCAAATGCCATATGATGTTGAAGTTTACTATCAGAATCAATTACTGACTATCGTTCGTTTAAAGCCTGGGGAAGTTAGTCAAAGTATTTATCAAGTGCCTTTTGAGAAGGAGCAAGATTTTGTTAATTTAACTTTTAAATCAAAGTATGGATTTATACCTAGTAAAGTTATTTTAGACAGTAAAGATGCTAGGCCTTTATCATTTAAGATAGTTTTATAGGTTTATTTCCGCTTATTTTTATATTAAAATCAACTCTATGTTAATATATACTCTTCCAGTAATTGCCTCCTTAATAGGGTGGTTTACAAATTATCTTGCGATTAAAATGCTCTTTCATCCGCGTCGTCCTGTGAATTTTTTCTTATTTAAGCTTCAAGGAGTTTTTCCAAAAAGACAAAAAGCGTTTGCTGAAAAGCTGGGTGTTCTTGTTTCTCAAGAACTTTTATCTTCTTCTGATTTTAAGAGCATGGTTTCTAAGGGGCTTAAAGCTGATAAACTTCGCGAAATGCTAGATGAAAGTGTTACGAAGTTAATTACTGAAAAGTTACCAGAGAAGCTTCCCATGCTTCAGATGATTATAAATCCTGAATTGATATCAATGTTAAAGACGCTAATATTTGATGAGTTAGATGCAAAGCTTGAAGGTTTAGTGGGAAATGTAGGTGCTAGTATAACTGACAACTTAGATATAATGGGAACAGTTAAAGAAAAAGTAGAGAATTTTTCTAGCGATAAACTTGAAGAGATAGTGCTTTCAATAATGAAAAAAGAGTTAAAGTTTGTTGAATTAATCGGCGCGCTTTTAGGTTTTGTTATAGGCTTAATACAAGTGGCTTTAATTCAAATTTCGAGTTAGCACTTTGACTCTTTCGATAATTATCCCTATATCTGAAACTGAAAATGATTGGAAAAATTTGGCAACTGACATAGTGTTAAGTGATCTAGATTGTGAAGTTATATTTAGCATTCACTCTAAAAGAAGAAAATTTATTAAAGATCATAAAATTTTTAACAATTCTAAATATACCGTTCATCTTATAGATGGAGGAGTAGGGAGAGGAAAGCAGCTTAACCTAGGTGCAAGTATAGCTCGAGGAGAAAATTTATGGTTTTTACATGCAGACTCTCGTTTTTGTTCATCCACTGTAAGTTCACTAAAAGATGTAATCTCATCAAGTGCAAATTCTCTTTTCTATTTTAATATAAAATTTGAAGATCCTGACTTACCCATTATGAAGATTAACCAAATAGGAGCTAATTTACGTTCAAAAATTTTTTCATTGCCTTTTGGAGATCAAGGCTTTTTTTGCTCAAAAGTTATGTTTCAAAAATTAGATGGATTTAAAGAAAATTTAGAATTTGGAGAAGATATTGAATTTGTAAAAGAGTGTAGAAGGAAAAAAGTTTTAATTATACCTTTGAATGCAAATTTACTTACAAGTGCTAGGAAGTACAAGGAGGTTGGTTGGTGTAAAAATACCGCCAGAAATTTATATTTAACACTTCAAACTTTACTTAATTTATAATATAATTTCAGTATGGAAAATTTTAGTGATATACCTGGCGCTCCTAAGGCTGTCGGACCTTATTCTGTTGCTGTAAAAACTGGAAATTTGTACTTTCTCTCTGGTCAAATTGCTATTGATCCTCTGGTTGGAAAAGTCGTTGAGGGAGGTACCGAGATGCAAGCTAAGCAAATATTTAAAAATATAGATGCTGTAATTGCACATCTTAATTTAAAAACAAGTAATATAGTTAAATCTGGTATTTTTTTAACTGATTTAAGCGAATTTGGAGCTGTAAACGAGCTATATGCGACATGGTTACGCAATCATCGGCCTGCTAGAAGTACTGTTGAAGTTTCTGGACTTCCGTTGGGAGTTTCTATAGAAATAGAAGTGATTTTGGCCGTATAGCTAGTACTTTGCTCTTAAAAACTTTTTTTTCGTAGTTGAATTCTTTTTTTTTTCAATAGGCCCTTTAGGTACTAACTCTAAAGTTTTCTTATATTTCTGACGAATGACTCTTAATGTCTAGATATTTAAAAATATTTCAACTGATTACTTTATTTCTAGCATTTACTTCTTTTAGCTCCTTAGCAGAAAACAACTTGGCTCAATTGAAGAATTCAAAAAATCAGTATAAAACTCAAAAAAAGAAAAAGAGAAGAAGAGGGCATCGGATAACTAAAATTAGTATTCTTGACCAAGAAACTCCTGATTTTACTTCTCCAAATAATTTTGCAGTTGATGTCATAAGAGAACAATGTCTAGACGGAGATGCTAGCGTTGCTGAACCTTTTTATGATTCAGTTCTTTTAATTGATGTTTTAAATAATTCTGAATTTTCTTCTAGATTTAATAATTTTTCGTTAAAGATAAAAAAAATTAATGGCAAGGTATTTAAATCAAAAAAACAGAGTTTGTCTACAATAGCTGAGGTTCCATCAAAAGGTAGTACTAGCATGTTAGCGTTATTTTTAAAAGCTAATGGTGATACTAAAGAGTTTAATAATGGTGAAATTCCAGATAGTGGTTTTAAGAATGTTAAATTAGTACTTAGAGGTAGAAATTTTTTAGGTCAAAGAATTGTACTTAGGGCAAAAACTGCTGTTTCGTTTTCTAATTTAGATCGTTGTCCTTAGTTTCCATTATTCATAAGTTTGACTCTATTTTGACGCAAATTTATGATAATAGGTGGATTATGTTTATTGTGAATAGCAGGCTTGCTTTCTTGTAGTGTAGAGTTATTCCAAAAGCTTATTTTGAGAAATTACTTTTTGTATTTTCTATAATTCATGTTAATCTTCATTTATGTTTAGACTTATTGTAGTTTTAGTAATAATTTCTTTTATAGTTTTTCTTCTCCCAAGTAGAGAAGCTGACTTTGTAGAAACGGATGTTTCAGATTACGGTTCTATTGAACTTGCTGATAAAGATGTGAATGAAGATGTTAACATGGTTGAATATGATGAAGCAGAAGTTCCAAGAAGTCGCCATAATATAGATTCTACTATCCCTACTACTAGCAGTGATACAGAACAAGAGCAAA
This sequence comes from uncultured bacterium, assembly GCA_937976335.1. Classification (GTDB taxonomy): domain Bacteria; phylum Bdellovibrionota_C; class UBA2361; order UBA2361; family CALJRW01; genus CALJRW01. Next base: position 52,564 of record CALJRW010000108.1, on the reverse strand, counting down.
GTATCAAAACTAAAAATTCACTTGATGAAAAAGAAGAAGAACTTAAGAAAGAAGAAGATAACATATTAAAAGAAATTGCTGGAAGTTATGAAGGTTTAAATACGGAAAATAAAAAAATTAAAATAGAAAAATTTAAAAAACCAAAATTATCAATACGTCCAGATAAGAGATATTCTAGTTCAGAAAATACAGATAGTGTAGTTAAGAAGCCTAGCGATGCTATTAATAAGAATGGGATAGAAAGACAAGATTCTTCTGGTTTAAGTCAGAGTTTAAAAAAAGGAAGAGTTATTGAACCTCGTTCTGTACTTAGGACTGGGCCAGGTTTTGATCATTCGAGAATTACCATTCTTGATGAAGGAACTGAGATTTCTCTAGACTATAGTACAGACGAATGGTACAGAATAGTTACTGAAGATGGAATAAGAGCTTGGATTTTAAAAGAGAATATAAAAGAGTTACAATAATCTATTTTTACTAAAGTTTTTTAGCTTTAGCTTTTACTTGTTTTTTTTTCTTAAATTTACTCTTAGCTTTTGCATTTTTCCGAACTTTCTTTTTTGATTTAGCTTTATTTTTACTCTTATTTTTTGTTTTAGAAGTCTTTTGTTTGGCTTTAGGTTTTGTTTTGCTCTTTACTTTCTTTTTTGACTTCGTTTTTGTTTTGCTCTTTTTCTTGCTCTTTTTCTTGCTCTTATCTTTGTTTGTTCGTTTTTTTTCACTCTCTGACTCTTTTTCAAATAAATTCACTTTGTTCTCAAGTTTACTAACTCTATTTTTTAGCACATCAAGCTCTTTCTTTGCCCAAAGCATTATCTTTTTAGAATGTTTAGAAATATCTTCACTTGTTTTTTGAGCAAAATCTTTAGTTTCAGCACTTAAGATTTTTGCTTGCTCTACAGAATTTTCCCAGATTTTTTGAGAGCTAGAAATTGTTTTATCTAAAAAATCATTTAATTTTGCATTTGAAGTGATAGTTCCTGAAGCTTTTGCAAGGTATTTTTTAGTTGTTTCTAAGGCATTTTGTAAGTCGTTATTGTTAAGATCTTTATTTTTTTTCATTTTTTTGTTCTTCTCTATTAAAATAACTTAGATGCAGTATTAGTACAATAATTTTCAATAAAAAATAGCTGAATGGGTATTCTTAAGAGGAGGAAAAAGTTTTACATATGCTTATCATTTGGTACTATCTTAGTAGCTAATTCTTAGTTAGCTGGATTTTTTTGGTTTTTTAAGGGGAAAAATGGTTCTAAAACCCGTATCTTTGTACGAAGCATGTGAATTAGCTGTAGGTATTTTTCCGCTCGGTAAAGGAGTTTTAATAATTCATACGCATTCTGTTCAGTATTTCTCATGTCAGTTTAGTAAGCATTTTCATGTAAATGATTTAGTGCTATGTGCTGAAATTAAATTTGAAAATCAAATCTTATCTTATTGTTTTTTAAAAACAGGTTATCTTTCTTTAGGCTTTAGAAATTCAATCGGTATATATAAAGCTGAGAGAGGAAATTTAAAGCATTATGGAAGTAAATTTTGGTGCAATCAGAGTTTACTAGTTAAACATCTTGCTTTTTTGAATTCAGGTTTGTTGTTAAAAGTTGTTTATTCTAATAATTCAGTAAAAGTTTTTTCCGTTCATGATCACAGTAAAGGCATGCTAAACAGTAGAAAGCTAGATAGCTCGTTAAAAAAAGCAGCATAAGGCAGTAAATTATTCATATTATTGAAAATACCTATCTCTTTTTTACTTACTTAAAAGTATTCAAATGATGTTTTAGAAATTACACTCATTTAACCATTGTATTAACAAACTATCTCAACAAAATTTCTACTAGAAGAGTAAAATATTTAACAATTTCACTATAAAATCATTGTTGTACAAGTCTAATAAAGATTTTACTAAAATTTTTGTTCACATTGTGCTATATTTGTTTTTTGCTTTTATTTTTTGAGAGGGTCATATATGGGAATAACAAAAAGAGTGCCGACTGTTGTTTTAGATAGTGCCTATCGAATTTTAATAGCTGATTCGAAAAAAAGAGCTAAAAAATATAATTTAAAAGATGATATGCTAGTATTTGTTAGCACAGGCAAAGATTGTATTAGAAAAGCGTTAAACGCTAAAAGAGCAGGAAATGTTTTTGATATTATTGTTCTTGATTCTAAGCTTCCTGATTTAGATGGTTATAGTTGCGCAATGAAATTAAAAGTAAATGATTGTGCTGACCTTATTGTTTCAATGTCTGATACTAAATTCCTTTGTGAAGAGGAATTAAGTATAGAGTCTGGTTGTGACTATCACTTTCAGCGTAAAGAAGTTTATAAGAATCTCTTACCTACGTTGGCTGTTTCTAAGGATAGTTGAATTGATACTAATTTAAATAAACTCTAGAATTGTAGGTGCTTATTAGGTTTTACTTTAACTTCATGACATTGCTAAGAGCATCTTAAAAGAACAGCATATTTGCTGTAATTCTATACCCTCTAAGGGATAACTATAGTTACAAATTCGTAAACACTTGCACTTATTCTACTTCCTTGTAAACTGATAATTTAGTAATTCAATTTGGGAAAGATGAATCCAAAAAGTTTTTTTAAGGAAATTCTTTTTTGGACTCATTATAAGTATTTTTAAAAGGTATAAAATGCAGTCTGATAAAATCAAAATATTTATGAAACTAGCTGGTCAAAAACTTTCTGAGACTTTTGATGCAAATGATCCTAAGCAAAGAGCCTTAGGTGCTCAACTTCTACTCTCTGAAACTCTGGAGTACATTATAAAAGGCTTAGGGGTAATTCCAGTTTTTGATGGCAAAGAAATTACAGATCCTAATGCACTAAAATATCAAAATGTAAATGAGCCTAATAAATTAGAGATGCTTGATGGTTTAGCTGATGTTGCTTATACCATGTATTGGAATTCTGAAGCTTTTAAAATTCCTTTAGAAGATGCTTTTGAGTTAGTTTGTGATAACAACCTAGAGAAGTTTATAAAACTTGATAGTTGGAATGGTAAAACTGGAAAATTGCCTAATTCTGACTGGGCATGTGATAGAGATATATCATGGCCGAGTGAGGTTAAGAGCGTGGAAGTTGTTGAGATTGATAGTGTTTATTATGCAGTTGGAAAAGATGAGAGTGGTAAAGTGAGAAAGCCTTCTTCATATCAGAGTGTTGATCTAACTCAATTAGTTGCATAATCTTCTATAATGTTAATTCAATTATTATCTCTCGCCTTTGGAATGGTGATTTTAGTCCTTGGTGCTGATTTTTTGGTTAAAGGCGCTGTTCGGATTGCTGAAAAATATAAAGTCAGTCCTTTGGTAATTGGATTAACAATAGTTGCTTTTGGCACTTCTGCACCTGAGCTTTTTGTTTCTTTAGGTGCTGCCCTCAAAGGAAGTTCTGATGTTGCTGTTGGAAATATTATCGGTAGTAATATTTGCAATATTTTATGCATATTAGGAGTGGCTTCAGTCATTAGTTCTGTCTCAATTACTAAAGATGTTTATTCAAGAGAAATGCCACTCATGCTTTTATCTTTACTGCTTTTCTGGATTTTTAGTTTAAATGAAAACCTAGGAAGGTTTGAAGGGGTAGTTCTATTTTCAGGAATTATAGCTTACTTAACATATAATTTCTTTTTTTCTGAAAGCTCAAATGTAGCCGAAGAAGAGACAAGCAAGGTTGAGGTTAATATCAATATGTACACTTCTTTAGGTTTAATATTACTAGGGCTTACAGGAATGGTATGGGGAGCTGATTTAATAGTAGTAAATGCCTCGAAACTTGCAAGAGCAATTGGTGTTTCGGAAATGGTAATTGGAATTACTATCATTGGTATTGGCACTTCATTGCCTGAATTAGCAACCACAGCAGTAGCTGCTATGAAAGATGAAGTTGATTTAGCTATAGGTAATGCTATTGGTAGTAATATATTTAATGTCTTTAGTGTTATTGGATTGACTAGCATTGTACATCCTTTGACTGTTTCTAAGGGTGCTTTAGTCTTAGATTTTCCTTTTATGTTTTTTTCATGTGCAATAGTTGGTTTTATTATGTTTTATAAGAAAAGTTTAACTAGATTAGACGGAATTCTTATGCTCTTTGTATATTTTTCTTACATTATTTTTAACTTTTCCGGAGCTTAGTTTTAGTGCTTGATTACTTAAAGGCAATTATTCTTGGTGTAATAGAGGGCTTGACCGAATTCGTTCCTGTTTCAAGCACTGGCCACTTGATCATATTTTCTGACTTAATTGAATTCACTAGAAGTTCAGCAGATACTTTTTCAATTTTTATCCAACTTGGAGCAATCTTAGCAGTTGTTTTGCTGTATAAAGAAAAATTTTTTGCATTATTTAATTTGAAAAAAAGTGAAAAATTTTCAGGAAAACGAGCGTGGATACTACTTATTTTAGGGACTTTTCCAGCTTGTATTTTAGGAGCTTTGTTTTATTCTAAAATAAAAGAATTATTATTTTCTCCTACTCCCGTAGCAATAGCGTTAATCATAGGTGGCGTATTGATGATTGTTTGCGATCCAAAGAATAAGCAATTTAAAGAAATTAACTCTGACAGCGTAGATAAAATTACTTACTCACAGGCTTTTAAAATTGGTTTAGTGCAGTGTTTTGCTTTATGGCCAGGTATGTCTCGCGCTGCAAGTTCAATTCTTGGTGGAATTTGGTTTGGGCTTGATAGAAAAACATCTGCAGAATTTTCTTTTCTTATGGCAGTTCCTATTATTGCTGGAGCAACAGTTTATGATTTAATTAAAAGTAGAGATCTTTTAAGTTTTTCAGATTTTGGAATATTTTTTCTGGGTTTTGTAGTTTCATTTATAGTTGCAATATTTGCAATTAAAATTTTTATCAAGATGCTTAGTAAATATACATTAGCGCCTTTTGGTTGGTATAGAATTGTTTTGGGAGTGATTGTTTTGTTGGTATTTTGGTTGTAGTATTCAATTTTACTGTGATTTATTGAGCACACAAAACCTGTGCAGCTTCTCCATTATCATAATTATTTGCTACTCCGTCTGGCCCTATTGTATTTATAGCTCTTACCCATCCTGTCCCATTACATCCTTCAATATATGTAAAGCAATAGTAATCTGAATCATATTGATAAGTATTGCCCCAAGGATCTTTTGTATGTGCATCTGAAATATATGGTCCACCCCAGTTAATGAAAGTTCCATCGTTACATAGTAGGCCAGCGCTACAATCATCAATTCCCATTTCGTTATCAGAAGTGATTTGTACGCAAGGTTCAGCAGTAAACCCGCCTGGAGCGAAACCTGTGTCAGTAATGAGAGTAGTGATAGCTAAATGAAGTCCGTGCAAATCATGTAAAGATTCAGCTCTTTTTACTTTTTCAGTGTATTCATCAAAAATTTGTAAGCCCATGCTAGCAAGGATACCGATTATAGCGACTACTACAAGTAATTCAATTATGGTGAAACCTTTTAGTATAGGGTTTTTTATTTATGAGTTTTTTTAGTAATTTCACCGTACGTACTAATACGGGACAATACTAATAAAGTTTGATACTTAAAGTCTAAAAAGCTAGAAATAGTAAATTTTGCTATTACCTTTCTGGAATTTTTTCTTATAAACTGAGTTCTTTTAAAGATTTTAGTAGATTAGCTTTTGTAACAGCTTTCTTAGTCAGAATTCAGGTTTGTATCTTAAGAGCGTGGTTTAACTGCCAAACAATCTATCTAACATAATAGCAGCTGCAGATCTTACAGATAAATGATTGTAATCGCCTGGTCCAAGTATAGGAGCTAAGAAAAAATCAACTTCAGACAGATAAGAGTCAGAAAGTCCCCAACCTGTTCCTAGTAAAAGAAGATAGGGGTCTCCATTTTTAAGTTCTTCTTTTAGATCGCTATATCCGATTCTATTTTCTCCAGTTTTTGCGCTAGTTGCAATTATTTTTGGTGTTTTACCTGTGCGAGTTTTAATCTTTTCTTTTGCTTGTTCATAATTATCAACAATTGTAATGAGTTCTAAAGCTTCTCCACGATTTGTATTGTACTTAGCGCCGTAGCCATCTACCCAATGTTTTTTTAAGGTATTTGCTAAATCTTGGAGGGTATTAGAAGGGTGAGCAATAAAAAATTCAGACAATTGGTAAGTTCTTGAACTTCTCGAAATATCATGACTGTCAATCATTGTAAGCGAAGTAGTAATAAGCTTACCTTCTTTATTTAGCATGTTTTCATGCAGTAAAATTATACTTAAGTCTATTTCTTTATTCATTTTTTTTTATTCATTAATAAGTTCGGGTCTATTTAATTTTGTTTTCTCAAGAGCTTTTTCTTCACGCCATTTTTCTATTGCTTTGTGGTTTCCAGAGCAGAGAATCTCAGGAACCTCTTTGTTGTTAAAGCTTCTAGGACGAGTATATTGTGGGGCTTCAAGAATTTTATTAGTTCCAGAAAAGCTCTCATTTACTACTGATTCTGAATTGCCTAGTACATTGTTTTTTAACCTAGAAATTGCTTCAATAACCGCCATAGCAGGAATTTCTCCACCCATTAAAACATAGTCTCCAATTGAATATTCTTCGTCAACGTAAATATCAATTATTCTTTGATCTATGCCTTCATATCTTCCACAAATAATAATTAAGCTTTGAGATTTTTCAGCTAAATTTTCAGCTATTTCTTGTTTGAAAGACTTTCCTGAAGGAGTCATAAGAATCACTTTAGAATTTGGATTTTTTTTCTTGGCATATTCAATAGCTTTAGCAAGTGGCTCAGGGCTTAAAACCATGCCTGCTCCACCACCATACGGTTCGTCATCTACTTTATGGTGAGGCGCAGAAGAAAAGTCTCTAATATTTACTATATCAATTTCTATGAATTTTTTTGCAAGAGCTTTTTCAATAAGACTGGTTCTAGTAAATCCATCAAAGATTTCAGGAAAGATTGTTAGAACAGTGAATCGCAAATTTACTTAGCTCTAGCTTTTCTAGCTTTTCTCTTAGCTTGAATTCCAGCAGTTCTTTTTTCTAAAATTCCTTCAATATATCCAGGAATAGTTTTTTTAATAAAGCTTTGAACAGTTTTTGAAGTTTGCGCTCCATTCTCTATCCAATATTTTACTCTATCTTCTTTAATATTTACTGCTGGAGGGTCTACCATTGGGTTATATGTACCCAAAATTTCAAGATATTTACCATCACGAGGGCTTTCCTTATCAGTTGCAACAATTCTATAAAATGGACGTTTTTTTTGTCCTTTTCTCGATAATCTTAATGTAACAGCCACTTGTTATATCCCTTTTAAAACTTAAATATTGTTTAAATTTAAGTACTTACGTTTTTTCTGACAATATCAGTTCCAGTAATATACCAGAATTGCTGGATTTTTCAACTCTTGGGGGAATTAAAAATTCAGTTTCTAAAATATTTTACATGCTAAGAGTTTTATCAACTAAAGACTTTCCTTTGTTATCTGATCAGTTTTAACGCTCTTAGAAATCATTATGAAAGATGTCTAATCCCTTTTGTACTCACTACCTATAAACTCCCTTGCATCCAGGCTGTAGGCTATAACCTTATCAAGAAAATCACTAGCACTCATTCCAGCTTCAGCAGCTTGGTGAAAAACATGAGTAGATGGAGTTATTCCAGGCAAAGTATTTGGTTCGTTGATATAGAGAACTTTATTATTTGTATCCCAAAATCCATCAATTCTTGAATATACCTTTAGACACATAGCTTTATATGCTTTAACAAATTCATTCTGCATAGTCTTAACTTCTTCTTTAGGTACTCGTGGGGGTGTTATCATCTGAGCATCGCCAGGAAGAAACTTTTCTTCTAAAGTTAAAAAATCACCTTTAGAAGGTGTTTCTGTAGGGAGTAGTGCTTCAGGATGTTCATTGCCCATAATAGTACAAGTTACTTCCATAAATGGAAGAAACTTCTCAACTAAAACATCATAATCCCAGCGATGAGCCTCCTCTAATGCACTTGCTAAATCAGCTCTTTGGTTGACCTTAGAAATACCAGTACTGCAGCCCTCTCTTGAAGGTTTAACTACACAAGGGAATCCCAGTTCTTTTTCGATTTTGTCTTCAATGGCTTTTCCATCAGCCTTATAGTCTGATAAAGCAACTGTAACATGTGGAGCATAAGTAATGCCTTCAGCTTTGAGTAACTGTTTTTGAAAAATTTTATCCATTCCAATAGCTGCACCAATAATTCTTGGGCCATTATATGGGAGGTCTAAAATTTCAAGTAATCCTTGCATAGCTCCATCTTCGACATATTTTCCATGAAGTCCAAGAAAACAAAAATCAAACCTTTCCTTTAGTTCTTCATATTTGATATTTGTTCCTTCTTCCTCTAAGCATTTTGCAATATCAGAAGTAGAGTTCATCCAAATTAAACGTTCTGTGATTTCCCAAAATTTAAGATCTAGATCTACAAAAATTGGGGTTACTTCGTATTTAGATCTATCCAATGAATTATAAACATGTCTTCCGCTATCTAGGGAAACTTCTCTTTCTGAAGAAGGGCCACCAAAAAATAATCCTACTCTCATCATTATAATACTCCTTTTTTATTTGTATGAGCTTCAATGCCCATTTCAATTACATTAGTTATAAAAGTCTTCGGGTTAAACTTATTTCCTCCTTTCGTTTTTATTTGTCTGTCTTCTAGTTTCATTGTATGTTCTTCCTCGCTATTTTCGGGTATGTCTTGCAAAGTTGCTTGCTGAAAAACATATGAAGAAGGAACCATGATTGTGCCAGTATGTGGTTCGCTTAAATACACTCGATCTCCTTTTAGGAAACCATCAACTCTTCCAAAGCCTAAAATACCTAAGAATTCATAAGCTCTTTCAGCTTGTTCTTGAATATCTTTAATATTTTCTTCTTTAGTTCTAATTGGTGTATGATAAACAGCTTTCCCAGGCATATACTTTTCGTCATACGTAAAAATTTTGCCTTGAAATTCAACCTCCGAAGGTTTCATTGCAGTAGGGTTTTTATTGCCAATAATGACACACATAAATTCTTGACCATTGATGAATTCTTCAATTAAAAGTTCATCATCCCATTTAAAGGCTTCATTAATCGCATCTTCTAAATCGCTCGACTCAGAAACAAAAGTAACTCCGATACTTGAACCTTCGGTAACAGGCTTCACAATCACAGGGTAGCCAAAAGTTGCGTTAATATTTTGATTAATGGCATCTAAGCTAACTCTAGTTTTAAAATCAGCTCTATACAATGTTATATCTTTCCCAACAACAAAACCGTTTGCTTGAAGTAGTCTTTTACTTACTCTCTTATGCATTGCAATAGAACTTGCAAGAATTCCAGAACCAGTATAAGGAATTCCTAGCAACTCCAATAAACCTTGAATTGCTCCGTCTTCTCCAAACTTTCCGAGAAGTGCTATAAAAGCAAAATCGATAAGATTGCTAAGCTCTTCATAAGAGACTTTTTCAGCCTCGTCCAAACGAGTTTCAAGATCTCTCGTAGTATTCATGATTACTAGTTTAAGTGGAAGTTTCCAAAAACCTCCTAGCTTATCCATATAAATAGCAAAGCCAGTGTATTTTTGAGGATCTAATAGGTTTAAAATATATCTACCAGTTGCTAAAGAAACTTCGCACTCTGAAGACTTACCGCCCATTATAACTCCAACTTTTAATTTATTGTTAGTAGTCATAATTTTCTTGTAAAATGTTCAAATTAAATTTGTAGCCATATGCCTTTTACAATGTAAAAACTAGCTTGCCATTTCTAATCGATCAGCAACTTGACGAGCTAATTCAGGCACTGCCAATATGCCTTGTCCGTCAAAATTAGCTAGATGTACTACTCGATCGTCGCAATGATAATCAATCACAGGATCAAGCTGCTCACCACCAGGTCTAAAATCTTCAGTAAGTAGAATATCATCTGGTCCGTCGCCAAATTTTTGAACTTCTCCAAAAATTTCCCGGTAATTAATTCCCCATTTTTTTGTATTATTTTCTATTACTTTATTAGCAAAATCTAAATTTTCTTCCATTGTCGCATGAGTTGGTGTGTATTCTTCGTATTCACCAGCAAGCACTACATCCTTATGTGTTTCAATTAGGCTTTTCCAGCGCGTGGGTCTTTCAACAACATATACTGTTTCGAATTCATCCATACGGGAATGTAACTCCTCATTTTGAGACTTAGGTACAGTTTTATGGATTAATCTACCTCTGTTCTTCTTTCCTTTAAAATTTGAAACTAAATCGCTATACCCACCACCTGCTGCAACTACTAATCTGTCGTAGCCTTTTAGTTCGCCTTTTGCTCCGATAGTTTCTCGTTGATATTTAGTAAAATTTTTATTTTGTAAATCTTTTTCTAAAATCATCAGTTGGTGATCAGCATAAAGTTTTGGTGATCCGGTATATGCTTCATATCTTGCTCTTGGTTCAGGGCAGTCATTAAGCATTTCAAATTCATCAACAAAATCATTCCAATCAGGGAGAGTAGCATTTTCTAAAACTACGTCCATTTTTGAGACTGCTACCGACCGAAAATCTGGATCTCTTGCTTGTTTCATCCAGTCCTTATGACTTTGCATGACTAAATCTGCTACTACTTGAGATGAGGGTTTATAGTAACAACCTATAAAAGCGGCATTAAGAGATACCCCATACATATCATTACCAATAAGGTCGACATTATGACCTCTTTCTTTGAGCTCTACCCCAATCCCTTTCCCAATCGAACCAGTACCTAAAATAGCAACTTTCATAATACTTCTCCTTGAATTTGCAGACTTTAAATTTTAGAGTATAAAATTAGTAAATGTAATGTTGTAGTTTTCGACTATTTTGACAATAAACTAGTATTAATCTATATTATTAAATAGTTACAGTGAAATATTTGTTGTTGTTTTCATCAACAAGAGCATAAAAAAGATGAATATAAAAGAATTATTAAAGACTTTAATAAAAATAGGCCTTACAGAAAATGAATCACAAGTTTACCTAACTCTTATTGCAACTGGATCTTCTTCTCCAAGTTCAGTTTCTAAAGCTTGTGGAGTAAAAAGAACAACCACTTACTCAGTGCTTTCTCAGTTGTTAGATAGAGGTTTAGTTAAAAAAGAAGTGCATGATGGAAAAGAATTTTTTGTAGCTCTTAGCCTTAATCAGATCATTGAAAAGCAACATGAAATCATCCGTAGCATTCAAGATGCAATTCCTACTTTGATGCGCTTTAGAAGAAATTTGGAAGAAAAACCAAATATTGAAATTTTCGAAAGTAATGACTATTTAGAAAAAACTGTTAAAAATATTTTGCAAGCAGAGGATCAAATATTCTCATGGATTGATCCACACTTTAGCCCAATTGTTAAGAATGAAAGCTTATACTTTAAGTTAACTAGAGATAGAGTAAAAAGGCAGATTTTTCAAAAGTCTATTATTGCTAATAATTTAAGTTCAAATAAATTTAAAAATGCTGATAAAATTGCTAATAGAATTAGTAATATTGCAAGCTATTCTCATATAGCTCCTGAAATTCATATAATAAATAATTTTTGTTTACTAATATATAAAGACATTGATTACACTTTAAAAATTACTTGTGATCGTTTTACTAGTAATATGAGAGCTATATTTTTATCTGAATGGAATGCTTTAGGCAACTTAGTTAGGCAAGAAGCTCCTTCAGTTAATGCTAATGAACTTCAAAATCGCTTTCGTATATATTCAAATCAAAAAGGATTAGTTTTTTACAAAAATGATATTTCAACAACTATTCAGAAAATTAAAGATAAAAAGATTAATCCAAAAGAAACTCCCATACCAGAATATGCTTATGATTTTAGTTTTGAAAACTACAGGAGTATTGGAGTAGAAAGCTCTCTCAGAGATTCAAAGTTGGAAAATTTTTTAAAAAATAAGTTCAAAGGTATAAGTTACTTTCACTCTGAATCTGAGAATAATCCAATATATCAAAAAAATTTTAAAGAAGCTGAAAAAGGAGTTTTTGTTAGAGATACTCTACTGGCTTCGTTGAAATCAGTTAATTTATACTTAAAAGAATTTGGCCTAGAGATTTATTTATTAGATGGATATAGGAGTTTAAGCTTTCAAAAGAAAATTTGGGAAAGATTATTGAAAAATGCATTAGGTTTTTATCAAAAAACATCTTCTTCAGAATTAGCTGATAAAATGGCAAAAAAATTTACTTCACAAGTTATGCACTATCCTCCAACCAAAGTTGAGAGTAAATTGCCCTCAACATGGTTTACAGAGAATACTGGGGGAAATATTCTCTTAACATTAGTGAGTAAGAGTGGCTATCCTCAAGATTTAGGGAATTTACATCTTAACTTAAGTGAAAAAAGTGAAACTAGATATTTTGAAAAATTTATTCCTAAAAATGATTCAGAAAAAATAATTCAAACAAATAGAAGATTATTATTTTGGTCAATGGCAATAAATGGTTGGTTTAATAATCCTTCAAATATATATCAATATAATATTTGTGATAACAACAGAACTCAGCTTGGTATTTTTTCGGCAAAGTTATGGGGAATTAATGAAACTAGAGGTGCTAATATAGGACCTGCAAGCTCGAATTTAAAATGAAAGAGTGGTTTTGATTTGTAAATTTTCTATAGATTACTTTAAAAGCTCAAAGCTTAACTATAGAGAATGAAATAATTGATTGTAAGTTCCAGACTCAATGTTAGATCTTATCCCACTAAGAGCTTCATACCAAGTATAATTAGAATCACTTAAATTGTATAAATTATCATTCCAAGGTTTATAGTTATACAACATGAGTCCAGAAACACCTTCTTTAAGTATCGTATCCATCTGATCATAAAAATATCTGCCTTCTATTGCTCGGAAAGCTAATGGATTTAAATTTCCGTTTGAATGATAATCTGGCCATGCCCATGCAAGGACTTTTTGTTCATTATACATTTTACTTACTCGCTTTGCTTCTGCTAATCGAGATTTTACTGAATTTTTCCATAGATCCATATTTTCAGGTAGTGGATGCAATGTATAAAAAGACATATATATAATATCTACATATTCGCTAAACTTATCCATTAATCGTTCATTCTCACGCAACCATCCTAAATATCTTTCAGAATCTTTAGGGAAAGCATGTGCATGAAAATCATTTTTTGGTAAGAAAGAATAAATGCCTAATATATCTCCAGGAAATCTTTCTCTCATAGCTTTAATTCTTTCTAAAAGTTCATCTTCACTAAGAATTCCCCAAAAGCCATCGTCTAGCCATATGATGCTATCAGGTTTATTCTGACGAGATCTATCAATAGTTTCTAACATGTTTTCTATGCTTCTACGTTCCCCATTTGGTTCGATAAAATGTCTAGATAAACCTAAATGTCTGTTGCTGAGCTTTGTTGTTACAAGTTGAGGATCGGGAACTGCCATATGTGCTGTAAAGATTGGAAATTCTGCTATATCATTTGTTGGAATATCAACATTAAACAATATATCTGCTTTGACTCTTCTCATGTCGGCTGTAGTTTTATAAAAGAGGTCGTTAGACGATTGAGTTAGAGTTTGTAAGTAACTATCATAATCATTTGTATATAGATGTTCTAAGTCCTTGCCTAATTGTAAAAGATCTTTATCAGGTAAGTCATCTATGCCATCTAGAGGTAAAGTGCTGATTTGTAAAATTTCAAGAAATGGCAAAGTGTATTTTTTTTCTTGAGTATAATGTAAAAATTCACTACTCCAATTAAAAGAGTGAGATTGTAAAATGTCTTTATTTCTTTCTAGAAAGTAGCTTGAATCTTTATTTTTTAAAGCTTGAACATAGTCTCTTATAACATTAAAGTACTCTTGAGATTTTCTTAGTTCTTGCTTTTTATCTTCAGATAAATTAGTCAAAGGAAGATAGCTATCTAAAGCATCTTGTACTTCTAGAGTTTCAAAAGCTAAAACTTTTTCTAAGTTAGCAATTATTTCAGGTAGGTGTTTTTCAGCACTACTTCTTAAATTCTTTAAACCTTCTTCAATACTTTTTTCATTTGCAATGGAATCTTCTCTTGTTAATTTTTTACATTTTTTCCTTAAATTTTTAAATGCTTTTAAGCGCTTAATTAGTTTTCTAATTTTATTTTCTTCACTAATATTAGTTGATTTTATTAAAGATCTAATTTTACGAATTGCTATTCTTGCCTTAATTATTTTAATATCATTTCTTTTTCTTTTAGCAGGGAGTAACTTTTCACCTTGTAAGTAACAGCCAAGCTTTTTTTGTATTGGATAAAAATCATCAGCATATACGAGAGATGTACAAGTGAAACTAAATACTAAAATTGTATGAGTAAAATAAACACATGTATTAAATAATAAGCTTAACTTCATAAGTTATTATCAACATTTGAAGAAATTTTGCTTCTAAAAGATTATTAACTGAGAGCTATATGGCTGTAATTTTTACAGTCCTATAGTTAAGACAGAAGCCCTATTGGAAATTACTTTCTATCTTTGCTGTAATTAAATCTCAAAACTCTCCTCATTGCTTTATTAGAAGCAGTTCTGGGAATAGAATCAATTAAAACTAGCTCGTTTATAAAAAAAAGCTTGTTAACTTTTCTTTTAAGTAATGCATTAAGTTCTAATTTTAAATTTTCTAAATCTAAAACCTTTTTTTCAGTAACAATAAAAAAAATCAGCTTTTCAGTTGAAGTTTTTACAGAAATAGCAGCTGATTCTTTAACAAGTTTATGTGAGTTAATAACTTGTTCTAATGTAATTGAGCTTACTTTTATGCCGCCTAAGTTCATTGTGTCGTCAATTCGTCCTAGCGATTGGTAGGAATGTTTAGAAAGTTTTTTGATGAAATCTCCATGTCTTCTTAGTTTTTCGCCATTTGGTCCTGGAGGTAGTCCTTGATAATAAAGTATATCGTTATCCGCATTTAATAACTTTTTAGAAAGACCTAAGGAGTCAACAGTGAAAAAGACTTCACCTTCTTCACATTCTTCGTTTTTTTCGTTAAGAATTAAAAAGTTTATGCCCATAGCAGGTGTAGAAAAACAAGCTGCTTTTTGTTTTTGTAAAAGACTGCCAGTTATATATCCTCCTCCTGTTTCAGTGCCTCCGCAGTATTCTATAACAGGACTATTATTACCTCTTTCCATAAGCCAAGAGTAGTCGTTTTCGTTTGAAGCTTCGCCTGTTGAGCTAAAGATTTTTACGCTTGGTAAGTGTAGATTTGGTTCTATGTTTCTCCAGTGCTTAACTAATGCAGGCACAACTCCAAGGATTGAAACTTTTGTTTCTTTTATGAAATTAAGAAACTCAAGACTAGTAGGTGAACCTTCGAAGAGAGCAATGCTACCTTTATTAAAAAAACTTGCAAATATTAACCAGGGGCCCATCATCCAACCAATATTGGTTGGCCAGGCAATAATATCTCCTGTTTTAATATTTTGATGAAAATATCCATCAGAAGCGCTTTTAATTGGCGTGATTTGCGTCCAAGGAATGGCTTTTGGTTCTCCAGTAGTGCCAGAAGAGAAAAGAATGTTAATCGCTTCGTTAGATTTAGAGAGAACTAGTTCCGCTTCTTTTGGATCTCCAAGAAAATCATCCCATGAAATATCTTTTTTTCTAAGATTTTTACTTTCATTAACTACTATTGCTTTAACTTGATGTAAATTTTTAATAACTCCTTCATAAGGTCTTATTTCCTTGTTCGCTCTTTTCCACGACTGAAGTGTGATAACTGTATTTGCCTTGCTTATTTCTAAGCGTTTTTTAACTTGTTCTAAGGGAAGAGTGTCAGGAATAGAGACTACTACTCCTCCAGCATAAATAGTTCCTAAATAAGCTACAATGCATTCAATATTCATAGGCATAAACAATGCTATTTTATCGCCTTTCTTAAAGCCGTTTTTTTTGAAACCACTTGCGAATTGTTGAACTTTTTCTTTTAGTTCTTTGTAAGTGATTTTTGTAATTTCAGTAAATCCAGTTCGGGCAAAATAAATTGCTGTAGAATTTGAATTTGCATTGAAACATGTTTCTACGCAGTTTAATTTAGCATTAGGAAACCATAGTTTGTCTTTTTTGATATTTGTATAGTTTTGAAAATTAATTTTAAAAACTTTTTTTGCTACATATTCCCAAAATGCTTCATTTTCTTTAATTGACCATTTGTGAAGTTCTTCATAGGTGTTAACATCAAGTTCTTTCATTAGCTTTGCCAAGTTAGAGTTTTCTTTCTCTTCTTTGCTAGGCTTCCAGATCAAACTATTTTTCCTTGTTTTCAATTTTTGTAAATAAAACTTCTGAGGGGTTAAGAGTCGCTCTTTCTGGAAATGGTTTAATAGCATTTTCCCATTTATCAATTTCAATATTTATAAAATGAGCTATTTTTTTAGATGTGTTAGGCATAATAGGGGAAAGAGCAAAGCTAAGAAACTTAATGCCACTGAGCGCTAAAGCAAGAGACTGCTTTGTCCTTGCTTCATCTGTTTTTCTTGTTGTCCAGGGAGCAACTTCATCAAGATATTTATTACATTCTCTTCCAAAAGCCATAATTTCTTCAAGTGCTGCTTTAAAAGAATAGTTTAAAATTAAGTTTTCTGTTTCAGTGTAGGCTGCGTTTAGTTTGTTAAGAAAATCTCTATCTTTTTCATCAAGTTTACTTTCGTTCCAAGTTAAAACTTCTGGGCCGTAATACTTAATCGTAAAAGAAACAACTCTATGCACTAAGTTTCCTAGAACATTAGCTAAGTCAGTATTATTTTTTTGACTTAATTCATCGGGACGATATGCAACTCTAGCTTTTTCTGGAGCAATGCTAGTTAAATAATATCTAAGTACATCAGGATTACCACCATCTTCAATATATTTATACAACCAAGGAGCATTGCCTTTAGATTTAGATATTTTCTCTTCTGCTTGTCCAGGAAATTGAATATTTAAGTATTGATTAACTATAACTGCGTCAGGGATTTTAATATTTTCATGAGCGCTAAGCATTGCAATCCAAATAATGCAATGAAAGATGGTGTTGTCTTCTCCAATAAAGTGAACAAGTTTTGTGTCTTCATTGCACCACCAATTTTTATAATCTTCGCTGTTTCCCGTTTCTTTTTCAAAAAGCTCCATAGTGTCAGAGATATAACCAATTGGTGCATCGAACCAGACATATAGAACTTTATCTTTTGCATCTTTGTCATCTAGAGGGACAGGCACTCCCCAGTTTAAATCTCTAGTCATAGAGCGTTCTACTAAGCCAGCACCGAGTAAGCCTTTAACAAAATTTTTAGTTTGTTTCCTGATTTCAGCTTTTTCTAGCCAGTTTGCAACAACATTTTTTGATTTTGATAAGTCAATGAACCAATGAGTTGTTTCTCTTATTTCTACTTCTCTTCCATCTGCTGCAGTTCGTACGTCTTTTAAAGAATTTGTATCAAAAACTTTACCACACTCTTCACATTGATCTCCTTTTTGGTTTTCTGTTTCGCAATATCCACAAGTTCCTACAACATATCTATCAGGAAGAAACATTTTTTCTTCTGGATCGTAAAATTGTTTGCTAGTTTTTTTATTAAAATATCCCTTTTCGTATAAATTTAGAAAGAAATCTTGACTTGCTTTATAATGATATTTGTTGTCACAGGTTGATCCAAAAACATCAAATTCAATACCTAAAGCTTTAAAATCTTCATGCTGAAGTTTGTTAAAATGCATGGCAAGTTCTTTAGGTTCTTTGCCTTGTTTTTTTGCTTCAAGTAAAATTGCAACTCCATGATCGTCAGAGCCACAGATAAAGCGAACATCTTCGCCTTTTAATCTTAGGAATCTGGTGTATATATCTGCTGGCAAGTATGCTCCAGCCAGGTGGCCAACATGAGGTCTTCCGTTTGAGTAGGGGAGTGCTGAAACTACAAGATATCTTTTAGGTGTCTTAGTCATTATTTTAGTAGATTGAGGGTTTTTTCTCTTAAATGCAAGTGAAAGAATAATGAGGTTATTTCTTTGGTTGCTTGATAAATATTTTATTTCAACTATCTTTTTATAGTGTTCTTTAGACGCTTTTCATCATGTATGATTTCTTACCTGGTATAGATGAGTCTTTAACCTCACCTAAAAGAGCTCCAATTTTGGTCTTTAAAGATTTAGATGGTGAACCTCTAATTATTGATGATAGTAAAGTTATATTTATACATAGAAAGTCGGGGATGAGAAACGAAGAACTAAGCTTTTCTTTATTGCTATGGAAAGAGGATGGAAAGTTTGATTCAACTTCTACGATAGATATTCAAGAAGAGTTGATTCATCAAGGTGTTTTTTATTCTTCGTATGAAGCTTTGATTGATCAGGTTATATCTTTAAGTTCAAGTTTAATTGAGGCGACAGTTCAATTTAGAACTGGTAATTTTGATTCTACCTTAAAAGGAGAAAGTCCAAGTGAAACTATTCAAAATATAACTAAAGTTGCTTTGCAAAAAATATTGCCTGACTTTTCTCTCGCGGGAAAAGATCGGGGTCTTTTACCGGAAGCTTAATTATTTTTTGCTCAATTATCATTATGACTAATTTTGGAGAAGACAGGCAAAGAACCTAAGCCAGAGCTTGTGCAGTTTCCAAGCAAATTTAATTCTGTTATGGAAGACATTTTAGATGTTATAGTTCCCTTAATAAAACGTGGAGAAGTTGTTGATAATATAGATGTATCTATCGAACTAGATCCTGATGATTCCGTAGATCAGAATTATGTCCGTGATATTCTTAGAGCTAGACTAGGAGAGAAAAGGCTTGCACTTCCTAGAGTTACATCTCAAGGGGTGATGTTAAGAGTTGAAAGTTTGGATTTGATATTTGCCAGCGAATCGCCTCCTCAAGCTAAAGAACTGAAGTTGAGAGTGAGTGCCAATTCATTTGATCCAAATCTTAATTAAGTTATTAAAAGTTTCTAAAACCTACTTCATCAACTTACTAATATCGATATCGCCAAGTGCACTTAAATCTGGCATTCCGCCACCTTTTCCGCCAAACATATTCATTAAACCACCCATTCCGCCTTTGCTCATTTTTTTCATCATTTTTTTCATATCAAGAAATTGTTTTAGTAGTTTGTTTATATCTTGAACTCTAGTTCCAGAGCCTTTGGCAATTCTTTTTCTTCTATTACCATTAATAATTCCTGACTTCTCTCTTTCTTTTTTAGTCATTGATAATATAATTGCTTCAATTTTTTTAAGTTCTTTTTCAGCTTCTTCTGGATCTATTTGTTTAGCCATTTTTCCCATTCCAGGAATCATTCCCATAAGAGAGCTCATGCTTCCCATTTTTTTCATCATTCTTAGCTGACCTAGAAAGTCTTCTAGTGTAAAATCATTCTTTTTTAGCTTTTTCTGAAGCTTTAGAGATTCTTCTAGATCTATTTCTTTAGCAGCTTTTTCAACAAGGCTAACAACATCGCCCATATCAAGAATTCTTCCAGCCATTCTTTCAGGATGAAAAACTTCAAGGCCGTCTAACTTTTCTCCAACACCAATAAATTTAATTGGACAACCTGTTACTGCTCGCATTGAAAGGGCGGCTCCTCCTCGAGCATCACCATCAAGTTTTGTAAGAATTAAGCCATCAATTTCAAGGGCATCATGAAAGCCTTGCGCTACATCCACTGCAACTTGACCGGTCATTGCGTCAGCGACTAAAAGAATTTCATGAGGCTCTACAGCGTCAGATATATCTTGAAGTTCGCCCATCATTTCAGTATCAATTTGAAGACGTCCTGCAGTATCTAAAATGATAGTATCAAAGCCTTTAAGTTCTGCTTCTCTAATTGCAGATTTACTAATTTCTAATGGGTCAAGATCGGTGTTCGAATTAAAAACAGGAATATCAAGTTGTCTCCCAAGAGTTTTTAACTGTTCAATTGCGGCTGGGCGATAGACATCAGCTGGTACTAAAAAAGGGTTTCGCTTGTATTGCTCCTTGAATAGTTTTGCAAGTTTTCCGGCAGTAGTTGTTTTACCAGCTCCTTGAAGACCAACAAGCATTACAATAACAGGAGGTTTAGTTTGAAAGTCAATTTCTACAGCACCTTCGCCCATTACGTTCACTAACTGTTCATGAACGATTTTAACAATTTGTTGTCCGGGCGTTACGCTTTTTAATACATCTTCGCCAAGCGCTCTTTTTTCTACTTCCTCACAAAAGTTTTTAGCAATTTTAAAATTAACGTCAGCTTCAAGAAGCGCCATACGCACTTCTTTCATAGTTGCCGCTAGATCGCCTTGGGAAATCGACGCTTTGCCTCTAATTTTTCGAAAAGTGTTTCCTAGTTTGTCTTGTAGAGAGTTAAACATTATTAGGATTATTACCTTAAATTCTAATAAATTCAAGCGTCTAGGTAAGCTTTTTTGTTTCTTATTTTAAGTTGCTCTACATAATTTTAAAAAAACTAATATAACTTGTGAATAACTTAAGTATATACTGCTTGATATTTGCTATAATTCGCTATAACTAGGAGAGGATTAACTTTAGTAATTATGGTTTATTTAAGCAGGGATAAAAATGAGATACTTAGAAGATGTATCGCTGCAGAGCAACCAAAAAAAATAAATCCATCAAAATTTCCTAAGCTATCTACTTTTCATTATCAGACCAGCGATATGGATTGTGATTTTCCAAGACACGCAGGTTTTAAGTACCTACAAGAACAAAAAGCTCTTGAAGATAGAGTAGAAAACTTTTCGCAAAAGCTTAAATCCTATAGTAAATTTGAAGAAGATTTAAATAAGTTGACATCAGAGATTGATGTTGCTTTGACGGACGTTTTAAAAGGATATATCAGCAATAAAGCAGTTCAATTTTCTTTAATGACTGTTAGTCTTGGTTTGCTTTATTCATATCTAATAAATTCTAGTACACTGCCTTTTCTAACTGGAGGACTTATTTTAGTTGGAGGAGCTTCGTTTGTTTTTGACGAATGGGTAAAGAAGCGCTCTGCTGAAAAAATTAATAGAGTAGAAACAATTGTAGAAAATATTGATTCCAAATTAAGAAATTTTTTTGCTTCCATAGGGTATGATTGTGTTTATGTTGAGTTAGAGAGTGATACTATTCCTGAGCAATTTAAAGATTTTATAAATGAAGGACTCCTGCTTTGGAATGAAACTCAAGAGGATAAGACTAAAGAAGTTAACCCTGAAACTATAGCTATTGTTTCAAAACTATTTGGACAAGTGCTTAAAGATAGAATTACAAATTTACTAAAGTTAAATTTAAATCAAAAAGGAAGGTTGCTTGTTAAAGCATTGTTTCATGGAAAAGTTGATTCAGAATATTGGGAGCCTTCAGCAAGTAAAGCCTTAAGAGTCTTCTCTCATATTAAAAACTTTTTTACCTCTTCAAATGATTTTGATGCTGAAGAAGAAGTTGATGTTGATAGAAAATCTAGCTTAGAAAACATTAATTGTTTAATAACTAATCTTAGTTATTGTTTTACTTCTTTTAGTAGTAGTGAGGTTGAAGCTAATAGAGAAGAAATAAAAAGATTGTTAGGGTTTCTTAGTAAAATAAAATAATTTACTTCTATTATATTCAATCCCAGACTTTATCTTAAAAAATGTCTAGAGGGTTCTATTTTCGAAAATCAAAACTTTCCCCATCTCTCATACTAGGTAATTCAGAATTGTAATTAGGATTCTTCGCCTTTCGATAATCCTCTAAAGCTTTAGGTAAAGTTTCTCTTAATTGTTGAACTCTATCAGCGCTTGCAGGGTGTGTAGAAAGAAAGGCAATGCTAAAACCGCTAAATTGAGGGTCGTTACTAAGCCTTTCCCAAAAAGTAACAGCAGCTCTTGGGTCATAACTTGCTTTTGCCATTATAAACATACCAATTTGATCTGCTTCATGTTCTTGTCTTTGTTGTTCGGGATTTGAAACTAAGCCTTTCATTAAATTAGTAATTACTTGAGCACCAATTTGTGCAAGTGGTCCAGCAACTCCATTAGCTATCATAACACTTCGACTGGCAACTCCTGCAATGCCAGTAATCATATTTTGAGCTTCTTCGCCAGGAGTTGAATGAGTGTGTCTAGCAAGAACATGTGCCATTTCATGACCAAGCACAGTTGCTAGCTCATCATCACTTAAAGCTTTTTTAAGCATTCCTGTCCAAACAAACATATAGTTCCCTCTTGTGGCGCCGGCATTTACAGTTTGGTCGCTTTCAAGAACATAAACTCTCCAGGGGAAAGTTTCAGCATTTGCAGCTACTGCTAATTTATCAACAATTTCTGTAACTCTAATATTTAAATCAGGATCCTTCGAAATTGGATGACTTTGAGAGAGTTGATTTAAAACTTGTTTTCCAAAAGCTCTGTCGGCGTCAGTCACTTCTTGTGGTGGCGGAATATGACCCACTGGAATAGGAGCTCTAGCTGCGCAAGCTGTTAAATTTAAGTTTAGTATAAAGAAAGTTAAAAGTAGGATTAGCTTTTTCATATTTTTTATAGTTTTAGTTTCGTCAAAAAAATTCACTTTCTAAGTTACCAAGAGTCAGTTTAAAAATACAGTTTTACTATAAAGAAATCCTCTTGCCTCAATTTTGTAAAAAAACCTTGCGTATAACTGTATATTTCGAAAGGCTCATCAAATATAGCCAATTTAGCCTCAAAATCAATCTAACTCTCTGAAATTCACATCTTTTTTGCAAAAAAGAACGCCTATCAGTATAGTCTATATCATTATGAAGCTACCAAATGAGTTTACACTAAAATACGATAAAGAAAAAATAGATTCTACTTGTCAAAGAATTGGCAGTGAAATTACTGACTGGATTAGAAAAACTGACGAGAGTAAAGAAGTGATAGTTATTCCTGTGCTTCGAGGTGGAGTGTTTTTCTTTACTGACTTAGTTAGAAAGATAGATGAGTCTATTGAAGTTGCTCCTGTAAGAACTTGGGCATATTCAAGAACTGACTCAGGGGAAGGGGTGTTAAACTCAGATGTCAAAATACATTATAATGATATGAATCCTGCAGGTAGAAGAATATTGCTTGTAGATGATATATGCGATTCGGGTAGTACATTAGAAGCCTTGTCTGCATATTTCTTAAATATTGGTGCCACAGAGGTTAGGTCTGCAGCTTTAATTAAAAGAGAGTTAGGAAACGATAAATTTCAACCTGATTACGTAGGTTTTTCTTATTCTGGTAAAGAATGGTTTGTTGGTTATGGAATGAATTCAAAAGATAGTTTTAGAAATTTGCCAGATATATATCTTATAGAAGGAACAGGATCTAAGTAAAGTGTGTAGCTAGATGGCGCAAGTAGCAAAAAAAATACAAGAAAACACAGAAATAGATTATGCTCTTGATATTGTTAGTATATCAAAGTTTTTTGCTAGAACCGAAACTAGTTCTGGTTATACATCACTTAAAACCTATTTTTTAAATATATTTAAAAAACAAGAAAAAGAAGCTAAGAGAATTAATTATGCTTTACGGAATCTAACCTTAAGAGTTCCTCAAGGGAGCTCTCTAGGGGTTATCGGAAGAAATGGCTCTGGTAAGTCAACATTATTAAAATGTGTAACGGGTATTTATCAAGCTGATGCTGGAAGTGTTGATGTTAAGGGGCGGGTTGCAGCTTTGATAGAGCTCGGTGCTGGATTCCATCCAGACTTTTCGGGTCGTGAAAATCTATATCTTTCAAGTATTATGTATGGCCTTTCTAAAAAAGAAATTGATATAAGATTTGATGAAATAATTGATTTTGCAGAGTTAAGAGAGGTAATTGATGAACCTGTTAGGACATATTCTTCAGGAATGTTTATGCGTTTAGGTTTTAGTATCGCTATTCATGTAGATCCAGATGTTTTGTTAATTGATGAAGTTTTGTCTGTTGGAGATGCGGGGTTTGTCAATAAATGTAAAGAAAGAATAGATCTCCTCAGATCTCAAGGGAAAACATTAATGCTAGTTTCTCATGATCTTGATTCTGTTGAGAGGTGGTGTGATGAAGTTGTCTGGTTGCATGAGGGAGAAGTTAAAGATAGAGGTGAGCCTAGAAGAGTTATTGATAGCTATCGGTATTTTATAGAAAAAGGCGAAGAAGCTGAATTGTTTTTAGAGAATGAATCGTCTGAAGTAAATAATTTAAGTAAAGAAGAACAGGTAGAAACTTTAGAAGCAGTTACTGAAAATATAAAAGAAAACAAAAAAGAAAGATGGGGTAGTAGAGAAGTAGAAATTACATCCATAAAAATAAAAAATCATACAGGAGCAGATACTTTAATTTTACATCCTGAAGACAGTCTAGAAGTTGAAATTAATTATAAGGTTAACGAAGCTCAGGAAGAGGTTGTTTTTGGGATAGGTATAAATCGAGCTGATGGTTTAGTGGTGCATGGAAGTAACACTTCAATTGAGAGAATTAAAGTTGATAAGCTAAAGAAAGAAGGAATAGTAAAATACAAAATAGAAAGACTAGGGTTATTGACTGGAAGTTATTATTTAGATTTAGCAGTTCATAAGGAAGATGGATACCCGCTTGATTATCATAAAAACTCACTAAATTTTAAAGTTCGTAGTAAGTTTTCTCAACTTGGAGTTTATGAGCCAAAACATAGTTGGGAGTTTAACTAATGCAAGCAATTTTGAGTCCCTTATTTCACTACATACCTTTAATTAAAGCTTTAACTACAAGGCATTTAGCTCAAAGATATCGTAGGTCTTTCTTAGGCTATTTTTGGTCAATTCTTAATCCGCTGTTTTTGATGTTGATATATGCACTTGTTTTTAAATATTATATGCGATTTGAAGTTGAGAATTATACAGTATATTTATTTTGCGGATTACTTCCCTGGATTTGGACTCAAACAAGTTTAATTGAAGGAGCTAGCTCGATTGTTTCAAGTGGACACTTGGTTACTAAATCAATGTTTCCAGCTCAAATACTTCCAACAGTTAGCGTTCTAACAAATTTAATTAATTTCATACTTGCCTTACCAGTTCTTTTTGTTTTTATGTTGTTTAGTAATATTAGCTTAACGACATCACTTTTTTATCTTCCGCTTGTTATTTTTATTAACTTTAATTTTCTTTTAGGTATTTCATTAATGGTTTCTGCCTTGAATGTTAAGTTTAGAGATGTTCAGCATGTTGTAGCAAATATTTTGCAATTTTTATTTTTTTTATGTCCTATTCTTTATCCGATTACTCAAGTTCCAGAGAGGTTTCATTGGACATTTAAGTTAAATCCCTTCGCTCTTTGTACGGATTTATATCACCAAGTGATTCTTGAAGGGCAAGCTCCGGATGTTAAAACTTTAGTTTTCTTTACTATTTTTACAGTAGTATCCTTATTCCTAGGTTGTTATGTTTTTAACTCACAGAAAGAAAGATTTGCGGAGGTTTTGTAAGATGAGTAAAAGTATTCATCAGTTTGTTCACACTCTAAGTTATGGTGATGCAATTTCAGGAGAAGCAGTTGCCTTAAAACGAGAATTAAAGGCAAAGGGAGTCGATTCTGAGATATATGCCATTAATGTTCATCCTGAATTAAAAGGTCAGGCTAAAAGCTATCTTGATTTTAGTAGTGACTTTACAGGAGAAATAATCTTTCATCTATCTCTTGGTTCTCCTCTAACTGAATTATTTAGAAAATGTACTAAAGCAAAAAGAACAGTTATTTATCATAATATGACACCTGTAAAATGGATTGAGAACATTAATCCACGATTTAGAAAAGATTTGGAGCGGGGTTTTAAAGAGCTTCCAGAAGTGTGTAAGCTTGCTGATAGAATTATAGCTGATTCAACTTTTAATGCCTGGGAGTTAAAACAACTTGGTTTTAATGCTGAAATTTTACCATTATTTTTTGATTCTAAAAAATGGGATATAGTTTCTAATCAAGGAATTACAAATATTTTAAAAAATGACGATAAACTTCATCTTTTGCATGTTGGAAGGCTAGCTCCCAATAAGTGTGTAGAAGATATTATTAAATCTTTCTATTTTTTAAGACATCACATACATCAAAATTCAAAACTTTGGCTTGTTGGAATTGATATTGATACTGAACTTTATTCTTTTACCTTAAAGAGAATGGTGGATGAACTTGATTTAAACGATTCGGTTGAGTTTCCAGGTTGTATGGCAGATTCTGAACTTAAAGCAATGTATGAAAATGCAGATGTGTATATGTGTATGAGTGAACATGAAGGATTTTGCTTGCCGCTTGTTGAAGCAATGCATTTTGGGCTTCCAGTTATAGCTTACGATGCAGGAGCGATTTCAGAAACTTTAGGAAGTGGTGGAATTTTAGTGAATGAGAAAAAACATGCTGAGCTTGGTGAATTGATTTATAAAATATACAAAGAAGATAGTTTTAGAAAAAAATTAATTGAAGCTGGGCTAAAGAAGGTTTCTGAAATGTCTTTAGAACAGTTTAAAGAAGATATTGATAGAGTTTTACTTAGTGATTTAGTTGTAAATGACAAAATAAATAAAGTCGTAGGAGAATAGTTAGGTGCAGAAAGAATTAACAAATGAAAAAACAAACTCTTCTTTAGCTCAAGTTAAGTCGTTTTTCTATGATTTAATTGCAAATGAAATTAGTACAATTTCTAGATATTTTGATAGAGTAATCTATTGGCAAAAGCAGAAAGAAGATACTCTTCAATTACTTGAAAAGATAGATTGTAAGGATAAGCTCGATATCTCTTCAACTAAAGATTTACCAGGGAGTAAACAGGAAGAGGTAAGCCCTTCGCTATTTGTATTAAATGCAAACGCAAATTATAGCTATGATATTCAAGAGCTTTTGTCAGAATTAAAGCAGTATATTGGTCGCTCGAGTAGAGTAATGTTAGTTTGTTATAATCCCTATTTAAGATTTATATATAGTTTTTTAAATTATATTGGAGTAAGAGATAGCTCTATTCCTAAAACGTTTATTACTGTCAATACACTAAATAATTTAACAAAAATTTCAGGCTACGAAATAGTTAGAAGTCGTTATGTTGCTTTTTTCCCCTTTAAACTTTTTGGAATTGGAACCTTTATAAATAAATTTTTATCACTTATTCCATTTCTTAATCATTTAAGCTTAACATATGTCTGTACTTTACGACCTGTTTTTCAGAACGTTACTAACTCACTTCCGTCTCTTTCTATTTTAATTCCTGCTCGAAATGAAGAAGGGAATATAGGGAATGCTCTAAAGCGTATGCCTTATTTTGATGGTGCAAAGATTGAGATAATTTTTGTTGAAGGGCATTCAGAAGATAATACTTGGAAAGAAATTGAAAGAGTAAAAGAAGCTTATAAGGATAAGTTCCAAATTCAAACCATGAAGCAGACAGGGAAAGGGAAGGCTGATGCTGTAAGACTCGGGTTTTCTAAGGCAACTTGCGAGCTACTTACGATTCTTGATGCTGATCTCACAATGCCACCTGAGCTGCTTGAGCGTTTCTATTTTGCTTGGGTAAATGGAAAAGGAGATTTTATAAACGGTAGCAGGTTAGTGTATCCAATGGAGAATGATGCCATGCGGTTTTTAAATAAACTTGGAAATGTTTTTTTTGCAAAAGCTTTGAGTTATGTTTTGGAAACTCAGCTCACTGACAGTCTTTGTGGAACAAAGCTAATGAGTAAAAAAGATTATCAGAGATTTATTGAATGGAGAAGTGATTTTGGAGATTTTGATCCTTTTGGCGATTATGAAGTCATTTTTCCTGCATGTATTTTAGGTTTAGGTACTATTGATATACCTATTAGATATAGAGATAGGACTTATGGAAGTACAAACATTAGTCGTTGGAAGCATGGAATGATGCTTCTAAGAATGACTTTTATAGGTCTATTTAAAGTAAAAATAGCAAGATAAATAATGCAAACTAATAATGCTAAAATTAAAATTATTAATTTTTTAGTTTCTTTGTTTTCTTTAGCTAAAAAAACGGGAATTTTAGAAATTCCAGTTTTTAAATATTTATATACTAAAACTTATTTTTTATATAAAAAAATATCTGATAGAGAGCTTTCTATTCTTGTAAAAGATTATCCTCAGTTGTTTGAAGGTGGAGATGTATTTGATATTGGCGCAAATATTGGTTCTTCGGCTATTGTTTTAAAGAAAGTTTTAAATGGAAATAAACTCCATTGTTTTGAGCCAGATCCTGATAACTTTCAACAGTTAGTAAAAAATACAGGCAACTCTTCTATGATAGTCTATAATCTTAAAGGAGTTAGTGATTCTCCTAAAGCTTTAGAACTTTGGATAAATCCTGATAATCCAGCTGATAATAGGATAGTTAATGAAGATCTTAGGCAAGCTCAAAAAGTAAATAAAAAAATAAAGATTGATTGCGTTTCAATTGATTCGTATACGACTAAAGCAATTTCTTTTGTAAAAATTGATGTCCAAGGTTACGAAGAAGAAGTTTTTAAAGGAATGGAGAAAACTTTTTCTTCTAATGAAGATATGAGTATATTATTTGAATATGCTCCAATGATTTCTTCCGAGATGGGATTTCAGGTTTTTAATTTAATCGAAATATTAGAAAGAAAAAAATACAAATTCTATTACTTTGATAAGAAGACATTAAAACCTCTAGATTTAAGTATTTTGGAGGAAATTAAAGAAACTGAAAATTATTTTGATATTTTAGCTACTAAAAAAGAGATCCTTATTTGATTTTTAACTAAATTTACAAAAAAATATAATTGATATACTTTCTTCATATGTATTATTCGCAATATTTACAAGATAAATGGGCTTATGAAATGTTAGGCAAGAAACAAAATGGTTTTTTTGTTGATATTGGTGCAAGTGATGGAGTTTGGTTGAGTAATACATTATTTTTAGAAAAAAACTGTGAATGGACAGGAATTTGCATAGAGCCTGGTCCTGAGTATGATAAACTAAAACGTAGTAGAAAAAGTATAGTAGTTAATGATTGTTTAGCAAGCCATGATGGAATGGATATCACTTTTGCTGTAGATGAAAAAGATTCTCAATATAGCGGCATTATAGATAATAGCTCGAGACTTCAAAAAAACCATAAAAAACTTTTAAAACTTAAATCTACAAGTCTTAATAGTTTGTTAGAAAAATATGCTAAGAAAGATATAGATTATTTAAGTATTGATACTGAAGGTTCCGAGTTTGAAATATTAAAAACATTTAATTTTAGTAAATATAAAATTAAACTTATTACAGTTGAGCATGCGCTTGATGCTAAAAAGAGAAAACAGCTTAGAACTTTATTAGAAAATAATGGTTTTGTTAGGGCTGTTCCTAGTTTTGTGGAAGATTGGTACGTCAGTTCAGAAATTTATAGTACATTCTCTTTGTTTAATAGAGTTTTTATGAAATTTAAGTTTTTAGTATTAAGTGCTATGCATAGAGCTAGTATTTTAAGTAAAAAAGCTCCTACGGCATATGCGTAGAAGTGTTACTTATGTTTATTGATATTTATCCACTTTAGCCTTGAATATGAAATTAGATAGTAAATTTTTTATAGCAGGACATAAGGGCTTAGTTGGTTCTGCAATAATTAGAAATCTCAAAAAAAAAGGTTTTACTAACCTTATAGTTAAAGATAGACAGGAAGTTAATCTTTTAAATCAAGAGCAAACTCTAAGTTTTTTCAAAAAAGAAAAACCCGAATATGTAATTATAGCAGCAGCTAAAGTTGGAGGTATTCTTTTCAATAAAGAGTATCAAGCAGATTTTCTTTATGAAAACTTAATGATTGCATCAAATTCTATACACGCTGCTTATCTAAGTGGTGTTGAAAAACTGCTATTTTTGGGTAGTAGCTGTATATACCCAAAATTTGCTCAACAACCCATGACGGAAGATTCCCTTCTAACTGGTAAGCTTGAGCCAACAAATGAAGGCTATGCAATTGCAAAAATTGCTGGTCTTAAACTTTGTGAAAAATATATGGAGCAATATGGCAAGCGGTTTATTTCTGCAATGCCTACAAATCTTTATGGTCCAGGTGATAATTTTCATCCTGATCATTCTCATGTAATACCTGGTTTGATGCGACGTTTTCATGAAGCTAAGGTTAAAAATCAAAAATCTGTATTAATGTGGGGAACAGGCCAAGCAAAGCGAGAATTTTTACATGTTGATGATTTAGCTGAAGCGCTTTATCTGCTAATGGAGAAATATGAAGATTCTCAGACTATTAACATAGGAACAGGTGAAGATTGTAAAATTATAGAATTGGCATATTTATTAAAAGAAGTGGTTGGATACGAAGGAGTGATAGAGCTCGATCAAAGTAAGCCTGATGGAACTCCAAGAAAAGTTTTAGATATTAGTAAAGTTAAAAATTTAGGATGGTCTCCAATATTTGATCTTAAAAAGGGTTTAACAGAAACTTATGAATGGGCTATTGAAAACAATGTCTTTTAAAGTTACATTAACTAACTTGACCATGAATTAATGTGTAGTGTTTGATTCGTAGCAGTTTTTTGAAAAAATCTATGGCTATTATTTTATTTATTTTCATTATCATCATTTCAATGATTATTGTCCGAATAGGAGCGGTTGCCTTGGAGCTAACAGGGCTTCCTTGGGAACAAGCTAAATTTCAATCCTTATCGCTTTTTAGTAATTCTGGGTTTACTACCAGAGAGGCAGAAAGAATAGTTAATAGTCCAGTAAGAAGAAAGATAGCTAGTACTCTCATGGCAACTGGTAATGCTGGTTTGATTACTTTAATAGGTGCTTTTGTTACTTCTCTTAATACAACAAATTTTTCAAATTGGATTCTAGATGCAGTATTATTAGTTGTAGGTCCTTTAACTGTTGTATGGATTTTTAGACGAGTAAAAGTTAGAAATTGGCTTCGTTTTAAAATTAAAGCTTACATGGAAAAGCACTATCAATTTGAAAATCCATTGCCAGAAGAGCTTTTAAGACTTGATAGAAGTTATGAATTGGCAGAATTAACTATACCCAGTAATTCTCCAATTTCAGGAAAAAGCCTAAGAGAGTTAAACCTCAAAGGTAATCATTTACAGATTTTAGCCATTGAAAAAAATGCACAATTTATCGCCATTCCAAGTGGCAATGAAGTGTTGGAGTCTGGAGCTAAGTTGATAGTTTATGGGAAAATTCAAAATTTGAGAGAATTTTTTAACTCTCCAGATACTTCTAGTTTGAAAGTAATGCCTCAGTAATTTTTTTTATAAATCCCTGATTCTTGCTAATTTCACTAAGATATTCTAAAAAGGTAAATATAGTCTTCTATATTTTTAAGCATTAGGAAAAAACTATGTCTAAAACTTATCCTGAATTCGTTCCAATGGGACATTTTTACTCTCCTCACCCCGACTTAGAATATCTCAAATCAAATGAGCAAGGAGTTTTTAATGTTAATCCAGGAGACATTCCTGGTATTGATTTAAATCTTAATAAGCAAATTAAAATTTTTCATGAATTTGTGTCTTTCTATAAAGAGATGCCTTTTAAGGAAGAGCAAACTTCTGATTTAAGATATTATTTTGAAAATCCTGCTTTCTCATATAGTGACGCACTAAGCCTTTACGGAATGATAAGAAAATTTAGACCTGATAGAATAATTGAAGTTGGTTCTGGCTTTTCTTCTTGTGTTACTCTTGATACTAATGATTTATTTTTTGATTCAAAAATTAATTGTGAATTTATTGAGCCTTATCCAGATTTGTTAAATTCTTTAACACAAAATGATAGCATTATTCTCAAAGAGTGTAAGATACAAGATGTAAAGAAAAGTTATTTTGCCTCTCTCAAAGCTAACGATATTTTGTTTATTGACTCAACGCACGTTTCAAAAGCCGGAAGTGATGTTAACTACATTTTTTTTGAAATTCTTCCTATTCTTCAAAAAGGTGTAGTAGTGCATTTTCATGATATTTTTTGTAATTTTGAATATCCTAAAGCTTGGGTATATGAGGGCAGGGCTTGGAATGAAGATTATTTACTAAGAGCCTTTCTTCAGTTTAACAATGCATTCGAGATACTTTTCTTTAATAACTATATAGTGGCCAAAGAAAAAAAATTGTTTGAAGAGCATATGCCTCTATATCTTAAAAACCCTGGTGGTTCTTTATGGATGATTAAAGTTTAGTTTTTATTTTTTGGTCAGTATAAACTTTAAATTCTTTAATTGTTACTCTTTTTTTATTATTTTTAATGATTAAGTTGAAAGCTGTTGAAGTTTTTCTTTTAGGAATTTTAAAGATATTAATGCTAGTTCCTTTTTGAAATTTGATTGTATAAGGTGAATTAGGTTTGAAAAATTGAGAAGCTCTGTTTATATAATTTAGTTCTAAGTATCCATCTTTTTTAGATTCTAATGTAATTTTAACAAAATAATTTTTTACTTTCTTTTTACTATTAAAATGCGGAGTAATAAGAGAGTGGAATTTATTTTTTGATTTAACTAACAATCCTTCTTTAGATAGTTGAAAATCTGAATTTAAATTTTTCTCCCAGTTTTTATTTAATAAATTAATGCTAGGCTTATTTTTTAATGAATTTGAGTATCTTCCTTCGGTTATTCGAGATTCGATTAGAGGTAAGTCTTTCAAATTTCTTTCAGTTGATTCTTCTAGTATAATATCTGGTTTCCCTACGTTTTCGGTAGCAAACTGAAATAATTTATCGTTAAATCTCGCGGAGATATCAACAACATTTTTGAAAGAGCCATATAACAAACGTGATATGTTATTTCCAAAAGAATCTCTAAAGATAAATAGAGTTTTATTTATGCAAGTTTTACAATGAGATATATTAATTACTTTAGGATGTTTAAATTGAGTCTTTAAATGTTTTACAGTGAAGTAATTTTCTTTTTTTCGTTTTAAACGTTGCGAAGGTTCCATGCTGCTCTTATAAACATTTATTAGTTTTTCTAAGTCTTTTTTATAGTCAAAATTTTCAAACTCTAAATTCTCTCTCTGCATAGAAGGGATGAGTTTATGATTAATATTGTTTACTTTATAAATTTGAATCAAGGCGTCTAATGCCGCAATGAAAGACCAGTGAGTATCAGTTTTTGGGTATGCGATATACTCATTTTTCTTTTTTAGGAGTAAGTTTTTTATGTCGTAAGTAGGAATATCTATTTTACGCAGTAATGATAACATTAATTGATAGTTATTAAGAGCCTTGCTATCAATCGGGTATGGAAAGAATTCAGGATATATAAAACATTTATTTGGTGGAATAAAAAAAGAGTATGCAATATTTGCACGATCAAATATATTTTTTTGTGCTCTAAGATAGATTTCCCATATATTTATCTGTTTTTTACTAAATGTATCTAATTGAAGGCAATTTTCTAAGTTTTTGTCTCCCTTATAAAAAAGCCATTTATTTTTTCCTATTAGAACATCTTTGTTTGGTGAAGAGTTCATTTTAAATTTAAGCAAGTTAAAAAACATAATAAATTGTTCTCTAAATCCTAAGTTGTCATTAGTATACTCATTGATTTGCTTGGTAAATAGTAGAAAATCTTTTTTAATTAGTTTGAGTTTTGGAAATTGAGTAATCTCTCTTTTCTCATTTAGTAATATTTTTTCTTTTATTGAGAGTCCTGCAATAGGAGGAATAGTTAAGAGTAAACAAAAAACTAAGCAAGCTATAAGTTTAATTAAATTATTCATTGTTAAAATCTAAAATAAATAAAAGGATTATATGTGCTAGCAGTAATAGAGCAGATAGAAAGAAAACAGATAAGTAAGGCTAATGCTGCTTCTGACATAGTAATGAAGTTTTTCGATTGAGAGGTGCATTTTTTGGAAATATAGTTAGTAATAGGAAAGCTAAATACTATTCCAATTGTTATCAAAAATACTAATTCTAAGTTAAAGAGTTCTGATATTTGTAGAGTAGTAGGTGAATTAAAGTCAAATATAAACATATATTTTAAATAGAGAGTATGTTTATCCAAATTTTCAATTCTAAAGATTGTCCAACTTATCATGATAACAAAAATAGTATAAAATCTTTTAACAAATAAATTATTTATACTTAATCTTTTGTTAAATAATTTTTCACCTACAAGAAAAATGCCATGAAATAGCCCCCAAAGGATAAAATTCCAACTAGCTCCATGCCAAAGACCACATAATAAAAATACTGTAAAGAGATTAAAATAAGTTCTGGTAGTTCCCATTTTATTCCCTCCTAGGGGAATGTAAAGATAATCACGAAACCAACTTGATAATGATATGTGCCAACGTCTCCAAAAATCTTGAATAGATAAACTTGAGTAGGGATAGTTAAAGTTTTCAGGAAAGTTAAATCCAAAAATTAATCCTAATCCTATCGCCATATCAGAATAGCCAGAAAAGTCGTAATAAATTTGTAATGTATAGCATAGTATGCCAATCCAGGCAGTATGAGTATTCAAAAATGAAGTGTCAGTATTAAAAATAATATCAGCTATATTTCCGATAGAATTGGCAATTAAAACTTTTTTCCCAAGTCCAAATGAGAATCTAATCATTCCAGCATAAAAAATATTTAAGTTAAGATTTCTCTTTCTTAGTGCACGTTCTATGGAATTATAGCGAACAATTGGACCAGCTATTAATTGAGGGAATAGTGCAATATATAAACCTAGGTTGAAAATATTTTTTTGAATTTTAGTATTATCTCTATAAATATCAATTAAGTAAGAAATGCTTTGAAAAGTAAAAAATGAAATTCCTATTGGTAAATGAACTTGGTTAATCTTATATTTATATTGTAAATAGCCAGATAGTACAAAATTTAAATTTTCTATTAAAAAATTTGTATATTTATAGTAAGCGAGCAAGAAAAGATTGAAGCTTATCGCGCAAAAAAGAATAAGTTTTTTAATTTTTACATTTTTTTGTGCTAAAGATAAGCCAAAAAAGTAATTTACAAGAATTGATGTTAACATTAAAAAGACATAGGAACCTTCGCCCCAAGCATAGAAAAAAAGACTAACTAAAAGAAGAAAGATATTTTTGCATGTTTTAGGTAGTAAGTAATAAGCAATTATTACAGTTGGTAAAAAGTAGAATATAAAAATGACAGATGAAAAAACCAATTTAAACCTTTAATTTATTATAAATTATTCTCGTTCCATCAGCTTGATCTTTAAACTCTCTTCTTTTTTCATAATCAAATGCATTGAAGTAGATCCATTTATTTTTAGGTAATCTAGAATATTTAATTCTATCGATTATACAAAGCGGTAAATATAGGATAGAATTTAAAATTGCTTTTAAAAAAATATTTTTACTTTTTTTGTCAGGTACTATTTTGTAGGTTTTAACACAGCGTTTATAGTGATTAAATAAACCTTTCCAGCTATCGTACTTCCAATGCATGAAGAAGCTATTTCTAAAGTTATAATATTGTTGAACTGAAGTATCTCTTTTTTCATCAACCCCTTCCGTGAAATGAGTATATAAAGCGGAAGGTTCCGTTTTACATGTAAATCCATGAAGCCACATTCTCCAACTTAGATCTACATCTTCGGAATACAAAAAAAACTTATGATCGAAAATACCTACTTTTTCAAGAGCAGATTTGCGAATTAAAACACCTCCTCCAGAGCACCATCCTGTTTCAAAAGTTTTTGGATCGTAATATTTTGGATGTTCTTTAGGCTGTTGTCTTGCTTCGATCATGCCACATGAGGGATCTTGTTCCATTTTATCAACTAAGATGGAAATGCAGTTTGAGTTAATTCTAGTATCAATATTTAGCAGAAAAAAATAGTCAAAATCTTCTCTTTTCATTAGTTTATTAAAAAGAACATTATTGCCTCCTGAAAAGCCCAAATTTTTTTTAGACTTTAAAATATTAACTTTTATTTTACTTTCGCATTTTAGTTTATTTGCAAGTTCATAAGATTTATCTTTAGAGTTGTTATCTAATAAATGAACCTCTATAGAGTTTGTTGGATAATTGATATTAGCAAGTCCAGTAAAATATCCATCTAAAAATCGACTGCTATTGTAAAGTAGGCTTAAGATTAAGACTTTTGATTGACGGTTTTGTGACATAATTTACAGCTTAACAGATTTAGTTCAAATTTGTACCCCCAGTCTGAACAAAGTATCCTAAAGTTAGGCGATGTTAAACTTTATCGTATCAAATAAAAAAGACAATTCAAGCTACTTTTCTAGTCTCAGAGGGTTCGAAAAAGTGTAGTGAAAGAGTTATTTGTTACTTATTTTCTATTTTTTAGTACTTTGGCTGGAATTCCTCCAACTATAGAAAAAGGAGGAACATCTTTTGTGACTACAGCTCCAGCTGATATTATTGAACCTTCTCCAATTTTTACCCCAGGTAGGACGACAGCATTAATGCCTATCCAAACATTATCTTCTATAACAACTTTTTCTAATCTTAGTCCTTGGTTAAGTATTAATTGTGAGGAATCTTCAAATTCATGATTCACGCTTAGTATAGAGCTTCTTGCCGCAATTCTAACTCCGTTTCCAATAGTAATTCCACCTAGAGCTTGAAAATAGACCCATTCGTTGACGCTACAATTTTTACCAATTTTTAAGCCTCTGGGACTCCAAATAGTTATACCTTCTCTAAATTTCCATGAATTGATAGTACAGCCAAAAATTTTTAAAACTATTACTCTTAGTACATCTCCAAAGATAGGAGGCAGGTACTTCACCAAGCCATAAAAAAACCAAAAAAAAGTATGAAAAATAATTTCTTTATTTGAATATTTTATATTTCTCTTATTTTTCTTCTCTAGATTGTTCATTTAAGAATATCGTATACTTGTGATGTAATTTATATATTTATTCATCTGAGTAAAGTTTTATATTTTCAGCATTACAGTTATGTATCAGCTTAATGGGATCTAAGTTTGTAAAAAACACATAAAATATCTCAGATAAATGAAAAAAAATCAACTTCTTAAGTTTTTACAGGTACTTAAGGAGTTTAATTAATTAAAAATTGAGCTTTCTTAAAGTAAACTAAGCTGTGAAGTTAATGAAAAATCAGGTAAGTTGATAAGATGGTTCGGCAGATTAAACTCATTATTCAAATTATTTTAATCTTAGCCTTATTTTCTTTTTTCTATATCTATGCTGAAAAGTACTATGAAGAGTTTAAACATATTGAATTTTCAATTAATTACTCGGCCTTACTAACTTCATTTATTTTTTTTCTATTTGGATATCTGTTATTAATATTTCTTTGGCAAAAAGTACTTCTTCTTTGTGCTGGAGAAGTGATCTCTTTTCGCTGTTCATATGTTGCAACAAATTTATCTTTGTTAGGAAGATATGTTCCAGGAAAAATTTGGACACCTCTTGGTAAAATTGCCTTATCTGTTCAGGAAGGTA
The DNA here is from genome assembly GCA_937976335.1 of uncultured bacterium. Taxonomy (GTDB): domain Bacteria; phylum Bdellovibrionota_C; class UBA2361; order UBA2361; family CALJRW01; genus CALJRW01. Next base: position 15,205 of record CALJRW010000108.1, on the reverse strand, counting down.
GCGAAAAAAGTGTTTTAGCAGCAGTAGTAGTTATTGAAACTATAATTTTTATTTGTGCAGGTTTAAGTGTTGCTTTGTCTTTAAGTTCATTTATTTTTTCACATTATAATTTAAACTCATCCATATTTTTATTTTTTTTGATCGTAATTTTTGTGATAGTTTATTTTAAACTTGATTTGTTTTGGTCTCTTTTAAATAAATTTTTGACTTACAAATCGGTATCTGAAATACCACAACCCAATAGGTTGCGTTTGTTAGTAATATTTTTTGGTTATATTCTTGTCTTTTTGCTGTGGGGATTAGGTACATCTCTGTATCTTAACTCCATGGTGGAAATTAGCTTTGACAATACTTTGAAAACTATTGGTATTTTTGCATTTTCATGGATAAGCGGTTTTTTTGTTTTGTTTGCACCTGCTGGTATTGGTATTAGAGAGGCAAGTTTTATTTTTGGTCTTCAACAAATTGGCATTGATGTTAGTATTATAGTTGTATTAGCGCTTGTAACACGACTAATAACTCTTTTTATTGAAGCCATTTTAGGAGTCAGTGCACTGCCTATGTATTTTAGAAATAAGTATTGAAAATTATAAATTTTAGTTATTCTAATTTTATATGTATTTGATTATTTGTAAGAATTAATATAATTTACAATAATATCCGTTGTAATACGCACCACTTAGGAAATACGCAATGAAACCCGCTGTTAATAAAGATATCTCTAACGAAGTATATCATGAAGCTCAAGACAATATGAAGTTGTTACCTAATTATTATTCTTGGATATTTTCTAAGTTTAAAAAATATTTAAATGGGGATGTAGTTGAGTTAGGGGTTGGTGATGGTCACATCATTAGTAATTATGTTCATAATCAAAATGTCAATTCAGTTTTAGCTGTCGATTTTAATGAAATTTTACTAGAGCGTCTAAAAAATAAAAATTTATCAGCTAAAATAAATTTTTTAAAATTAGATTTGAGAGATATTTGGACTGATCTTGAAGATGCTTCAGCAGATTGTTCTATTGCTCTGGACGTGCTTGAACACTTTGAAGATGATAAATTATTTGTAAATAAAATTAATAAATCTCTTAAGAAGGGTGGTTACTCAATAATTAAAGTTCCAGCTCAATCTAAATTATTTTCTTCAGTTGATGAAAGTTCAGGACATTACAGACGTTATGACTTAAAGGTTTTAGAAGACTTGATGAAAGATGCCGGATTTAAAGTAGTAGAACTCAATTATTTTAATTTCTTTGGTTCTTTATTGTATCCAATGAAAAAAAATAAAAACAAAAATTTTTCTAAAACATTCAAATCATGGAAAATTAAATTAGCCAATACGATCATTCCTTTAATTGCTTCGATGGACTTTATTCCTCAATCTAAAGGTTTAAGTCTCATTGGTGTTTTTCAAAAACAATAATAGCTATTTATTTATTGCAGTCTTTAATATTTTGTAGCTTTGTGTTTATAGTTTTTTATAAAAGTTTAGAAAAATTCTAACTATCACTTCTTTTGTCAATCATGTCAGCAAGTAGGGCAAACATTGTTGTGTTCATAGAGAACAGAAGTAGTAGTATTGTTTTATCAGTTAAATTGTTCAAAACAAAAATATCGAATGAAATACTTACAAAAAACAGAAGCAATAACAATATAATTACCGGAGAGAGCACTCTTAAGGGAGCAAAATACATTCCAGTTCTCAGTATTAATTGAGAAAATCTTAGTGTATCTCTTATTGGCTGTATTTTAGATTTGCCAACTCTAGCTGCATAACTAATGGGGATAAACTCTACTCTATATCTATTTCTTAGCATTACCATTGTTATAGTGGTGGTGAAGCTAAATCCATCTGGAAAAAGTTTCATAAACTTTAAAGCGATACTTTTTCTAAAGACTCTCAGTCCTGAATTCATATCGGGAATTTTCCTGCCAACTAGCCATGATGAGAAGTTAACAAGAAAAAATTTTGGTATTTTTCTAATAAGAGGATATTCAACATCATCTGCGATTCTGGCCCCTACAACCATATCATTAGTATCCATTTTTTTAATTAACTCTGGGAGGCGGGAATTAGGATATGTTCCATCTGCATCTGTGATTGCAACTAAGTCAAATTTAGCTAGCCTTATAGCTGTTTTAATTGAAGCGCCATAGCCTTGGTTTAATTCGTGGTTTACAATACGAAGTTGAGCATACTTGTTTTCTAATTTAAGAAGAATATCTAAAGTTTGATCTGTCGAACCGTCATTCACAAAGAGGAGTTCGTGTTCACCTAATTTTTTTTTAAGTTTATTAAGTTCAAGAAGAGTCTTTTCGACCGATTCTTCTTCGTTATAACAAGGTACTATGATACTAATTGGCATACTTTCTACTCTTTTAAGTTTATAAATCATAGCTGAAAAATAGTAAATTTTCCAATGAGATTGCAAAAAAAATGAGAATTGTTCATTATTCTATAATGAAATCAGATAAAATAAAGAATAATATGATATCGCCATCGTATATATTCTTATCTTTAGTATGTATTTTTCTTCTATTGAAACGTGCTTTATCTGGTATAGATATGAACTGGGATAGTCTTAGTTATCATCTACCTTTTGCTGCAAGAATTTGGGAGATTATTCCTCTAGAAAGCTTTACCATGCGTCCTGTTTTTGAATCGCGCTATGTTGGATTTCCACTATTTATTGAACTTTTACAAGGTTTTTTGTGGAAAATTACAGGTTCAGTTGCAAGTGCTAATTTAGTGGGTATGCTAGTTTCTATATATTTTTGCTATTTCCTATCTAAGCTTCTGAAAATAAAGATATGGTTTGTTGTTGTTTATTTGTTCAGTATCCCTCTTATCGTAAATCACGCTGTGAGTTGTTATATAGATCTGCCAGCTAATATTTTTATAGCAATATCACTAATAATTGTTTTAGATGTAGTTTTTTTTACAAGAAACTTCAACTCTAAGAAGCTCTACTTAGCTATGATTTTTAGCATTTTAGCAAGTTGGAGTAAGTTCCAAATGTTGCCTTATTCTTTAATTCTTTGGCTTGTTCTTTTGTTTCTTTCTTACAAATCAAGCATATTTTCACGTTTTTCATTGCTTAGTTTATTTGGGTTAATCACTGTTATTTTGATCATGGCTTATCCAATTAAAAACTTTATTCAACATGGGAATCCTGTTTATCCAGTATCTGTTAGTGTTTTAGGAAAAACTTTACCTGGCGAAGCTGAAAATTCAGCTGTTAGGCAAAAGGATGGTTTTTCTCTTATTGGTTATAAGAAATATATAAAATCTCTTCTTGAATATGATTTATACACTGATGGTAGAACTGTTCTTTATACAGTAGGGCAAGGCTTTCCAAATAGAGAAGCAAAGTCATTTAAACTAGGTGGTTTATTTGTAGGCAATATATTTCTTTGGTTTTTAATTATTATATACTGTGCGTTGCGAAAGAATGAAAAAAAATATTGGTTATTGCTTTTTGTAATTTTAACTTGTTTTTTTGCCGTAGGTTTTACAATGGCTGCTTATTATATGAGATATGCACTTTTTTTGCCAATGATATTACTTTACGCACAATTCAGATTTTCGGAAGATATGGGCAAAGATTTTAAGAATATGCTTTATTTAATACAGATTTGTATTTTTTTAGTTATTGTTAGGTTTAATACACATGTTTATTTTGATTCTTGGCCAAAGTTAGAAAATTCTTTGTATAAAATAGATACTGAGAAAGATACAATTTGTTTAGTTCACGACGAAAGGAGAGTCCTTTTTTTGAGCAAGAATAATCCAGATAAAAAAATATTTGCAGTGCCTTTGGTGAAAGAATGTCCCGAAAGTGCATACTTACATATACAGTGAAAGAATTAGGATGAAAGCTCTTAACTTCTGATAAGAGAGTAAACTTAGGTAGCTTTGTGTCTTCATGTTTTCTTTAGACTGTTAGTGTATATTTTTTTTAAACTTATACGTTTATTTGGAGATGAAGTACTGAGGTGAAGTAATTTCTTGTTCTGAAACTACCATAAAATTAAAAAAACCAGCAATATCAGATAGTTATTATTAGCTTTAGCATTCGCTTAAACTCAAAACTTTGTTATGATTAGAGCAGTAAATTTATATGAAGAAGAATGTCTGAACCGCTAGTATCTATAATTATTAGAACAATTGATAGGCCAGTTATGCTAAGAGAGGCAATTAGCTCACTTGCTATACAAGAACATAAAAATCTTGAGATTATAGTTGTTAATGATGGAGGTCCTAAGGTTCAAGAGAAACTAAATCGTTATTTTCCTAGTTTAAATATTAAGCTTATTGAAAACGAAAACCCAGCTGGGCGTTCAAATGCCGCTAATCTTGGTTTAGATCTAAGTACTGGTGAATACATTTGTTTCTTAGATGATGACGATATTTTTTATCCTTTTCACGTGAGTGAACTCTTGCAAGCACTTAAGGTAAGTAAAAAATCTGTAGTATATTCTGATGGAATTTGCGCTGAGCAAATAGTTTGCCCCTTTGATACTGCGCGTTATATGACTGTTGGTATGAGAGTTAAAAAATCTAGTGATTTTACTCGCGAAAAAATATTAGAAGATAACTTTATTCCATTTTGTTGTGTTATGTTTGAAAAAAAGGTTTTAAAAAACATTCGTTTTGATGAAATGTTAGATGTTCTTGAAGATTGGGATTTTTGGATTAATCTTTCAAAAGAAAATGATTTTGAACATCTTAAACAAGTTACTTGTGAATATAGATGGCGGAATGATGGCACTAACACCACTGGTCAATTTGAATATATTTGGTGGTGGAGTAGAAAGTATTTAAAAGATAAACACCCCGACTTAGTTTATGAATCGAAGAGAGCTTAAGGATTAATTTTTATGTCGAAATATGCACATTTAGAAATAGATTTAGAAAATAAAGATTCAACTCATACTAGAGTCGTTAATCTTATTGGAGAAGGAAAAACAGTTTTAGAAGTTGGCTGTTCTTCTGGATTTATGAGTAAGGTTTTAAAAGAAGAATTTAATTGTAAAGTATATGGATTAGAAATTGATGCTGAGGACGGTGAAGAAGCAAAGAAGTACTGCGAAAATGTTCTTGTTGCAGATATTGAAACTGAAGATTTAGCTAAACATTATAAAGAAGGTTTTTTTGATGTAGTAGTTTTTGCTGATGTTCTAGAGCACTTAAACGATCCTGAAGCTGTGCTTAAAAAGATATTACCATATGTAAAAGGTTTTATAGTAATTTCAATTCCAAATATTTCACATGCGTCTATTGTTTATGAATTGCTTCAAGGCGAATTTGGATACACTCCTCTTGGTTTGCTCGACGAAACTCATAAGAAGTTTTTTACAAAAAAAAGCTTTCAAAAATTACTTGAAAAAGTTGGTTATGATATTTTCTCAACAGAATCAGTAGATATTGAACCTGAAGTTACAGAAAAAGGAACGCAAACTAAAAATTTCCCTCAAGAAATTGTTGATTATATCAACGAACAGCCAGAATCGAAATCTTATCAATATGTTTTTAAAGCCTTTGTTGCTAATCCAGATATTCGAATTCTAAAGAATGAAGTAGAAAAATTAAAAAATGAAATACAAGTATTAAATACTGAATTGAAAAGCGAAAATGAACAAAATGAACAAAATGAACAAATTTTAACAATGGAATTAGAGAATAAAAAAGAAGAGTTTGTTCGGACTACTCAATGGTATAAAAACAAATTAAAGGAAGCTTTGCAGGTAAACTACGATCTCTCTTTTAAAATTAAAGAATTAGAAAAGTTAAATGAGCGCTATTCTAAATACTCAGCTGATTTTTTACCTAAAATTTTAGCTTATCCAATTAAATCAATTTTTATTTTATATAAGTATGGAGTTAGAAATATCTTTAAGCATTTTTTTGGCGCTAAGTCTACGAAGCAAAGTCAATCAGTTTAATTTTTGCCAGTATACGCCAACTCCATCTATTTCCTGAATCTTTTCTGTGATTGAGTTTGAGTTTCTGAAATCCATTGTAGCTTTTTTGCAAGCTTCTATTGCATGAAAGTCATCGATAATTACAAAGCCTCCATTACTAACTTTATTGTAAAGATTAGTTAAAATATCTGTAGTAGATTCGTATAAATCTGCATCAGCTCTTAAAACTGAAATATTGTTACTAGAAAAACCTTTCAAAGTATCTTTAAACCAACCTCTGAGGAATGTAACATTTTCATTTAACAAGCCATATTTTTTAAAATTTTCTTTAACATTTTCAAGGGAAACTGATAATTCTTCATATTCAAAGTGCTTATCGTCTTTATCTGAAGGGTAGAGCTCGGGATTAGGCGCGGGAAGTCCTTCAAAAGAGTCGCAAACCCAAATCTTTCTATTTTTTTCATTGTAGATTTCGGCAATGCCTGTCATTAAAATTGTTGCACCACCTCTCCATACGCCACACTCAACAAAATCTCCAGGTATATTGTTGCCAATCACTTCTTCGCAGCAATACTGGAGATTATCTAATCTTTTAGAACCAATCATAGTATGAGCCAAAGATGGCCAATCTAAGCCGCCTTCTCTAAGTTTAGGATCGTAAGTCTTATTGGACCAAGGATCCATAGGAGGGTCTCCGTATATCGTATTAGAGATACATGCTTTTAGCAGGGTTATGTATTTAGATTTAATATCCATAATTATCTGTTTCGTAAATCATCAATTAAAAGTAAAAATAAAAAATCGATTGAAATCGACAAGTTAGTATATTTATGTTATTAGCTTAGAATAACTTTGGCAAATTTGAAATGAAAATTGATAAAAATCTTGGTGAGGAATTTCTAAAATCCTATTATGAATCAGATGTTTGGCGACATACAACTTTTTTAGGAATTCATATTGCTAAATCAGTAGCTGATTTGTGGAACTATCAAGAAATTTTATTTAATTTAAAGCCGAAACTAGTAGTTGAATTTGGTAGCCATAAGGGAGGTTCGGCGCTCTATTTTGCTTCTTTATTAAGTCAAATTCATGATTCGTATAAAGTATTTAGTGTAGATATTTCTCATGAATTACTTGCAGATAAAGTAAAGAATAATACTAATATTGAGTTACTTGAATGTTCTTCAACCGATTCTAAAGTTTATGAAAGGATTGCTAAGCTCAGAAATTCTTTTTCAGGTCCTATGTTTGTTATTGTTGATAGTGATCACTCAAAAGATCACGTATTAAAAGAGTTAGAAAATTTAAGAACTGTTACTAAGACTGGTGATTACATTGTAGTTGAAGATGGAATAGTGAATGGTAATCCTGTTCTAGCAGATTATGGTGTAGGTCCATTAGAAGCTGTTGAAGAGTATTTTCTGAAATATCCTACAGATTACACTCGTGATGAAAAAAGAGAAAATAAATTTGGATTTACTTTTGCTCCAAAGGGTTTTTTAACGAGAAATTAAATGTCAACTGTTATCTCTTTTAAAAATGTTACAAAACGTTATTATCTTTTTGATAGTCCTTTTCAAAGATTGAAAAGTTTTTTTAGAAAAAATCCAAATGAAAAAATTACTAATATCGAAGCCTTAAAAGACGTTTCATTTGATATTAAAGCTGGGCAGACATTTGGAATAATAGGTAGAAATGGTTCTGGAAAAAGTACAGCTCTTTCCATAATGGCTGGAATTTTAACTCCAACAAGTGGGTCTGTATATGTTAAGGGTAAAGTCTCTGCTTTGTTAGAACTTGGTTCTGGATTTAACCCTGAGTTTACTGGAATAGATAATGTTTATTTGTACGGTAGTATTTTAGGTCTTAGCGAGAATGAAATTGATATGAGATTCGATAGAATTTTAGAGTTTTCAGAAATTGGTGATTTCATATATAAGCCTGTTAAGTTTTATTCTTCAGGTATGATGCTTCGACTTGCTTTTTCTGTAGCAATTTCGGTTGATGCTGATATTATTATTATAGATGAAGCCTTGGCTGTAGGAGATGCCTTGTTTCAACATAAGTGTGTACAAAAAATAAAATCTTTGATTGAAGCAGGAACGACGATTATTTTTGTTTCACATGATTTTGCTATTGTTAAAAATTTATGTGAAGAAGTTGTTCTTTTAGATAAAGGACAGGTAGTTGCTCAAGGCAAGAGTGAAGAAGTGGTTAATGAGTATCATAGAATATTATTTGAAGAAGATACGGCTGAAAATTTGAGAGATTCGAGTGCAAAGAAGACAGTAATTACAAGTAATCAAAAAAAAGTTAATCCTAGTTTGATTAAAAGTGATAGTAGATTTGGTACAGGTGAAGCAAAATTTATAGATATAAAAGTTTTAAATTCTCGTAATGAATTAACTGAAATATTTTCATATGCTGAAGAAGTAAATATAGAACTTGAAGTGGAGTTTTATGAAAATGTAGATGAGCCATGTGTCGGGTTAATTATAAGAAGCAGTAAGGGGATTGATGTAATTACTGCAACAAGTGATGATTTTGAGGAGTCTTTTGTAAATTATAAAGCCGGTGATATTGCCATCTTAAAATTTAGTTTTATCATAGAGCTAGCTCCTGATGATTACAGTATTAGTGCTGCGATTATTAATAAAGAGAATGTAGGTAAGATGGCTCATTATGATTGGGTTCAAAATGTTTGTTTGTTAAGAGTAAGTGAAGATCAAAGAAATAAATTTTTTGGTGTTTATTTTCCTAAGAGCCTTAAATTGAAAGTTAAAAAACATAGTAGAAAAGCAATGCAACAATCTATGGCAAGTAAGGTTGGAAGATGAAATTTTTTTCTGATATAAAAAATTTAGTTAAAAATAAAAATTTAATTATTAGATTTACTAAAAGAGAATTTAAATCTCGTTATAAAGGGACAGTTTTGGGAGGAGGGTGGAGTTTTATACTGCCTCTAATTATGTTTCTAGTTTATATGTTTGTTTTCTCTGTAGTTTTTAAAGCAAAATGGAACGTTACGGGTCAGAACCAAGCTTCTTTTGCAATTATATTATTTGCTGGATTAATACTTTTTAATTTTCTTAGCGAATCAATTATTTCATCTGCAACTGTTTTGTATGATCATGCAAATTTAGTTAAAAAAGTTAATTTTCCAATCCAAATATTGCCTTTTGTTAGGGTAATAGTATCATTAATTAATTTACTAATGAGTTTTATTTTACTCCTTATAGCAATCCTTGTAGTTGGTCAGTTTAAAGTAACTTTTTTTCTTTTTCCTCTAGTTTTAGTTCCTCTAATTTTCATGATAATAGGTTTAAGCTATTTTTCTTCTTCTCTCAATGTATATTTAAAAGATTTTGGTCATATGCTTGGTGTTCTTATGACATTAGTTTTATTTCTTTCTCCAATCTTTTATCCTATAGAAGTTGTTCCAGTGAGATTTCAAAGCTTTATTTTTTTTAATCCTTTTGTTCCATTTTTAAATGCTTTTAGAGATCTTGTAATATTTGGACAAATCCCCTCTTTTTTTAGTTTTTTGATTATGTTTTTTCTAAGTTTTTGTGTTTTTTTTCTAGGTATTCGCTTTTTTAATTATGTGCGTCCTGGCCTTGCTGATGTTTTATAGAATTTTTTTGATATTTGCTAATGTTGATTCTTAAAATAGAATAATGCATGCAGTATGCTTTTTTTAATAAAATTGAACATCAATAGTGAAATACTTAGAATCAAAAAATGTACTAATCTCACTTACTTTAATTATTTTTGTAATTAAATTATTTTCATTTTTTAATATATATGAAGATCCAAATGTTCTTATATATCCTGATGAAATTAACTACTATGCAAAGGGAGCTGAAAATTTTAGGGCTCAAGGTTTTGCATATTTTTTAACAAAAAGGTCGCTCTATAATGGTCCACTTAATATTCTATGGGTGGCTTTGTTTAAGAATAATTTTCTAGCTTTAAAGGTTTGTAATTTATTTCTATTTTCGCTTTGTTCGCTTTTGCTCTGGTCTATTGTGAGCCGTTTATATAATAAGCGAATAGCTTTTTATGCTTGGGTTTTTTTTAACGCCTATCCGCCTTTTATACATTACTCTTTTACAATTCTTAGCGAGCCACTATATATAGTTTTTTTACTGATTTCTTTTTATTTTTTTGTGAAAGGAAAAGAAGGAAAATATTTAAAATATATTTTTTTGTCAGGTTTAATCTTTGGTCTTGCAACATTAGTTCGTCCTACAAGTCAATATTTTCCAATTTTCTTTTTTCTTCTGATTTTAATAAAAAATTATTTTAGAAAAAGTCAAAAATATAAAATATTTATTAAGACTTCATCCATTTTTCTTTTTGGCTTTTATCTAATTATTGCTCCTTGGATGTTAAAAAATTTATTTTTTCTTAACAAATTAGCAATAGCTAATGGCTCAGGTGCTGTATTGTATTTAGGTAATGATTTAAAAAAGAATGGAGATGAGCCTGTCTATGTTGGTATGGTTTTTGATACTGGAAAGATTACAGACTCTGATTCTCACTTAAGTATAGAAGGTGATGATAAGTTAACTAAAGCTGCTATCAGAAATATTAAGAGTGAACCATTTGAAATATTTAAATTAACTCTCAAAAAATCATTTAAGCTAGTTTTTGGCCACCAAAATCATTATTTTTTTGGTACTGAATATCGGTATTTTTTTAAAGAAAATTATGATTGGAATATTCTTCTCGGTAAGTTTTCTGATTTTTTAACCAAGCCGTTTATTGGGATAATGTTTTGTTTAGCTGTTTTTAATATTTTAACATTTTCTTTTTCTAAGTTTTTTTTGACATCATTTGCTTTATACTTTTTTTTAGTACATTTAGTCTTATTTCCTATTCCTAGGCTTTTTCTCCCCGCCATTGTATCCATTATTTGTTTATTAGGTGTAGTTCTTAAGGATAAAAAAACTTTATTTTTATCACTCATGAGCTCTGCTTTGATCTCAACATTTATTGCTGTAAGTAGTAATTACAAAACAAATCAAGTTTCAGAAAGTTATATTGACAATTTTCAACAAGTAGAGCTGCCTTACGAAATTCAATCCTTTAAAGGTTTAGAAAAATTAAGCTCTAAACCTGAATTTCTTAAATTAAAAGGAAGGAAACAAAATGTAGTTTTAGAAATCCCTTTATTTACTACTCAAGCAAATTCAGTAATTTTTATTGAAATAGAACATAGCGCGAAAAAAGGGGAAAAACCTACAACTGGAGTGCTTTTTCAATGGAAGGAGAATCAAAACGACATATATACTAAAGAAAATAGTACATATTTTAGTATTCTTAGAAATCATAGTTCTAACTATATGATTTCTCCCACTTCTTCTAAGCCTAAATGGCGTAAGGGAACTCCGATTAAGACAATAAAACTTACTTTTTTTCTTAAAAATAATGAAAAAATAAAAATTAAAAAAATTATATATGGGAAGTAAATTAGTGTTGCGATTTAAGTTTTCTTTTCATTCTTTTCTGTCTTTTTATTTTTATTCGATTTTTTCTTTCTTTATTTAATTTTACTTCTAAAAGTGCATTTTTACAAAATTTTACAGGTGTTCTGCCAAATTTATCTAAATTAGTTTTTAAGGAGTTAGGGTTTTTTGTTTGATAAAAATTGTAATAATGTTGTAGTGGATAATTTAAGTCAGCGAAAGGAGACCAGATAATTAGTGTATTGGCAATTACTGTTAAAAAAAGAAAAACACTTGCAATGCTCCGTATATTAAAATTTTTATGAAAATACTTTAAAATAAAAAATACCATTGCAGGAAAAATAGGTTGATAAATTCTTGCTATCCAATTTCCTCTCATTTGCCAGCCTTCATATGCTGGAGCAAGGTTGTTAAAAGAGAAAACTAAAAAAACGCTAAAAATTAAAGCTTTACTAGCAATGCTTAAGTTAAGTTTTTGATTATTTGCAAAGATTGAATTTTTTAAGAATAAGCCTAAAAACAAGATAGGTATAAATGTCATATTGGAATGAAGAAAATTATTCCATAAGGTTATTGGGTATTTTTTAAGTATAAAAAGATAAGTTTGATAAGCTTCTAAATTAAAATATGCATTAAAAATATTAGCGTAAACACCAACGTTTGAGTTATTGAATGGAATCTTATAATACTTTTGTTCAACTAAAACTACTAAAGCTAATGGTAGTATGCTTAATATTATAAACGGTGTGATTGTAAAGAATTTTCTCAAAAATATAAGTAGAAAAATTGAAGCTGTTAGGTAGAAAGGCAGAATGTCGTATGCAGTGGATAAGAATCCAAGGCAGAGTGCGATAAATAAATCTTTTTTTAAAGTATTGTTTTCTTTAATAGATAAAAGTAATAAAAAAGATAATATAGAACAGGGAACAATTAAAACATAAGAAAAAGGTTGTCCGGACCAATAAAAAATTCCAGGATAAGTAACGAAAAGCAGATTTGCAATAAAAGCAATATTTTTTGAAAAATGTTTTTTACATAAATAGTGAATCAAGAATATTGTTCCAATATATATAATAAGAGTTGCAAGTAAGCCTCCATAATAAAAACCAAAATTAATCATGAAAGGATAGGCTATAAGTGGGTAAAGCATTCGTCTATATACAACTCCACCTTCTTGTCTTTTTTGGCTATCTAGGAGTTTAAATGTATCTCTAAAGTTTGATTCATCAATGTTAAGAATATTTCCGCACGCGGTTTGTTTTAAACTAGGTGCATTTATTGCATAAGGCGCCAAATTACCTGAAGAAATCCAAAAGTGAATTATAAAAACTAAAACTAAGACTGAAAGATTCTTCATATGTTAAAAAAATAGCATGATTTTTATAAGATATACCCAACGATATTTGGTTTTACCGCTTTCTAGCGGAAAAACCAAATGATTTGTTGGGCGAGCAAAATAATGGTGAAGCCATTTTTTGCCGAAATAAACACATATACTGCTCGAACAAATAAATCTGAATTTATGCTATGCATAAATTTCAAGAAAAAAACAGCAAAACCTAACCTCGAGCAGTATATCACTAGTTTGACTATGACTTTTACTATTTCTGAATTGTTTTCTCTGAAGCTCTGTTAATAGGATAAAGTACATAGTAAGCTATAATTATGAATAGTAAAGTTGCTTTTGATATTTCAGGTCTTAATCCAGAATTTAAGGCACATTCTAAGCGCGGTTTAGGACGTTATATTACTAAGCTTTATGAGTGTCTTAGAAATTATTCTGATAAAGATTTGGATTTTTTATATTTCAGTCAGCCTGAATTATATAAGAAAAATATTCTTACTAAACTAGGTGATATATTACCTTATGGGAAAACTACATTTAAACAACAAATTGCCTTTCCTTTAGGTTTTGGAATGGATAATTTAAAAGGATCTTCGCTTATTCACTTTCCAGCCCATATTGATGCTCCAGCCTGGTGTCCTAAAAAGTACTGTGTAACAGTTCCTGATTTAATTCCTCAAATTTTTGTAGATCTTTACCGTGCAGATAGACCTGACTGGAGGTTTAATTTTGCTAGGTTTTTAGAAAATAAAGCAATTAAAAATGCTGATATGGTAATTGCTATTAGTGAAAATACAGCCAAAGATGTTCATGAAATTATAGGAGTACCAGAAGAGAAAATATTCGTTACTCCTTTAGGGGTAGATGAAAAAGAATTTCAAATTTCTGATAGTTTTGATGCTATTACTATGAAAGAAAAGCTAAAGATACCAAAAGATAGATCTATAATTTTACATTTAGGAGGTATTGATCAAAGAAAAAATATTCTTACTTTAGTTTCAGTATTTAAAAAATTATGTGATCTAAGAAGAGAACAAAAAAAGAGTGTTCCAATTTTATTTTTAGGTGGAAGAATTTTTGAAGACGAACAATTTCCAAAACTTGAGCAGAAAATTAAAGATCTTAAACTAGAAGAAGATGTTATTCTCCATGGTTTTGTTGAAAAAGAAGATTTGGCTGGCGTATTTCATGTTGCAGATGTATTTTGTTTTTTAAGTCTCTACGAAGGTTTTGGATTGCCAGTATTAGAGGCAATGTCTGCGGGTCTTCCTGTTGTGTGTTCTGATAATTCTTCCATTACAGAAGTTGCCAAGGGTGCTGCTGCTCTTGTAAATCCTCAGGAAGAAGTAGAAGTTATTTTCGCACTGAATGATATTTTAACAAATCCTGAGAGAGGAAAGGAGCTAGTGCTAAGAGGGCGGGAGAGAGTTAAGAGGTATACTTGGAAAAAAACGGGAGAGAAAACTATTGAGGCTTATTTAAGCTGTCTTTCTAATTAAGCTCTATTTTTCAGCAAGGCTGTGAAGTGAAATTTCAATTTTTTGATGTCATTATTATGTAAATTAGCACTCCCTATAGAAAATATTAGGAGTAATGTTAGCTAAGTGCATGTCTTTACTATAGATTTATTTTTCTCATGCTTGACCGCTTATTAGCTGAAAGGTTATAGTTCTTCGCTCAAACCTAAATGTAAGAGATTGTGAAAATACCAACTAAAACTATTCTTTTTATACTAATCGTATTAGGTGCTTTGTATCGCCTTGATTTTCTTTACTCTAATAATTTTGTAATTGATTCTGATGAAGCCATTGTTGGTTTAATGGGGAAACATATTAATGAAGGTGCTGAAATTCCCACTTTTTATTATGGCCAGCACTATATGGGAAGCCTTGAGGCAATACTGGCTTCTATCTCTTTTCGCTTATTTGGCATTTCTAATTTTTCTTTAAAATTAGTTCCTTTGTTATTCTCTCTTTTGTTAATTCCTATTGGGTATTTACTCGGGAAGAAGATTTGTGATGAGCAATCTGGCTTGATAAGCGCGTTTCTTTTTGCAATTCCCTCAAGTACTTTGGTTGTTTGGAGTGCTAAAGCGCGTGGAGGCTTTATTGAGATTTTAGTAATAGGCGCAATTTCACTCTTATTTTTTTCAAGTTGGTTAAAATATCAAAAATCAGCATGGAGACTTTATTTTTCGGCTTTGCTATTAGGTTTAGGTTGGTGGGTTAATAATCAAATAGTTTACTTTATTCTTCCGGTATTAAGTTTTTTACTTTTATATATATTTCGTTCGTCAACTCAGAAATTGTTTTTACGTATACTCAAAGTTTTAAGTTTTGTAATATTTTTCATTATTGGTAGTTTGCCATATTGGATATATAATTTTAAAAATAATTTCGTATCACTAGAGATGTTCGGTAGTGCTAAGCCAAAAGATGTTACAGAGCACTTTGAAGGCGTTT
>CALJRW010000107.1 GCA_937976335.1 uncultured bacterium | reverse complement strand
TTACCTATCCGTAGTAATATAAAAGGACAAAAGCAAAAAAGGCAATAACTAGAGAGAGATAAACAACAAGATTCGTTCCCCCTAACACTCGATTAACGCTTTGTTCTTTTTTCATTTCAACACCTTCCATAGGTCCGATTTTAATTGTCCCACTATCTGTAGAACTGTTACGGTGTTTTCCATTTTGAAGTTTCTGTGTAGAGTGAATAGGTGAATGAGCGTGAGCGTGGGCGTGGGCGGGTTCTGGCATTTTTTTTCGCTTTCGTTTCTTAATTTATATATAAAACGGCACAAATCGGCAAACGTATGTCTAATATTGGTTTTTAACAAAACGTTTGTCCATTTTGGTACAATTAGTGCTCCAAATATAATAAAACTCGCCAATTTAAATGTAATACCTCCCTTATTAATAGACTCAAACAATCTTATAGTCTAACTGTATTAAAAAAATATGCCTTATGAAAGATGCTGAAATGAAAAAAGAACAAAGCGTTAATCGAGTGTTAGGGGGAACGAATCTTGTTGTTTATCTCTCTCTAGTTATTGCCTTTTTTGCTTTTGTCCTTTTATATTACTACGGATAGGTAATTGTGTCCAATGGCGAGAATCTCGCCATTTTTTAATTGATTTTTCTTCTCTTTTCTACTCCATTTTTATTAGTTGTCAACCAAACTAATTTATAGTCTCTTCAAATATTAAGTAATCTTTATATATTTGCAGTATACTGAAAAGCGTATTCGCGTAAAAGCGCAAAAGCGTAAAAGCTCATTTACTTAAATAATTATAATGATTATAAGCGTTTCAGCCCTAAAAGGTGGGGTCGGGAAAAGCACCGTTTCCGTTAATCTAGCGGTTTGTTTTGCTCATCAAGGGTATTCTGTCTGTGTTGCAGATGCGGATACAAACAAAAGTTGTCTTAAGTGGTCTGAGTTAAGACCTGAGAACTTACCAAAAATAACAGTTGTAGGATACGACTCAGGAGACCAACTCGCTAAGAATGTTCCTAATTTAGATAGTGCTTATGATATAGTTATAATTGATGGAACTCCTTCCCTATCTGAAACAACTAGTAAAGTGATATTATTAGCTGATGTGTTAGTTATGCCTGTAAGAGCTGGGGCTTTAGATTTGTGGAGTTTAGAGTTATTTATAGAAACTCTTAAAAAAGCTGAACAACTTAAGGGACAAAAGATTCCCTCCTACTTTCTCTTAAATCAGTTTGATAAACGTTTAACTATTTCTAGGGAGACTAGAGAGGTTTTGAGTACTGTTGATGATATCGGTTTGTTGAATACTGCACTCAGTTTATACGTCGCCTACTCTGAAGCTATTATAAAGGGGAAAGGAGCTTACGAGTATTCAGACAAAAAAGCTAGAGAAGAGATTGTGGCACTAGCCAATGAGGTTCAAAAAACATTGAGGCAAGGTGCTAATTAAATAAAAATATACTGAAAAGCGTACTTACTGAAAAAAGTAAAAGCGTAAATATGTATTTACTGAAAAGCGTAAAAGCTTATTTATTTTTAAACTTACTAATTATGGGCAAAGACACTGGTATTAAGGGACTTGGGACGTTAAATAAAAAAACACCGCTTCCAAAAAGAGATAAGGCTATTGACTTAAACCTAATCGAAAAGGCAACTAAGGAAATACACCAAACTGATAAAAAAAAGAAGCAACCAACCAAGAGAGTTACTATTGATGTTCCTGTTGAATTATACAAAAAGGTTAAGTCTAAAGTATTCGATAATGAAACCACAAATAGGGCTTATATTCTAGGGCTTATTAGGAAGGATATGGGGGTATAACCCCCACCCCATCAAAATGGCTTTTAATGGTCGATTTTTTTGCGATATAAGCGCCTTAAAAAACAAATGCGCTATTTATGGTCTAGAATGAATAAAAGGCGCTTAGAGCCAATTTTTTTGCGGTTAGAAGCCATTCCTGAGCGATTTTCTTTTTCTTTTTTCGCGAAATTTTTTTCTTTTTCTTGTAATCTCTTATTTAAAAGATAATAAGCACTATTGAGTTTTTTTTAGATATTTTTTGAAATAATCAACAACAACAGAAATCTAATCCCTTGTTGTTGTTTTTAATCTTTTTAATCTTTTTAATCTTTTACGCAGCTTGAAAACCAATGAGAGAGCGACTTTCAAGCTCTAAGTGTAACCAAATTGGAACAAAGTGTAACCAAATTGGAACGAAAGTATAACCAAATTGGAATAAGAAAGTCTTCCAATTTGGTTATACTTTGATAGTATAATTTATACATTGCAGGTTTTAAGCGAATTATAAGACATTTTATAGAGGAATGAATACTCTCTTTAAGTGGGATGTAATTATGTAACTCTTTCATTTATAAGTAAACAAAAGCTGGGGCGTTCCAATTTGGTTACACATAAATTTACTTGCTACAACAACTATGACTAAATCTATCAGGAAGAAGAAAAACACGGGAATTAGATTAGTAAAAAAAGCAAACAAGCTAGTAGAATCTAGGTATAAGTTCGATATATGGGAAACAAGAGTTTTCCTCTCTGTTCTATCTCAAATAAACAGAGAGGATGAAGACCTTAAAGTTTATAGAATTTGGTACAAAGATTTAATTAAATCTTTTGGGTTAAAATCATCTCAGTCGTACGGTTTTTTAAGAGATGCAGCTAAGGGCTTAATGAGAAAGGTTTTTTATGTCACTAATATAGAAAACGGTCAAAAAAGAGAAACTGAATACCACATCATAAGGACAGTAAATTATTTATCAGAAGGAGAGAAGGGGGGAGACAACCAAGAATTTATAGATATAACGATTGACACAGAAATGAAGCCTCTATTGCTCCAGCTGGGGAACAACTACAAAGGAATAAAAGGAGAGGGATTTACAGCATACGACCTAAGAAACATTACAAAGCTTGGTGCCTATCATATAAGGATATACGAACTACTAAAACAGTATCAAAGAATTGGAAAGAGAACCCTTAGAGTTGAAGAAATAAAAAGGATGCTAGAGATTAAAAATGAGTATCCAAGGTTTGCAAACCTTAATCAAAAAGTTATAATACCATCAATCGATGCAATCAATAAATACACAGACTTAAAAGTTTATACGGTTGAAAAAATTAAAGAGGGGAGAAAAATAGCAGCCCTATATTTTGAGTTTAGAGAAAAAACGAAAGAGGAGAAACAACAAGCACGAGGAGAGGGAGTACAAAAAAAATTATTGTTTCCAGTTGAAGAAGCTGAGGTTGTTGAGCAAGAATCCAGTAAACAAGATATGTTGTTTGATGAGTTTAGTAAGCAACTTCAAGAAAGCTTTGGAGTGACTCCTTCAATGTTTCTAAAAACTCTTAACGACAATCCTAATATTACCAAAGAAAGGATTGAGAAGGCAATGAGGGTAACAAGAAGAATGAGAACGAATGGGGAAATAATCAAATCAGTAGGGGGGTATTTTATTACTGCACTTAAGAAGGAATACACTGACCCAAAGGAAGAGAGAAACAAAAAGTCTAAGGCTAGGCAAAAAAGAGAATTAGAATTAAAAGAGAAGCTTTTAAGGCTTGAGAAGTTGAGAGACGATAAGATAAATAATAAGATTAGAGAGCTAGTAGGAGAGGATGAAAGTATAACAACCCAAGCCATAAATGCAATTAAAGAAAACCCAATGAATAAGAAATACATTTTACTCAAAGAACAAAAACTAGGAAGGAAGTTAGAGGTGGAGGACTACAGGGAGGATAAAAGATTGCGAACCCTTGTAACGGGTAAGATAGTGGCGTTAAAAAAAGACAACTTTACAGATATACTTACTAGGTTTGAAACTGACTCTAAGAAATTAAAGAATCAATAATTTATGAGCTACTATGGAAGTGATGAATATTGGGAAAAGTTTTCAAAATTTTTTTATAAAAACAATTACGAATTAAAAAATATGTTTATATTGCATTAGCTGTTCTGTGTTTTTTTTGATTACAATTAGCACAACTATTAAGAATAGCTATGTTTAATATACTTCCGATTTTACTTTAGTGTGAAATTTCGATTAACACCAGCATTTGGCTTATTCTATTGAAGAGTAGAGTAATTATATTGATTTTTCATTAGTAAAAAAGGATAGTATAATTTTCCACTCTAGCTTCTTTCAGAAGCGTTCTTCAAAAAGAAGAAGTACAATTTTACAATTATAAAATAATTGCACGAATTAAGGGAACTGCGTTGTTTTCATTAAAGATACTTGCACTAGTTAGTGCTGCAAGTGTTAAAAAGAAAACAAGTTCTTATTCATTATTGTATAAAATAATAAAGGAGCAATCAATTTAGTTGTTCGTAAAGCAGATAGAAAATAAAATTAATGTTAATAATAAAGGAAGCTAAAAGCTTTAATAGCTTGAGTTTTTCTTAAAGTCTTTTTTAGGCAAAAAAAGACCTGAGGAAAAACCCCAGGCCACGTAAACAATTGCCCATTATGGTGCTACAACACTAGGGCAAAATATTTATACTCTTTTTCTTGATAACGACTTTGCTAACTAAAGCAAGTGAAAATCATAACAAGTTGTGTAAATATGCTACATTTTTCATTGTAATACCACAATGAAAAAAAATTAAAGCTTTCGCTCCTCATTAAGGAGGGGAGAGGGTTTAGAATAAATCTTTACTAAATATAAGTATAGATTTTGTTTTTCTAAGCTCTTCTCTTGATTTTTTAATCATTTAAAAAAGCTTTAATTATGGAAGTTTTTTCAAGATTGTTTGGTAATTCTACTGAATACAACCATTCTTCAAAGCCTGAGAAGGCGATTTTTACACTCTACTACCTAGCTAGTATTCTCGCCAATGTGGTGATTGCTTATGTTTGGTATTCTGTATTTGCTGCGTTTAATTACCCATATATAGGTATAGCAGCAGCCTCATTTACTGCTATTGTAATGTACCTTGCTGAAAAAGGTATGATAGGCGATAATAGTTTTATTGGTGTCATTATTAGGGGCATCTTTATCGCTTTTTCTATTACATTAACATCGGTTGCAACCGACTTATCTGCTAATAAATCAGACATCGTTTACAAGATTGAAAAAGATGCTGGGATAGAAAACCGAGACTATCAGGCATCATTAAACAGTATAGATGAACGCTATAAGGAGGAAGAAGAAGGAGTTTTAGCAAAGTGGTTAGAACTTAGTATAAATGGTATTTCTAACGGGAAAATTGATGTTGTAATTGAAAACATGCGGACGGAGTTAGAAGCTCAAAAGCAGATTTCAATCGAGGGAGCAAAGAAAAGGTTTAAGGTCAAGAATCCGAACTATAATTTTTCATCAATCTTAAGTGTGTACTTAGAAAACATTTATTACTTCAAAGGAAGACTTGCTTTCTATTTACTCATTATTGAGTCCATGCCTCTAATTGTTTTTTGCGTTTTAAGAGTTCGTCAAGAGTTGTTTATATGATTTCAGGACCAATACTAATTGGAGCTGTACTCTTTATTGTTGTCCTTGTAATTATTCCCTCAGGTACATCTACTGAGCCTAGAGTAGAAGAACCTAAGGGGTTTAATGAGATGACTGTTTTACAGTCGTCTCAACAAGGCAATAAAGAAACAACACTCCAAACAGGCAATAGGAGACTACAACAAACGCTCGCTAGAAGAGAGAAGGAGCTAGACCTTAGAGAAAAGAAGATTGTTCATATTGAGAGAAAGCTAGAGCTTTCTTTTAAGGAGCTTTCTTTAGAGCGGAAGAGCGTAGCTACAGAAATGGAGAAGCTCTTTTTTGAAGAGCAACAATCCATCTTTAAGATTAGAGGAGCTATGCAAGTGCTCCAAGACAAAGTAAAACATTTCGATTTCTCAAAAAGAGAATTTAATCTTTTCATAAAAGGGAAAGAGCTACAGGACTATGATAGGTCTCTAAAGCACTTAGAAGCTACAATCAACGAAAAGCACAGGCAAGCAAAGAAAGACTTAGACTTAGAAGCTAGGGAGTCAAAACATAACTTAAAAGAGCGTAGGCTTGCGCTAGATACTCATTTCAGTAATGAAATTGATAAAGTAAGGAATATGAAATTCCAAGCTAATACAAGAGAACTACAGCAAATCAAGCGAGATATATCCCAAGATGCTAAGGATAAATTTCTTTTGCTTATGCAAAAAGAATTTGACCACAAGCAAAGAGTTATTGAGGCTTACGAATCTCATTATTATGTAGATGGTAAGGAGGCGTTTAGGAGAGCCTATAACAATTTTGGCTTCGACCTAAAAAATCCAGTAATTGATGAAAATAAAATACTCAGGAAAAAACTAAACCTCCTGAGCCAGCAAACAAATCAATAATACTTCTCCTTTTACCCCCTCTTTTGAATCTATGAAAAAGAGAGGGGGAAAAGAGGGGAGCAGTAAACAAGCTGGGAAAGGGTGGGAGTTTTTTATTGATAGGTTACAGCGATTCTTTGAGAGGAGTGAAATAAAAAGGGGAGGAGAGAGCGAAGAGTGAACGAGCAAAGTGAGTGAGTGATGAGTGAAAGAGGAGGCTTGTTTTTCTGTATGGAATTTAATTAATAGGTTATTGATATAAACTTGAATATAACTCTGATTATAAATTATTGATACATAGAAGCTTACTTAAAGTTTGACAAAAAGTACTCCCATAGTTAAAATAGTACTATAAATAGTAGACCAAATAGTAGGGTATTAAATCAAAAGCATGGAACAAACAAGGATAATTGAGCAATTGAACGCCTTATATTTTCAATATACAGGTACAATACATGTTGAGGTAGAGGATAAGGCGCGTATAGGCGTTATATTCCCCAAGTATGACAAGAAATTCATTGCGTACTTTATGATGTGGTGGGTTGATTATATGGACGGAGTGTTGGATTCTGTTCCCCCTAACTCTAATCAATACGCTGACTTATTGGGTAGGAGGGGAGTAACAATAGAAGAGTTTAAGAATATCCTCTCAGGATATGCAAACGAAGAGAATTATAAGCATGAGAGAGCCTTTGAGTATCTCTACATATACGATAAATTAGACCACAACTATTTTATATCTAAGCACTCGATAGATGAAGAAAAAGACCTCTTGGATAAGTATTATACCCTTGTGACGGAAATTGTTAGCGATGAGATTCCGCTATTACACGAGTTTTTTTTTGCTTCCAAAATCAATCTATACTTCCCCTTAAGCTCACTTCAAAGGCACGCTTATATTCTAGGGGCTTCGGGTAGTGGTAAAAGTGAAATAATAAAAAATCTTTGGTATGACTTACAACTCAACAGCTCTAAAAAGAACAATAAAACCCTAGTGGCCTTAGAGCCTTCAGGGAAATTAATAAAAGAATTATTACAAATACACCTTAATAATGAAAACCCTAAAAGGGTGGTGTATTTAGATAGTAACATAAGGAAGACTGCAGAAATATTACTAGGAGAAGACATTTTTAAGGAAGACTACACTTTTGTATTAAACCCCTTAGAGCTTACGCACAAAACAACTGAAAACCTAAACTATATGACTCCGGCTATCTCTAGTGCTGTTTTCGAGTTGATGGACGAAGAGTCTAAGAAGGGGCAAATGTCTAATCTAATTAAAGCTTGCGTTGATTTATTACTCGAAATGGACAACACAAGCTTAATCGACTTAAGAGATATAAATGATGAGGATACCCCCTCAAAGTATATGTCTGAAATCTCAAAAATGAGAAATTCGACACGTAGGGGATTTATGGAAAACAAGTTTGGCTCTAGGAGAATGGAGACAAGTAAAAACGGTATTTATCAAAGAGTACATGATATAATTGATGACATGTATTTGACCAGGATATTTACAGGCTCAAATACTGTTGACCTGGAGCATGAGCTTAATAGCGGAAAGATAATCTTATTCAATCCCACATCCTTACAAAAACAATCAATTCAAGCATATGGGAAGTTGTTAGTGTGTTTAATACAAGGTTATATTGAGAAGAGAAAAGACCGAGTTAAAAAATCACCAATGAAAACCTTCATGTTTATAGATGAAGCTCACAATTACATGACTCCAAGCATTGAAAAGATTATGGCAGAGTCTAGAAAATTTGGGCTCCATATGATACTGGCCAACCAAGTGCTAGGGCAAAACATGGACACAGAAATGAGGCGTATAATTTTAGGTAATACAGCTATAAAGGTCTCAGGAGATAATGAACCTGATAGCTTAAAAGTTATGGCTAAATCTATGGGTGGGATGAATCCAAAAGAGTTTGATAACCTACCTAAATATCATTTTTATGTACACGATAGAAATCATAAGAAAGCAGGCTCAAGGGTGTTTAAAGCCTCAGGAAAGTTTGTAGATGCAAACTCTCCGTACTACATGAATAAGAAGCAACTCAAAGATTTTTTGTTGT
The DNA here is from genome assembly GCA_937976335.1 of uncultured bacterium. Classification (GTDB taxonomy): domain Bacteria; phylum Bdellovibrionota_C; class UBA2361; order UBA2361; family CALJRW01; genus CALJRW01. The sequence goes on along the minus strand of CALJRW010000107.1, from coordinate 3,878 downwards.
GGACAGTATATGAAAGCGGTTACTACAAAAAACTCTCCGCAGACGCAATACCGACTAGTAAAGAAGCGACCTCTGAGAGTATTAACAAGGGTACACTAAAGCCTATTTGGACAAAGGACTAATTTTATTTATGGAAAAAACTATGTTGCGTAAAACACAAACAGAACTAGTTAAGACACTAGAAAAAAAGCCTAAGAAAGTTCAATGGGAGGGTGTGATAACTTCGATACAAGAGAACATCTTAAAGAAGCTTGCACACTACAAATATTTAACCATTGAGCAGCTCCTAAGGTTTGAGGATATTGGAACGACTCAATATTCATACTTATGGAAACAAATCAAAAGCCTGAGAGATAGAAAAAAACCTCTAGTTGGTTGCAATAGCTTTCCGAATCCAAACCCCCGTAAGGGTAAGGTTCATAGTATCTATTATTTGAACACTAGCGGAAGAGATATTCTACTTAACGAGTTTGGTTACTACGAAGAGGATATAAGATACAAGGTTGGTAAACATCTCACAGTATCTCAGTATCAACATCGTCTTTATACAGTAGAGTATCAAATGTATTTAGACGATTGGTCTGAAAGGAATGAGTTAGATATAAAAGAGTTTCACGCCTACTATGATACACAAGGGAGTAATAGAAAAGCCAAAAGTTTAAGGTCTCTTACTAAGGTAGATTTAGGAAAAGGGAGGTCTTTTACTCCTGATGCTGTTTATAGCATCGAGAATGAGAACCGAGAAAACGAACTTCACTTATTCGAGTTATACAACGGGAAGGACACTAAATATATAATTAAACAGCTCCACCAACACGCAGAAGCTATGGCCTTTGGCCAAGTGCATGAAAAATACAGTCTACCAAAAGAAAAACCTTATAAAGTGATTGTATTATTTACACACAAAGGAGCTTTGCAAGGTACAATCAAAAAGGCTCTAGCTGACCCAGTATTTTCACACTTTTCTAAATTCTTTATTTGTAAGGAACTTGATTCAGACCCTTTTCATTCTGAAAAATTCTTTGATGAGTGGGTTAACTTATATGGCGAGGTGGTTAGTTTTTATGGCTAAAAGATAGGGGCTGTTTTTGTTTCTGTTTTAATAAAGCGTAAGGCTAAAAAGCCCCTTTTTGCTCTTGATTTCTAATTCTTATGGGTTAGTCTAATGGTACAGGTATCAAATATTTTGCCTTAGTATAGCTAACAATTGTTGCTATCACTAATGGCTAAATATTATAATAGCCAAGTGTATTCATAAAAGCGTAACTTCTAAAATCTTAAAAATTAGAGACTCTTTGGGGAGTCTTTTTTTCATTGTCTTAGTCATAATATCAAAGCAAAAAATAAAGATTTCAGCCCCTATCTAGTATATAATATACAACATTATTGGAAACATATCTATGGTTTACGCCATCTTATAAAGCCTTGGAGTGGTTTTATTTTTGCCAAAAAAGAGCTTTTTTTGGCTTGCGGAAATTTTTTTTCTGTTTTTCTGAAAAAAAATTTCCTAACTATTGTGCTAGCGTAATAGTTATTGTAGGTTTGTAACACAATTTAGAATATAATTATATTCTATTTCTAATTATATTTTAAATGTAAAAACCCCCGCATCCACAACTAATGATGTGTGGAGTACGAGGATTTTTAGCCACATTTTTAAAATCGAGGTAACCTGATGAGAGTTACTTTGATTCGTGGTCTTAAGCAATAATAATTTAAGAGGGGGATTCCAGCCCCCTTTTTTTTATTGGGTCAAATATACTCACTTTCTAATAAGAAATACCTTATAACCAATCTCTTTCTCCTTCAAACTAGAACTATAACTGCTCCCAATGCGCAATAACTCAAAAATGCTTTCCATATACAAGTCTTTTTTAAGGTTCCTTAAATAAATATAATCGAAATTGTCAAAAGCTTGTGTTACGTTTTGTAACTTTCTAATGGTCACAAACTAGAACAACTCTTTCTTTTTTTAAAAAACAAATTGTTACAAAGTTCTATCTCCCCTACTCTATTGCTTATCAATTACCCAAACGGATACACCTATATACTTTTCTTCTAGAGGTAACTTTTTTTTTTCGGAATTTTATTTTCTATCGTTTTTAAATTAAACGATTACGGAGAGTTTATTTTCAGAGAAAAGGTACTTTTTCACAACCTAGGAGTTGATGTTATCTTTAAAGTTACAAATTAATACCCGAAAAAGTCTAACTGGAAAATTTATTACTTCTAACTAAAGCATTATCTACTCTTTACTTTTTTGTCAAGCTGCAAAAAGGGGGGTTTCTATTGGATATATTACGTAAAAATGTAATATTTTTACGATATAACGTTCTTAGAACGCCCCTTTTTAGAATCGTATAAACTCAATTATGACCAGTAAAACCCAGTTTGTAGCATACTACAGAGTTAGCACTGACAAACAAGAACGCTCAGGTCTTGGTCTTGATGCACAGAAGCAAATTGTAGAACACTATGTTGATAAATACAAAGGTTTGATTGTAAAGCAATTCAATGAAACACAAAGCGGAAAAGGTATCGAAAAGAGAAAAGAACTTAAGCAAGCTCTCTCCTACTGTATAGAAAATAACTTTTGTTTGATTGTTGCCAAGCTTGATAGGCTCTCTAGAGATGTTGAACATACATTCAAAATCAAAAAGCAATTGGGGTCAAATAGTTTGATTTGCTGTGACCTTCCAAATACTGACAGCCTTACACTCTCAATTTTCTCAGGACTAGCACAGAGAGAAAGAGAGATTATAAGTATTAGAACATCACAAGCATTAAAGCAACTAAAGAAGAAAGGAGTAAAACTTGGTAAGACTGAAAATTTCTCTGATGAAGGAAGGGCGAAAGGAAGACGGGTGCTTTCAGAGAAAGCAAAGAACGACTTAAACAATAGAAAAGCTACCCCCCTAATTGTTGAGTATAGAAAAAGTGGTTTGTCTTATAATAAGATTAGTGGTGCTTTAAATGAAAATGGATTTACGACATCGAAAGGGAAAAAATTCTACGCCTCTAGTGTTAAGCGTTTATATGATAGGTATTTAGATAGAGAACTTAATGGAGACTATCTCAAAAACTGTTAACATTTATTATCTTCGCATCCTATCTAAACCCAATGAAACATGAGTAGAATTTCTAAGGAAATAGAATTATTTCTAAAAGTTGTTTTTTTTGTTACAATTTCTTTTCAAGTTTTACTTCTTGTTCTTTCTATTACTTTTGACTTCCCCTATAAAGTAGGGCTCTCTTCAATAATTACACCTCTTTGTATTGCTTGTCTTGGCTCTTCTACTCTCTCACTTATAAGAACCACTAAAGAAAAAGAATGTATTAGTAAAAAAGAAGCTACCTCTATTTTCTTGGTGCTTATAACTCTTATGGTCTTTGTGGTTTTTGCTGCAGCAATGGAAATTGATCACAGTGTAAAACCTAGCGCTCAAATTCAAATAAGTGATTATGTAGCCCTTGTTACGACTCATTTAATTATTTTAATATTTAGTGTGTTTTTCGCCGACTTATATAAAAAGATGGAAATAGCATGCTTTAGTAAGGTTCTTAGAGATAATAAAGGTGGTGGTGACGACAAAGGTGATGGTGACGACAAAGGTGATGGTGACGACAAAGGTGATGGTGACGACAAAGGTGGTGGTGACGACAAAGGTGGTGGTGACGACAAAGGAAGTGATAAAAGTGGTCAAAATATACAGCCACTCACAAAAAATAAAACCACTCCTATGGAAGAAGTTGTCGAACACACAATTACCTATCCGTAGTAATATAAAAGGACAAAAGCAAAAAAGGCAATAACTAGAGAGAGATAAACAACAAGATTCGTTCCCCCTAACACTCGATTAACGCTTTGTTCTTTTTTC
>CALJRW010000106.1 GCA_937976335.1 uncultured bacterium | reverse complement strand
TTTCCTAAAAACTTAAAAATTTTTGGTGATGAGTGAGACTTTGGCTTTAGCCAAATCGAACCAATAAAACCGCATATACTAAAACACAAAATTTAGGCAAAGACGTTTAGTCTTTGACAAAAAAACGGTAAAACCTAATGTGTTTTAGTATATACTGCTCGACATTTGGTTTTACCGTTTTTTTTCTTGAAATTTATGCATAGCATAAATTCAGTTTTATTTGTTTGAGCAGTATATGTGTTTATTTATGAATACTAAGAGCTAAATCTCTTGCAATATTCCAGCATAAGTAGCCCCAGCCTTCTTACCCTCTTTAACTTTCGGAACAAACATATACAAATGACTCTTAGCCCGAGTCATGGCAACGTACAAAGTACATAAACTTTCCTTAACTTTAGCTACAACTGCGGCTCTATGCATTTTTTGCAATTCAGGTGAAAATTCTCTAATTGCTTCTTTTGTCATTCTAGACACTTTATGTGGCGCTGATTCAGGGGACTTTCTATCAACTAAATACAAAGGCGCTCTTTGAAACGTTAACTTACCATCAAGTTCAGGCAAAATAACACAATCAAAACCAAGCCCCTTAGAAGCATGAATTGTCATAACCCTAACTCTTGAATCTTTTTGATTAATAATTTTTCTTGTTTTTATGTATTCAATAAACTCTGAAGTTTTTCCTTTAAAATCTTGGTCAAAAATAAAGGCATGTTGAATTAATTTTTTAATAATTGGATTAGTTCTTAGTTTCATTTTTAAGGCAAGATCATCTAGAAAAGCTCCATATCCCTTTTTGTAAATTTTTCTTTTCATCATATCCACATCTAATTTTTTAACTTCTGCCATCAGTATAGAATTAAGTACATGAAACATTGCTAAGCTGTTATCTGGATTATCAACGTATTCTAACAAAGAGATAAAAAGCTTAACTTCTTTGAAATTATCTAAAGTCACTCCTCCCTCTTCACTAACTTTAATTCCTAGTTTGCTAAGAGCAGCAACATGTTTTTGAACACCTAGATTACTCCTTGTTAAAATAGCAATTGATAAATTTGGATTTTTTGATAAAAATTCATTTACAAACTCTGCTACTTGCTTTTCTTGATCTACATCATCACTTTCACTGAATTCAATAACTTCAGTATCTCCAAAGTTTATTCCTAAAGCATTTGTATGTTCATCGAAAATATTTGACCAATACTCACTCACTTCAGGAAACTTACTAAGTGCCGGATTATTTTTTAAATTTGTGAATATTTTATTTACTAAACTAAGAACTACAGCACTACATCTGTAGGTTGAACTAATAGGCAGCACAGATAAATTTTGATACCTTTTCTCTAAACTTGAGATTAATTCTGGAACCCCACCCCTCCATTCATATATAGATTGCTTTTCATCTCCAACACAAAAAAAAGAACTTTCATTTAAATCCTCACTATTAGGACTACTCTTAGACATTATTTCATCAACAATTTTTGAAATGATACTCCACTCAGTTCTTGAAGTATCTTGAAATTCATCTAGGAGTAAATGAGAAATTTTTGAATCAAGTCGATAATAAATTTCCTCTGACAAATTATCACTTAATTTCTCTTTTAAAATAGTTTTAATATCAGTAAAACTTAACTTACCTGATTCGTTTTTTATTTTATTTAACTCAATGGCTATTAAATTTAGAATTGTGCTTGCTGCTAAATTAGATTTACTAATCTTTCCAAGAAGAATATAACGTGTATAGTCTAAAATATTTTTCAAAATTTCTTGTAAGTCAGAAGGAATTTCAAAGCTAGAAAATTTTTCTTCTTTTGCTAAAACTTTTTTTATAAGTCCATTGCTTAAAACTGCAGTCCAATCTTCAGAACTAATAGAGAGCTTTAACTTATCAATTGCTTTCTTCCAAAGTGAATTAGGAGTTTTTCCAGTTTTAGTTAAAGGGATTTCAAAATCGTCTAAAAATTTAGAAAATTCAATTAACTTTTCCTCATCAAACGGTTTTTTAACTTTTAGCCAATTCCAGGCATTATCGTTCGTTTCTTGGTATAAATCATAAAGATTAGAAAATTCATAAGATATTAAATTAACTACCGATCTTTTAAATTTTCCACTTCCTAAAAACTGAAGCAAACCAGCCATTACACCAGAATCCACTTCTCTTAACACTTTTGATAGTGCATCACTAAAAGCAACTTTAGGATCTTCTGTTGGTTCCCAACCAGGCAAAATACCGAAATCTAGGGAGAAGGCTTTTAAAATAGAAATAAAGAAACTATCCATTGTTGTAATTTGAACGCGATGTTGACTAGCAATCAACGCATTTAATGCTTTTTCTATTTTTTCTTTACTATGTTCTTTAACCCAGGTCGAAGTTACTTTCTCGGGTAATAAATAAGCAGTAGCAAGTCTATTGAATATTCTTGTAAATATTTCACCTGCAGCTTTTTTAGTAAATGTAGTGCTTAGTATCTTTTCAGGATTAACTCCCGCCAAAAGCAGCTCAATATAACGATCGCTTAACTGAGTTGTCTTTCCAGACCCGGCACTTGCCCTTACTAATGTAGATGGAAAAGTTTTCATCGAGTAAGCCTCCATGATTGCTCAATCTCTTCATTTTTAAGTATTTGAAAATACTCGACCTTGAACAATCCTGAAGGCTTACTGATCGTTGTGAAAAGATATCTCATTGAAAATTCTCTGGAAAAAGTTGAGCAAAATTATCATACTTAATTTGTTTTAATTTTGGATCGCTTGGTGGCCAAAACACCTTGCTTTTAACCTTTGTAGATATTTCTTTTGCTAACTTAAGCGCTTCTTCTAATTCTGACTTTCCCCAAGAAGCAGGAATAATTTTTGCTTTTTCTAATTCAGCAGGAAGAGAGAAAAAATTTAATGTTATTTCGCCTTGATGTATTTTTTCCAAATCTTTAGCTAGAGCAAATTGATACAAAGGGAGTTGTAAGTCTATCCAACCATCTCCTTTTTGATGAACGTTCATAGGGGTTTTAAGCTCATCGCCTGTTTTATAATCAATGATCGACCAAGTTTGAGTATTTTCATTAAAATCAACTCTATCAACTCTTCCTTTAACAACAAATTCATCTTGAATTTTTAGTTCAATATCTTTTTCTATAAACTTAATAATATTACCCGCAGCACACCAATCAGCCTGAATTTTTGAAAACATTCTTAAACGCTCTCTCAAACTTAAATTTTGAATTCTAAGGGCTGGGAATGCAGATGATGCAAATGAAAACTTAAAGAAACTATCTAATTCAAACTCTAAAAATTCAAATATTTTTTCATGACTTGTTTCCTGAGCAAGCTCTGATTCACCAAACTTTGCAAGGATGGCATGTATGATATTTCCAAAATAACCTGCTGGTAGCTCCGTAAATCCATCCTGCGTTTCCTTAAGCCTAAGAACATGAGTTAAGTAGAAACGGTACGGACATTGCAAATAATCTCTAAAACCTGTAACTCCAATACTTTTGATTGGATCTTCGTGCTGAGGGTCACTCATCTTATATAAATCTTGCCTTTCAGAAATTTCTATAGAAGATTTTTCTTTTTGAGAACGTTCATCATCATAGAATTCTAAAATATTATTTGCATTATTTTTAGTTGAATCTGACAATAATAACCTACTTAATTTCAAAGGTTCATTTTGCTGAGAGAAATTTGAAGCATGACAAATTAACTTTTTTCTTGAATTTACTAAGCATGAAAAAACATACTTATCGCGAGCTAATC
>CALJRW010000105.1 GCA_937976335.1 uncultured bacterium | reverse complement strand
TAATTTCCTAAAAAAAGCTTTTTTGACTTTCTATATCCCCGAAGGGACAACAAATAGTTATCCCAAAATCAATAACTTACAAGGAAACCGAAGGTTTTCAAGAAAGAATTATTCGGAAATTACTTTTTGGGATAACTATATAACCAGCAAGAAAAACTTCCCCATAACTATTTAGAATATGGAGAACAAGAAAAAATGAACGAGAGAGAAGAAAAGAAAAATAGAGAACACTATATAAGCAGTATCAAAAATAAATTAAGCCAACTACTTAAATGTAAAAACCTGCCCCTTGAACTAAACAAAGTATTACAACCTTTTCTACTTGAGCTTAGCTCTATTTCTGGGGAAAAAGAGAAATAATGGCAACTAAATCCAGAACTACACCAGCCAGCATAAACGCTGATAATATAGGCAAGCTAATTGGGCTCCTTCAAGAAACAGGTCCAAGCTTAGATGTTTTACATCAAATGGAAACACGTGAATTAAGAGATCTTGATCAGGCACTTTCTAAGGTCGTTGATTTTTTGGATCAAAAAGTCCAACCTTTATCTGCTCAAAGCGCTCATACTACATCAGCAGAAAAGTTTGTTGCAGAATACAGTAACATTGATAATTCTGAACTTAAGTTACGTGCCATAGCGACATATAAGAGTAGTCTAACAAATACTCAACTACTTACTCTTGCTAGCTCTGAAAGTGCACCTGAACTTCAAAAAGTACTTCTTTTAGCCTTTAATTTAGAAGAAAAATCAGATCAAAGTTCATCAATAAAATTACTAACAAATATCATTGAAGAAGTAATAAGAATTGAACAAGTAGATGTTGCCAACTTAGCTCTGAGTCTTATCTGGAAGATGGAAAAAGAATTTGATGGCCTTAGCAATATTCCTCAAAATGTAAATGACTCTATAGAAAGAAGTACTCCTACCCTACAAGCGCTTGCCTTTAAAAACTTAGTAAAAAATTCTAGATCTTTAGATTATCAAAATCTTGCAGGTATTCTAACAGATTCAAGAAGCAGCGACGAATTAGTTTCAGCTTTTTTACAACATCTTTTTGAAATAAATTATAAAGGTGAAACCATGGTTGCTCCACTTCAGGAGTATCTATCAAAGCCCGAGAATGGCACTCAAGAAAACTTGATTAATGCGGCTTTTCTACTAGGACGAATTGATGGAAACAAATCTGGAAAAATTTCTTTATGGCCAGTTAAGGAAAATACTGACGAGGAACAATTACCTGAAGAGAAAGAGAGAACTAAACCATCTACAGAAAAAGCAGAGAGAGATGAAAGGAGATTTAGAGAACGAGTAGAAGACTTAGCCGCTCAATTAACTAGGAATAAAAGCGCTTTAGCTCAGCTATCAGTACTTGGATATAGAAGTAAAGAAGTTGACTCCTTAAGAATAGATTTAGGGAACTTAACTGAAGGAGAAAAGCAGTTATCTGGCATTATTGATGAGAATAGATCTATAAATCCAATAAGCTTTCTTGCAGTAGAAGATACTAGTGTTAGGAAAAGTCTTCTTTATCATTTTGCCCCGACTACAACCTTTCATAACTTACTCGAAATTCTTAAGTCTACCACAGTTATCGATGAAAGAGGTAGGATAGCAACGGAGCTTGAAAAAAGAAGCGGAAGTCCTGAAAAACTTAGAGAATTAGAAAGTGAAGGTATGAACGATGAGGATAGAAAACTAATATCCACTTGTAACACTATGATCGACGAAGGGATTAGAGACAGAAGCTCAGCTTACTATCTTCATACTCTAAATGACATTCTCCGAATATATAAAATGGCAACAGTGCCTGTTGGCAAAGATCAGGAAGCAAGAAAAACTGATATCTTACAAAATGCAAATAATCCTAAGTACATCAAATTTTCTAACCACACATTACATACCAAGGAAGATGTAAACAAAATTTTAAATGCAACGCGTAACGATCTTTGTGCGCACTTTCTTTTACAAATGTTAGATAAAGTTCGACTTGCTGAGCATACTAGAAAACATCATACTGATACGTATAAAGAGGGTAAATTTGTAAGAAAAGCTGTACTACCATTTTTAACAAATGAAAAACCTTATGCGAGCGATATAACAATAGCACTTGCATACAAACTCTTCTACAAACATGGTGGAGAAACGGAAGATATCCCGTTTAATACAAGGAAGTCTTATACAAGACGATTCATTGATAAAATAAAACGATTTGCATTTCAACGGCAATAAATTCAATATGTTTTCTAGCTTTTATTCTGATTGAACGTAGTTTCTACTTGTTAGTTATTTTTGTTAAAATATCTCTCTGCATTTTTTATTTAGCCTAGAAGATCTATAGAAAGTCCAAAAAGCTCTTTTTTGGAAATTACTTTTTGGACTTTCTATAGTTATTGCCAATTGACTTATTGCAATAAGAGAAAGGGAAAAATAAGCTAAAAAAAACAACAGTTTAGCTTAAAAAGAGCTTTAATATGTGTAATATTTTGTTTAATCCTCGACTTTCCCCAGTAACAGCTGTTCATGCAAATGAGCTATCTGAAATTTTTCCTCAAGAAAAAGATTTTATTTCTGATATCTTTGAGGTCATGACAAATTGCTTCCGTCCACAAGTCGATCTACTAGTAATGTTTGCTGGTTTGAAGAGCCTACTCAAATATGATTCTTATTCATGGAGGACTGAATGCGGGATTGTTATTCCATCACTTTTTCTGTCAATTTATTTAAGATTTAAATAATTCAATATTACTTCAGAACATCATAAATACAGAGAAACTCTACAAAGTTAAACCATAAAAATCTAGAAATTTTTTCTGTAAAGAATTTGCTTTAGATACATCATGCTTAATTGAAAAAACAATATTACTTTGACTAGTAATTAATTCACTAACTTTATTTAACTCTAAATCATTTTTAGACTTTGTGTTGTAAAACAAATCATCAACCAAGTTTGCAAATTTTTGTGTTACTTCTACTGTTATAATATAGGGATGAATTAAAACAGTATAAAGAGTGTTAGGTGTTGATAATATATTATGCCCCATACAGGGGATAAAAAATTCAGGATTAGTACTACCTAAATACTGTCTTAATAAATAAGTATCTGCCTGAAAAGCTGCATAAAGCTTCCACCCTTCAGTTTCCCAAGTTGGATAGGTGCTATCAGTTTTTTCTTTTGCTTTTGGGAGCAAGGAATAAAAAGGGTGAGGAACTGGTGCCACCAACTTTGTAAACATAATTTTTCTTACAAATGTTACTCAATTACGAAACTTTGCAAAATTTTTGTCGATATATGAGATTTTTTTTGACAAATTAACTAAATCTTAACGGTTTAAATGTTGGTGGCACCACTTAGTTAAGTTGATGGCCGGCTGAAACGTTATACCGAACAGAATTGGGAAAATCTTAATAACTCTAAAGGATCTTAACTAAATTAGTCACGTCAGCTTAATCAATGAGGCTTTAAAGAGTTGTTCCAAACCTATTAAGTCTTCTGTGGGTAAATATTGCCCTAAAGCTTCTTTTATTTCATCTTGCGTTATTAACTTTACTTTTGCTTTATAGAATTTATAAAAATTGCGGAAATCTTTACCTTGAAAGTACTCCTCTTCTGAAACAGCTCTAGAATATTGAGGCTTTTTAAGTCTTTTTTCTAAGACTTCACGATTTGGCAAAACATCCAAAGATAAAAAATACCAAATATCAAATACATCTCTAATCAATCTACGCTCATTCCAAGCAGCCATTTTATTTGCTAAGGATATACTATGATCCACGACATGAATAACGCGTTTTGGTAGTTCATACTTTGGAGAATACAGGCTTGTTGATATTGCTATAGTTTTCATTTCAAGTGCTACCTTAGCTTCAACTTGAACTCTAGTGTCACCTACCTTGATATTAACTCTTAAGCCCTTTGAATTTAACGAATGGTTGATTTCTGCAGATTCAATAGTCTTTAAGCACTCTAAGATCTCTTTTACAATATCGTTCTTAGATTTATATGGAACAAATACATAATCTAGATCATTTGTTAAGCGAGCTGATCCCAGAATCCTAAGTACCATACCTCCCCTAAGGACAGCTTTATTCCCAAACTTTTGCGAAAACAAATCTAAAATTTTGGCTAAAAGTCTTTGTTCTTCAGTCTGCATCTAGCTCCCAATTTTTTTTATAAAAACTCACAAAACGCTTATCATATTTAAGTAGGTACTCATCTACTATTCTAAAATCTAGTAACTCCATATTGATATCACTTAGAGGATCGAAAAAGAATTTTTTTTGCTTATAGTAATAATAGCAAGTATCAAGAAAAGCTTTTTCGGCAGTAGCAAAAAAGCTATCCCCTAGCCATTCAAATCCAAAAAACAACTTAGGTGTAATAGTTAGAAACTCAACTGTTCCCAAGGAAAGATTGTACTTTCGTGCTGGTCCAAGTTTAATAGCCCTGACTCCGTATCCTACAGTACCAATGATAGCTTTGTCAGCTAATACAGTTCCCATACTGATATATGACTTTGGACATATTCGACTAGCAATTGATGTTAATTTTGCTTTAGTAGTTGCGTAAATGCCATTTTTAACTTTGATTAAAGCTTGTCCATCTATAAGTTCTTCTAGCTTTCTATAGAAAGCTCCATTAGAAGAGCTACCAAGAATTGCCTCAAGATCTTTTATGGTAAATACTTCATCTAGCTCTTTGGCAAACTTTTGAAGCTTATTGTAAATCTCTATTTCCATCAACAAATATTCCCATATTTTGGGAATATTTGTCAATGAAAAAATAGGATTAAATAACTAATCTTGTAGCTAAACCCTAGAATCTATTGTAATATATTAATTTTTATGTGTTTTTCTTACAAATTACGAAACTTTGCAAAATTTTTGTCGATTATTAGGTTTTTTTCACAAATTAACTAAATCTTAACAGTTCAAATGTTGGTGGCAGCACTTAGTTCTTAGTTATCAGATTTTAAGGCATTATTAACAGTATTAAATGCTTAGTCAAATATAGCTTAAGTGCCTGATGTTAGAAATAGTAGATGCTAATTTATAAGTTTGATGGTAAATAGTTTCTTAAAAATAGCTAGTTAATAACCAGAGTAAGATAGTGGAAAAAAATCATAAATTAATACTAATTCTCTGCCTATGGCATTTTTCTATTCTTTGTATTGTTAGCTATACCAATCACTTAAAAGGATTTAATTTTTTTGACTCAAATCCAGCTTCTGTTCAAGCTAGTGTTACAAGAAGTCTTTACAAGAATCAAAGTTTTCAGTTTCCAAAGTTAAATGAAACTTATGAAAGAGTTTTAAAATTAAGTAAAGAAAATCCAGATACTCCTTATTGGCAAGATGTTTTCTCAGTTGGGAAAAATGGAAAGCTTTATCCTAAACATCCTTTTTTAAATGCTGTATTGGCGCTACCAATGTATGCAGTTTTTGGTGATCTTGGTTTTTGGATTCACACACAAATGCTAGCAATTCTTGCAATACTTTCTGTTTTTTTAATTATGTGTCGCTATACAAGTCAAAAAAATGCATTCGCTTGGTCTCTTGTTGCTTCCTTTATGGCGGGGCTTTATGGGTCGATTTATACGTTTTCTTATGATGTGGCAGCAACAGCTTTTGTCATTTTGAGTTTTGCCTTATCTTCAAAAAAGCCTATATTTTCTGGTATTTTACTAGGTTTTGCTATTTGGACTAGATGGACAAATCTCTTATTTTTGCCATTCCTAATATTATTTCAATTTTCTTCTGATAGACATTTTTTGAGCTCTCTTAAAATTCTTGCTTTTAGTTCTTTAGTTATTTTAACAATTTTGTATGTAAATAATATTATTTGGGGTGAGCCCATAGCTGGAGGTTATGCTTCGGCCTATAGTTTTAAGAATGGGGAATATTTATTTTCTGATGTTTATTCTAAACATAAATTTAGTTTAGAAATATTTTATAGTAATTTTTATGAAAGATTTTTTAATTTAAAATCAGGTTTATTATGTAAACTTCCTATAATAATTATTTCGATATTGCTTTTGCCAAAAATATTGATGAGTGCAAAGAATAGGTCACTTTTAATACTTATTTTAGCTTCTTATTTACAAATTTTATTATTTTTAAGTTTTCAATTTGGGGAGCAGAAACGTTTATATCTTCCTGCGGCGTTTATTTTACTTCCAATACTTACTTTAATTAAATTTCCTGTTTTGAATAGAAAATGTACTACGCTGTGAATTTCATTTAAGCAACTTTATAAAACAGATTCAGCACTCGTATATACTAACACACATTAGGTTTTTCCATTTTTTTGTCAAAGACTAAACGTCTTTGACTAAGCTTTGTGTTTTAGTATATGCGTTTATATTGGTTCGATTTGGCTAAAGCCAAAGTCTCACTCATCACCAAACTTTTTGAGTTTTTAGGAAAAACTCAAAATCGGTGACTATAT
>CALJRW010000104.1 GCA_937976335.1 uncultured bacterium | reverse complement strand
TTATTTAAGTTTTTAAATGACTTGAGTTTGTTGGGCGAGCAAAACAATGGCGAAGCCATTTTTTGCCGAAATAAGCACATATACTGCTCGAATAAATAAATCTGAATTTATGCTATGCATAAATTTCAAGAAAAAAATGGTAAAACCTAATGTCGAGTAGTATATAAGTTAACTAATTAAAGGAGGAAATATGGAAATTAATAATGCTGAATTTGCGTGGAATGTAGCGTTTAAAAACATGGATGCATCTGACTCGTTAAAAGATTACGCTAAAAAGAAGTTTGGAACTTGTTTTAATAAATACATATCTGCATTATCATCTGCTGATATGGTTTTTAAGGTTGAAGGAAAAAGGCAAATTGCTGAAATAACGTTTAACTATGATGGATCAACTTTTAAAGATACCGAAGAAACGGAAGATATGTATAAATCTGTCGATTCTTTAGTCGATTCAATAAGCGCTCAACTTAGAAAAAACAAGGAAAAACAAACTAGTCATCACTAGAGTATTAGGAAAAGCTAAATGTCTAAGGACATAATATTTATTGCTGGACTTTCAGGAGCTGGAAAAACAACAACTTTATCTTTTTGTGAAGATTTAGGATTTCATACAGTTTCTAATCTTCCAGTCTCTTTGTATGAAGATTTCTTAAAGCATAAGAGTTCTGTGGATCAAGAATTTCAAAAAACAGCTATTTTGCTTGATTTAGTAAATAATGAAACAATTGATAAAGATATTGAATTTATCAGATCCCAGGAAAGTGCTACATTAATTTTTTTAGATTGCAATGCAGAGACTTTGTTAAAAAGATATAGCGAAACCAGACGACCTCACCCTAAATTTAAAAAAAAATTAGATCTTACTCTTGAAGATACTATTAGGCGAGAAAAAGAGGAGCTGTATGCTTTAAAGATAGCTTCTGATTTAGTAATTGATACTACTAATATGAATTTAAATCAGCTTAAAGTTAAGTTAAAAAAAAGCATTGAGGAAGATATTGGAGTTTTAAAAGCCTCTAATCTCAAAGTGAATTTTTTATCTTTTGGATTTAAGTATGGAGCACCCATAACTTGCGATTTAATTTTTGATTTACGATTTCTTCCTAACCCGCACTATATTGATAATTTGAGAGAAAAAAATGGTACGAATCAGGCTGTAAAAAACTTTGTTTTAGAATTAGAAGAAACTAAGAAATTTCTGATAAAAGTATCTGATTTACTTAATTTTTTAATTGCTAGTTTTCAAAAAGAAGGAAGGGCTTATTTAAATATAGGGATAGGTTGTACTGGTGGAAAACATCGCTCTGTTGCAATTGCTGAAAAGCTAGTGAATATGTTTGATATGGAAAATTGTACTTTTTCTGTAGAACATAGGGAATTATAGAGTATTTTTTTTATCCCGAATTCAGGTTTTGAGATTTATTTTTATTTTCAGAATTTTTTAGCTTTTCTACAAATTATTGATAAACTCAAGAAACATTTTTTTCCCAAAATCCCAAGTCCCAACAGCTTCATAACTTATGTGTTCTTTAGGACCAAGATTTATAAAATGAGATCCCCAACAATTAGCAAAATTTTTAGCTACATCTAACTTACAATAAGGATCGTTTAAACTTGCAATTAAAATACTAGGAAAAGGAAGAGTAGCTTTTGGAACAGGAGTAAAAGAAGCTACTAGAGTCGGAGGTATATTAGCATTAGTTAGGTCAGGACAAGCAACCATAAAAGCTCCTTTTACTTTTGATTTAACGCTATCTGGTAACAAGGCAATACTGGGGCAGCCTAAGCTATGAGCCAGTAATACAGGCGCTTCTTTGCAGTTCTCAATTTCTTTGATTAATGTAGGTAGCCATTCATTTTTTTTAGGATTTTCCCAATCTGGCATTTTAACTCTCTTAAACCAATCAAACTCATTCTCCCAAAAGGTTTGCCAATGACCTTCCAAAGAATTTTGGTATCCAGGGATATTTAACACGATTGTCATTTTTGGTCTTTCAAACTTTCTTTCTTTTCTTTTTTAATTTCAGTTTCAGCCTGAACCATTTTTACACGAACATCGCCTTCAGCAACACTTCTATCTTCATTTAAAAAAATCTTGACTTGATCTGCAGTTAGAATGCTATCTTTTTGGTTAATTTCAGGATCTTCAGTGAGTAATAAAGTTTCATCACTACTATTGTAATCAGCTCTTTGACTACTAGCCTCAATTCCTTCTCCTTTGATAATATGTACGTTTTTTTTAGCTACTAATGTTTCAATTTCATTTGTTTCGGTATAATTACCTTCAAGTAATTCTGACTCCATAGTCATATCGCCTTGAACAACTGTAACGTTGCCTTCGTATATAAATTTTCTCTTTTCAGAAAATAAAGTTAGAGTATCTGCATTGACAACTGTGATTTTTTTACCAAAATCTTTATCTACAAGTCTTGTATCGGGAACTGCAAGCACAGATGAACTGAATGTCAGCGTTAATGATAGTGTAAACATAATTAAAAACAAGATTTTCATTGTACATCCTTTTTTTGCGATTTATTATTTTTAGGATTAATTAAACTTTTAACTTGCCGAAGTAATTTATATTTTTTTTCTTTTAAATAAGCCTCTAATCCGATGCCAGTAGTTTCAATTACATCGGTCGATATGTAAACTTTTTCTTTTGATGTCACTAATTCCTCATTTTTATTATAGGTAGCTTTTTTAGTTTTAACTGTAGTTTCTTCTCCAATATTCATAACTACAGAATTATATAATTCAACATTATCAATTTGAGCATTTACCATTTTAACAAGTGCACGTTTTGATGATAATGTTATAATTTTTCCATCTTCTTTATAAAACCACAATCTGGGATTAAATATTTCGGTTGTATCATCTTTTTCTTTGTAAATACCTGATTCTGCTTTTATTTCCCATACTTTTTTACCATCTTTAGTTTCAGTTCTATGAAATTCTCTTAACTTAAATCCTGTTTGAGCACTTTCTTCTTGTTTCTTATCAGTGTTTAAATTTTCTGCGGTTTCAATTGCTTGTGAATTATTTGTGCTTTTTATGCTACCAATTAAAAAAGCTGTTATAAAAAAAAGTACAATAATTGCAATCGCTATATTGATACTTTGTTTTCTGGTTAGGTACATTGTTGTTTTCCTAAGACTATTTTAGCTTGTTTAATTATTAATTTTTTACAAATCGGAATAAAATTTATTTAGTTTAACAAGTTTTGTAAAATAATTCTCAATTTCTGAAATTTTTAACATATTAGGTCCATCAGAAGGTGCATTGTCTGGGTCGTCATGTGTTTCAACAAAAAAACCATTCACGCGAAAACTAGACGCTGCGTGTGAGAGTGGTTCTATGAAATCGCGATTCCCTCCAGTTTTACCACCAGCACTTCCCATAACTTGAACGCTATGACTAGCGTCAAAAATTACAGGATATCCAAGGTTTTTCATGGTTTGAAAACTTCTATAATCAACTACCAGATCGCGATATCCATGATTTGTTCCGCGCTCACAAAGAATTATTTTTTGATTTCCAGTGCTTGCCACTTTTTCTGCACTATATAGCATGTCATCAGGATGTAAAAATTGACCTTTCTTGATGTTTACTACTTTACCCGAATTTCCTGCAGCAACTAATAAGTCTGTTTGTCTACAAAGAAAAGCTGGAATTTGAATTACATCAGCAACTTCTGCAACTGAATTTACTTGTTCAGGAGTGTGAACGTCAGTAACTACTGGCACATTGAATTGTTCTTTTATTTCCTTTAAAATTTTTAAACCCTCTTCTAAGCCAACTCCTCTTTTACTTTTTATACTTGTTCTGTTTGCTTTGTCATAGGAAGATTTAAAAACTAAATTAATTTTAATTTTTTGCGCAATTTCACAAAGAAAATCTGCAATTCTTATGCAATGTTCTCTACTTTCAATTTGACAGGGGCCAGCAAAGAAGACTAATTCTTCATTCCCAATAGTTATATTTTCATTGATTTTAAAGTTTTTCATTAATTTTAGTATACATTAGCTGGAAAATTGATACAAATTCTAACTCAGAAAACAGACAATCATCTATAGTGAGAGAGTTAAGCTGTGTAAAAGTATCGAGAAAAAACTAAGCCGACAATTGCATAGACACAACCTTATCTTCTTTTTTTTTTACGATCTCTTTGGTTTAAAGCTGCTTTTATAAAGCTTTTAAAAAGAGGATGAGAATTTATAGGAGTTGATTTAAATTCAGGATGAAATTGTGTTCCAATAAACCATGGGTGATTTTCTATTTCTATAATTTCTACTAACTCCTCGTCAGGAGATGTTCCAGAAATACTTAGACCTGCAGTTACTAACTTTTCTCTAAAGCTATTATTGACTTCAAATCTATGTCTATGTCTTTCATCAATTTTATCAGTTCCATACAAAGAGTGAACAAGAGAATTTTTTTTCAATGTACATGGCCAAGACCCAAGTCTCATCGAACCTCCTTTTTTAGCAACTATTTTCTGATCTTCCATTAAATCAATTACTCTAAATTTTGATTTCGGATTAAACTCAGCACTTGTAGCTTCATTTATTCCAGCAACATTGCGTGCATATTCTATAACTGCCATTTGCATGCCTAAACATATTCCAAAAAATGGAATTTTATTTTCACGAGCATATTTTGTAGCTTCAATTTTTCCTTCAGTCCCTCTGTCGCCGAATCCATGAGGTATTAAAAAAGCGTCAATTTGGCCAATATTTTTAAGAACAGAATTAATTCCATGTTGTTCAATAGATTCGCTATCAATATAGGCTATTTCAACTTCACATTCATTAGCAAAGCCACTATGATGTAGAGCTTCAATAATACTTTTATAGCTTTCTACAAGATCAACATATTTCCCAGTCATGGCGACTCGAACTTTTCCATTTGTTGGATTATTTTTAACTTTTTGTATCTTTTGCCACGGTTTTAGCTTAGGAGCGCCAGACCAGATATTTAGAAGTTGTGTTACTTTATCATCTAAGCCTTCTTTGTGAAGTACTAGTGGGACTTCATAAATATTGGAAACATCTACAGCATTTATTACGCAATCTTTTGGGACATTACAAAAAAGACTTATTTTCTCTTTAACTTGATCTTCTAGTCTTTTTTCAGAACGCATAACAATAATATTTGGTATTATTCCAAAGCCTGTTAGTTCTTTTACAGAGTGCTGAGTTGGTTTGGTTTTAAACTCTTTCGCAGCAGCTATGTAGGGAACAAGTGTAATGTGAACATATAATACGTTTTCAGGACCTACATCAGCTCTTAATTGTCTAATTGCTTCAATAAAGGGTAGAGACTCAATATCACCAACAGTTCCGCCAATTTCTACTAGACAAACATCACAGTCAGCTGATGCTAATTGAATTCTTCTTTTTATTTCATCAGTAATATGAGGGATTACTTGAACAGTTTTCCCTAAATAATCACCACGTCTTTCATTTGCAATAACAGTTTCATAAACTTGACCTGCAGTAAAATTATTTAATTTAGACATTTTATGATCTAAAAAACGTTCATAATGACCAAGATCCAAATCTGTTTCCGCACCATCATCTGTTACAAAAACTTCGCCATGTTGAAAAGGACTCATAGTTCCAGGATCGACGTTAATATAAGGGTCAAGCTTGAGAGCTGTAACTTTCAAACCTCTTGCTTCAAGAAGAGCTCCGAGAGATGCTGAAGTTAGGCCTTTACCAAGAGAGGAAACAACTCCTCCAGTAACAAAAATATATTTTGTGCTTCGCTTATTCATACTTATTTAGTTTTATATATTTAAATTTTAATATATTAAAAGTCTAATATATAAAAAGTTTAATGTATTTAAGTTTTTATGGCTAATTCTAAATTTTGGACAAAACTTAGTGTGCCCAATGGATTTTATATTATATCTAAGTTTTAAGCAAATCATATCTAATTCGTATTGTTGAGATAATTTATATAGGAAGTCCAAAAAATCAATGAAGATGATAAGCTGTCTGCTTAAGCCCTAGCTTGAAAATCTCTTTTTCTTTTAGTAGTAGTTGAAAGCTCTTGATATAAAAAGCCTCTGAATATCATAAACCAATGTGCTAAGATAAAAGTAAATAACATTAGTAAATAAGAATAAGTAGGAAGATATGACCAAGTTGTGGCAAGCGAAAAGCCTGGTAAGAGTAAATTTAAACCAGCTAAATTTAATAATAAAAATTTTGGACTGTAAAATGCTAAAAGTGGAGATAGCATCAGTACTATTGGGATGAACCATTCAATCCAATTTTCTTTAATAAATTCTACAGATTTTGAAAAACTGTATGCAGCATCTCCATCTTCTAAGTAAGTAGTTTCAGGTAGAGCATTTAGAAGAATAACTACAATGAGATTAAGAGGTAAAAACAGTGCGTCTTTTTGTACTCCTTTGGAAAATCCATAAATGAACAAATCTTGTAAAATCCATAGAAAAAAAGAAATGCCGATTATTTTAAAAAATAGTTGCTTATCAAATTGTATTAGTTCATTGAAGCTAATTTTTTTATCTCTTATGACTACATATATCCATCTATAATAAAAACTTAATGCTAAATCTGCCAAAATTGCGAGTATGAAGCCACCAGCCATACTGCCAAACAGCGATAGGCTTTGACTTAAGAAAATAAATAAAACAAAAAGGGCGAAGGATGCAGGGATAATAATCCAACACTGTTTAAGTGATAGTAGAGATTTTTTTAGATTTCTATAATATAAGTTTATAGTAGAGTTCATCTTTTGTTTCTTTTTCTCTTTTTATTTTTATTATTGATAGTATTTTTTTTTCTCTTCCGTAATTCTGAAATTAATTCAGGTAATTTATTTTTGCTATCAATCATTTCTACTAATGCAATTGTTTGATTTAGTTCTTCAAACTGATCTTGAGAGAAACTATGAACCCCAGAGGTTTTGAGATAGTTTCTAACTAACCTACCAACTGCAGCTAAAAGTTTTACAACTCTTTCTTTTTCTTTTCTGGGAACTAAGATTCCTTGAAAGATGACTTCAGTTGTTTCGATTATTTCTGCTTTAGTTTTAAAAGTAGTAAAAAATTCATGAGGTTTGGTTTGCATGGAGAGGCAAACTACAATTGCGGCAAATACTTCAGTGCAATTATTAACTTCTTGTTGCTCTATCAGTTCATCAGCTTTTTTAATAGCATAAGAAAAAGAAGAGTTTTTACTGTAGAGTTCTTTTTTATTTAAAGCTGGAAAGATAAATTTTATGATTTTATATTTAAAAAAGTTATGCAAGATATTATAGAAATGTCCACACATTAAATCCTTTTTTAATTCTTCATAAATTCTAGCTTGAGAGCTATCTTTAACTAGTTCGAAGTTATTTTTAATAGCTTTTGCGCAGGATTCTTCTATTTCACATCCCGCTCGACATGCATGTCTAATGACTCTTATGATTCTTACAGGATCTTCTTCAAATCTTGTTTTTGGATCCCCAATTACTCGAACTATTTTTTCTTTTAAATCATCAATGCCGCCTACGTAATCAATAATAGAAAAAGTTGCTAGATCGTAAAAAAGTGCATTGATTGTAATATCTCTTCTAAGTGCGTCAGTAAATTCATTGCCATACAAGTTATCGCTTTTGATAATATTTTTTACATCTTTATCATTTACAGCTTCAAGTGGTATATCTCTAAAAGTTGCAACTTCAATAATTTTACCTGAGTGAAAATAGACATGAACAAGTTTAAATCTTTTTCCTATAATTCGAGAATTTCTAAAAATACTTCTAATTTTTGAAGGTAGTGCATCGGTTGCGATATCAAAGTCCTTAGGTTTTTTATCTAGTAGAATATCTCTAACTCCTCCACCTACAAGATAGGCTTTAAATCCAAAGCTCTTTAGTCTTTTCATAATTTTAAGAGCATCTGGATCGATTAGTTTTCTTGAAATTCTATGTTCATCTCTTGGTAATATTCTCGGTCTCATTGTATTTGCTTTATTAGTTTTTTTACATTTTCTAAGATATTTCTTTCATCAAATTCAAGTTCATGTAGTCTTGTTCCAAGTTTTAGGTACCCAAGTTCATTTTCTTCCATGATGCTCTTTGTTATTTTAAATCCTTTGATGTGATTTAAGAAATCTACTTCGCTGAATTTGTAACTTAGAATATCTTTTATTGTGTTTTCTTTCCATACGTATTCTTGAATCTCTTGCGAGTAGCTAGAACCATTACATTTTTGACACATTCTTAACCAGCTTAGTGGATAAGTTTTGCTCAAATGTTTATTTAATCCAGTTCCCTTACATTGATTACATCTTTTTCCTTTAGTGCTTGTGAGTGCAAAATCATTAGCTTTGAGACCTTTAATTTTCGCTTGAGGTGTATTAGCAAAGAATTGATATATTTGTTTACTGCAATTTAAGTATTCGATAATTGTTTTTGTTTTATTTAGCGAAGAGTTAAAGTCGTGATAATCAACTGTTTTTATAGTTTTTTCTGAACTAAGATTAATTAGGTAATCTACATGTGCTTTCACTTCTTTGTTAGATGAAGTAATTACTATGGTATTATTTCTGTTTTTTAGTGCATTTAGAAAATAATCTAATTTTTCCCAATCATACTTAAAGTTTAGAGGTAGATATAAAAGATTATTATTGATTTTTGACAGATATAATTTTAATAAATTTAATAAAATTATATCTTTTATTTTAAGGTTTTTTACTAAACTACTATATTTTAAATCTCCCAGCTCGAGAGATATTAAAAATTGTGATATCTCAGTAATTCTTCTATCTTTAGTTGTGTAGCTTATTAAATTTTTAATATTTGAGTCTTTAATAAGTTTGAAATCAATGCCAAAGTCAAAGGAGTTAGAAGTTAAATCTTCAAGCATGAAAGATGGCTTATTATCAAATTTAAAAAAACAGTTTGAACAAGTGTTATTAATGTTATAGTTTGATAGTTCTTTCTTATCTAAAAAAACTACAATTTTTGCATTTACAA
>CALJRW010000103.1 GCA_937976335.1 uncultured bacterium | reverse complement strand
ATTTTACTTTTCTGGTTTTTAAATTACTACTTTTTACCCACTTCTGCCATCTAGATTATTCTTTTCATTGCTCTTTTTTACTTTCTCAGGGCTGACTAGTTAGATAGAATAAAAGTTTATAGAACACAGAGCTTTGGAGTTATGTGAAGTTTTTTTACCTGTTAACTGAAGCTTCTCCAAAAAATCAAAACTCCAGTAGCTCTCAGTCCCTGTCTCTACCTAAGACCCGCTTAGTCCATTCACTTTCCATCATGATATCTTTTACATCATCCATTCTGTCAAAAAAAACAATACCGTTTAAGTGATCATACTCATGTTGAAAAACCCTTGCAGGAAAATCAGTAAGTTCTATTTTTTGTTTTTTCCCTTTTAGATCAAAGTAATTTGCGATAATGGATTTGCTTCGTGGAACCAAACCTCTAACTTTTGGAATACTTAAACAACCCTCCCAATCGCTTACTATTTCTTCTGAATAGCTAACAATTGTAGGATTGATAACAGTAAATGCTTCCATTTGAGGTGCATTAGGGTACCTAGGGGTAGGACGAGAAGATACTATAAACACTCTTAGAAGTTCATTAACTTGAGGAGCTGCAATTCCTGCTCCATTAACTGCGTTTAATGTGAAAAACATATCAGAAATTAATTCTTGAACATTTTTGTCTAATAAGTTTTCTACTTCTTTTGCTTGCTTTCTTAGCACTGGATTTCCAAGCTGCGTAATTTCGAGAATTTTAGCCATTTTTTTTATTAATAACTTTTACAAATCCATAGAATTCCAATAATCAACTTCTTCTTCATGTGTCATTTCTTTTTCTGGTTTAGTACCTTTAAGAAAATATGACAAAATTGCGTATTGAGTGTCTTTATCAACAATATGCCCATATCCTTTGTCTATCCAGTACGGAGTAACTCCTTCAGTAACTGTAAAATCAAGTGGCTTTAATGGCTTTGGTTCCTTAAAAGCAATTCCTAATTTTTCAGATTCTTGAAGCGTTGCTTCAACTAATTTTTCGTAATTTAGTTTATCTCTATAGTCTAAAAAATTTTTCATAAAATTAAGCCAAATTGGCGAAGCTACAGAACCACCTGTTTCTTTATCACCAATTTTAATTTTCTTTTCATCAAATCCAACCCAAACTCCTGCAGCATATTCTGGAGTAAATCCTACAAACCACGCATCCATTACTTCATTAGAAGTTCCAGTTTTTCCAGCAGCAGGTCTTTTTAAGTCTTTAATTCTCCAACCAGTTCCTCTTTGAACAACTCCTCTCATCATATGAGACATCACAAATGCTGAATCTTCACTTACAACTCTTTTCGCATTTAAAAGTTTTTCTGATTCATAATCGTAAATAACTTTTCCCTTATTATCTTTGACTTTAGTAATAAATATCGAGTCAAATAAAACACCACGCGCTGGAAAAACTCCATAAGCTCTAGTCAACTCGAGTGGGTTAACCTCGCTACTACCCAATGAGAGTGATAAATTTCTGCCAAGTTCAGATTTAATTCCCATTTTTTTTGCAGTTCTTATTACAGGATCAACTCCTATTTTATGAATTAAATCTGCAGAAATTGTATTTCTTGATTTTTCTAAAGCTGATTGTAAGGTAAGTGGACCAAGATAGTCTTTATCATAATTTAAAGGGCTCCATATATCATCACCAACACGAAAGCTTTTAGGCTCATCAACAACACGTGTCGCAGGTGTATATTTAAACTCATTAACTGCAGTAAAATATACAAAAGGTTTGAAAGCAGATCCTGGTTGGCGTTGGCCTTGAGTTGCTAAATTAATTTGTTTTTTTTCAAAATCATACCCACCAACAACAGAAATAACTTTTCCAGAATGAGGGTCTAACAAAACAGTAGCACCTTGAATTTTAGGGGTTTGATCTAAAACTGCCTTTAAAATTTCTGGTGTTTTTTTATTTTCCTTAAAAGATACTTCTATAACATCTCCTACCTTTAAGATCTTATGAGGTTTTATCCAAATAACTTTTTCGTCAGGTTTAATAAGTTTTTTAGCCCAATTAATTTTCGATAAATTAAGTTCATTCTCAAAATTTCCTAAACTAATTATAGCTTTTTTTGAAGACGGAAGAATGCTTTTTATAACTGCAGGATAAATTTTACCAAATTCTACATCTTCTTTAGAAATGCTTTTATATTCATTCTGAAAATTATCTAAAAAATTATTACTTCCTAAAGCCTTTATTGGCCCTCTCCAACCACGCCTTTTATCAACTTCTTCTAATCCTTTTTTTAACGCACTTTCAGAAAAATTATAGGCCTTGATGTCTAAGGCTGTATGAATTTCAAGTCCATCTCTTTCAATATCATAATCTTTAAATTTATCTAAAAATCGTCTCTTTACTTCAGACACATAATAAGGAGCAATATAAAACTTTTTTAAATTATTTTTAAAAACTTCTATTTTCTCTTGTTTAGCCTTCTTAAATTCTTCTTCAGAAATAAAGTTTGCTCTCTTCATTTGACCTAAAACGTAATTCTGCCTTTTTTTTGCACCACTGTAGTTTGTTAAAGGCGAATATCTTGAAGGAGCTTTAGGAAGCCCTGCAAGCAAACTTGCTTGAGCAATACTTATGTCTTTTATCTTAGTATGAAAATATATTTCAGAAGCTGCCTTAATTCCGTAAGCTCCATTTCCAAAATATATTTGATTTAAATATAATTCTAAAATTTCATCTTTAGAAAGCTTTCCCTCTAAACGATATGCTAAAATAGCTTCTTTAATTTTTCTTTCTAATTTTTTTTCGTTACCTAGTAATATATTTTTAATAACTTGTTGAGTAATAGTGGAAGCTCCTTGTGAGGCTTTACCTGTTTGTATGTTTTTAATAAAAGCTCGAAATATACTAACTAAATCAATACCAGGATGAGTATAAAAGGAAGAATCTTCTGCTGCGACAAAAGCATTTCTTACAATAAGCGGAACTTCTTCTAGCTTTACTGGATATCTTCTTTCATCGAAACTTTCAGCAATTAAGGTTTCATCGTTTGAGTAAATGGAAGTTACAGAACTTGGGTTATATTCATCAATAGAGGAAAAGTTAGGCAAATCTCTTGAATAGTAGTAATAGCCGTAAGCCACTCCAAGCCCAGCAAGAATAAGAGCTAGGATAGAAAAACAAAAGCCAAATATTAAGATTTTCTTAAGCATAATTAATTATCTATGGTAACCAGAGAATTGATAAGTGGCAAGACTAGTCTGTGTATGGGCTATTTGCTTAGTAAATCTTAAATTCTATTGTATTGCAAAAAGTCATACTATAACCTCAACGACTAATAATTAAACAACGAGTCCAAGATCTGCTAAACCTTCTTTCCATGGAAAAACCTCTACTTTATCAAATTTTAACTTCTCCTCTCCATCATAGAGGCAAACTAATCTCGAATTTTTAATTGTAGAACCTAAATTTTTTAAATTTCTTAACTGATTTTCTCTTATATTCTTACTAGATTTAATCTCTATGCATAGAATTTCTTTTCCTCTTTCTACAATCAAGTCTATTTCAGCATCATCTTTAGTAAGTAAATAAGATAGTTGGTACTGAGGAGTTTGGTATTCTAAACCAGTTCTTATCTGAGATATAATAAAAGCTTCAAAATTAATGCCATAATCATAAGTAGAAGAGTGTAAATCTATACCTAAAACCTTTTGTAGTGATCTAGCAACACCAGTATCAAACCAGTAAAATTTAGGGCTTTGTCTTTGTTGCTTACGAATAGATGTATGATAAGCAGGCAATCTAAATCCAAGTAGGGTGTCTTCGAGTATTTCAAAATAATTCCTAACATTAGAAGGGTCAGTACTAATATCAGCTGCTATTTTCGAAGCATTAATAATCTTACCATTCATTTGAGCTGCACAATTTAGAAATCTTCTAAATGGAGGTAGTTTACGAATTATTTGCTCTGCTATTATTTCTTCTCTCACGTAAGTGTCTGTATAGGCTTGTAGGAAACGTAGTTTTTCATCTTTATCAGAAATAGTTACAAGCTCAGGTAAAGTTCACCATTCTAAACTTTCTTGTAAAGAAAAGTCGCTACCTATTTCAGTAAAGAGTAGTGGAAACAGATTATAAATCGATGCTCGTCCAGCAAGCATATTTGCAGAACCACGTTTAAGCTTTCTTGCACTTGAACCAGTTAAGGCAAATTTTAACTTATATTCATGTATGTACTGATGTACAATATCTAATAAAGCAGGAACTTTTTGAACTTCATCGATTACGACTACTTTTTTGTTTTCAAGAGCTACCTTTAAATGGCCTTCTAGTTGATTAGGGTAAGCAAGTAGTTCTTCATAAAGCCTCGGGTTAAGCAAATCTATAAATATAGCTTCCTCACTTGGGAATAACTGTTTTAATAAAGTACTTTTTCCGGTAGCTCGAGCACCAAATAGGAAAAAGCTTCTTTCTTTTGATATGTTAATTTTTCTAGGGAACATAATCCTGATATATACGATATATAGGGATTATAATCAAAAGGATAGGTGGTTTTTGTTAAATAGTTGTAATTACTAATTTCTTTAATATGACTTATAAAAAACTATCAAGGTAAATAACTATTTTTTTTACTCGAATTCATCAATTTAAAACTTTTTAAGGATAGAAAGAAGCATAATGTAAAGAATGAAATCTGCAAGACACAATTAAGCATAATTTCAACACACTTATTTTCCTGCCCACGCTATTTGAGCTTAAATAAAATTCAGTTGTTTAAGAATTTCGATCTCAACTTCAATTTCACCAGTTTTTTCTGCTTCCAATAAGGCTCTATGAGCACGTTCACCTGGCAACCTGATTTCACTAACTTCAGGTTTTGATCTTGAATCCTTTACTTTTTTAATGAGCTCAGAACAATTGCTCTTAAACTTATCTATATCGACGAGAAGTTCTGGAGAAACTGCAAAAAATACACTTCCCCAATCTTTATCAAAAGTTTCGTTGTCACAAAAAGATGAAGAGACTAATGGTCCAGCAAATAATTCTACCATCATCGCTACAGAGGAACTCTTATAAGAACGGTCAAACGGGAGAAGTGCACCTTGCATGGCTTCACCAGGATCGTCAGTTGGAGATCCATCACTCTTGATTGCTACGTTAACCGGAATCTTTTCTCCCCGAGCCTGAGCAAGCACAAGTCCGTACCAAGTAATAGCTGAAGAAGCCATATCAAAGACTAATGGCTCATTAAGAGTAGGGAATCCAACTCCGATAGGGTTGGTACCAAAAAGAGGATCTATACTTGAGAAGCCTGAGGTAGCTCCAGGTGATCGCGACATAACAACACCAATAAGATTATGTTTTGCAATTCTCTCTACATAGTAAGCCTGAGCCCCATTACTGGAATAGGTATTATACACACCCACTAGACCAAATCCATGCACTTGCGCTTTTTCAATCACCACATCTGTTGCTAGCTGACTTACTAATGGGGCAGGGTTTCCTCCAGCATTAATTAATTGAGATAACTTGGTATCACGCTCTACTCGAATTTCTTGCTTAGGTTTAATATCTTGCAAAGGCTCGCTTCCAGTCAACTTGATAATTCCTTGAGTTTTATTGGAAGTCTTCTCAGCCCATATAAGGTACTCTTTAATACGTATAGCAGAACTTTTATCGAAATAACGAGTAAGAAAATCAAGTAATTTTTTTTCTAATTCTACTATCGAAATCTTCATGATAAATGCTTAGGCGTATAACTTTTTGATGATTTTCTCAGCTTTGCTAATTAAAATCAACCGTTTATCTCTCATAACTTTTAGCCCTATTTATCTCAGCTTATCAAAATAACTTGTAAACTTCCCATTCTTTACAACAAAAATCGAATGCTTTCTATCAAGATCTCCGTTTTTATCAAAAGTTATATCCCCAGAAACTCCTGGATATTCTTTAACAGAGATTAGATAGTCACGGATTTTTATCGAGTCTTCTCCAAATTTTTTAATAGCTTTTCCTAGTAATGCTACGTTATCATAAGTCACCGCAGCACAACTACTTACCCCTGGCCATTTCTTGTTAAATTGTTTTTCGTAACGAGCACGAAAATCTTGAGTAGTGGTATCTTCTAAGTCAGAAATAACTATACCATCAGCCATTTTTCCAAGCGGATCTAGAAAACCTTCTTTACTATTAATCGGACTAGCTCCCAATATTTGTTGATTCATTCCCAAAGCAGCCATTTGTTTCACTGCAAGTATCCCAGCAGAATGAAAACTTACTACGTAAATGGCATCAGGATTAGATTTCTTAATGCGTAATAGATGAGGTTTCAAATCTGTAACTCCAGGAGTAAACGTCTGACTTGATACAATTTTACCACCAATTTTTCTAAACTCACTTTGAAAAGCTTCAGACAAGGGAATTCCAAAATCATTATTTATGGCTAAAATAGCTACCTTACTAGCTTTAAGCTCTTTATGAGCAAATTGAGCCATCAACCTCCCCTGTCTACTATTAGGGGCCCAAGTTCTGAACACAAAACTCCTATCAACAGTAATTGTAGGCGCTTCCGAACAAGGAGTAACTGTGACAACTCCTTTACTTTGAGCAATTGGCGCAATAGCTTGCGATGCGGTATCACAAATTTCTCCAACTACTGCAACAACCTTGTTTACATCAACTAACTTTTTCATAGCATAAACAGCTTCAGTTGCTTTACATTTACCATCTTCAATTAAAAGTTTTAGTTTTTTGCCGTTGATTCCTCCAGATGAATTAATATCGTTCATCGCCATTAAAGCACCATTTCTAGCATTTTCACCCCAGAATGCTCCCTCTCCAGTTAGAGGTAAGATAACTCCAATCTTTACTGAATCGTCTGCTTTTAAAGTTAGAGAAATTATAAAGATAAAAAATATAAGAATTAATAATCTTTTCACTGGCAGTTGCACCTTAGTTTTAAATATATATTTAGATCCTACACTTAAGAATTCATTCAACCTGCTATCAAATACTCTTCAACAAATCTTAATTTAAAATAATCTTTAGCTCTTAAAAGCAATGTGTTTTTAAAGTTTGATAAATTTAGGCATAAATATTCATTTGTTTTTTCTTTTGGTTTAGAAATACGAACTTTTACTTCTTTTTTGTTATCTTCAATACTTAGCTCACTTATACTAACTGCTTTATCACAATTAACCTTTAACTTTTCAGGGAAATCAATATTCAAACTCAAAAACTTAACTATCAAATCTTTAATAAAAGGTTCATCCCCATTTTTAAGATTAACAATCCATTTATCCGCTTCTTTCTTAATCTCAAGCTTTGCATTCTTAGTTTCTGAGTTAAAATATACAATGCTTGAAAAATCAAGATTTGCATAAGTCATTATATTTGTTTTTTTTATAATTAAATTTTTAGAAAGATTTAATTTTTGAAAATCAGCTTCTTTAACAAGAAAGTATTGATTATCTTTTTCTAGATATCTGCCTTCAAGATAAGGAATATAAGATCCAAAATTTACACGTTTAGATATTTCGTTTTCGCTAAGAATAACTTTTAAATAAGTATTATTTTCTTCAAAACTTTCTTCAAAACTTTCTTCAATAATTTCATTTGAAACATCACTTTTGTCAAAAAAAGTCAGGCTTAATAAATCTTTAATAAATAAATTAATTTTTTCATCATGTAAGAGATAGTCATTTTGATTTTTTATTTTCCATTTATTATCTTTTAAGGCAATTTCTAAATGTTCTTCTAAACTCTCATAAACTAACTTATTAACTAAACTAGGATTATTTTCAAAAACTAAAAAGGTATCGTTTTCAAAATAGTCATATGTAAAAACACCAATACTTAAAAAAATTACTAAAGCTCCTAGAAATTTATTTAAGCTAAATAGCATACCTACTAGACCTTTTAGATAAAAATAACAGACTTAAAATTAGTAAAAGTTCAGGAATGAAGAAGCTAAAAAACATTACTCGAAAATATGCTTTTTCAGAAATCAAAACAAAAGACGGGTTTGTAACTTTAGCTTGAACACTAAATGGAGGCTTCCACTCATACATTGTATCAACTATTTCATTTAAAAAAGCGCCATTATCAAATAAATCGATAGAAGAGTTTCTAATCCAATCTAAATCTCCAAAAACAGTAAATCGACCGCCTTTTGAATGTAAATTTTTATTTTGATACATAACTCCAAGAGGTACAGAGCCAGATTGCTCAAAGTTCATATCATGAATTGCTTTGCGATCAATAAGTGACTGTATATCTTGCTCTCCCCAAGAAGTATTAGGTGAGAGAAGAATCGGCTGAACATTTTTTTCATCTAATATATTAACTGGTCCTGCTAATAAAAAACTTACTCCTCGCCCCTTTACTAGTTGCTTTGAGTTATTAAAATTTAAAAAATTATTACTTGAAATTTTCCATACTTCATTATTTTTTGATTTTTTCTTATCTAAAACTACAATATTTTCGTCAAAACGAATTCCATATTTTTCAAGTAAGCTCTTTGAAATTCCACTATTAACTCCATTTAAGCTAGGATTAAAAAAAGCTAGAACACTTCCACCATTTTTTATATACACATCTAACTTATTAACAAGCTCAATTGAAATATTTTTACCAGCCAGTATTACTAAATCAGCTAAGCTTAAGTCATCAGTTTCAGAGCTTTCAGAAACGCTATAACCAATCTTTTCTAATATACTGCTAAACCTACTTAAGCCTTCAGGCAATGTACTATTTAACTTTGGTTCGCCAATTTCAGTAATATAAAAAGCTTTCTTTTCTATTCCAGCCTCTAGCTTCACTAAAGTATTCACAAACGTGCCTTCATTTAGTTTTCTTAGTTCAACTAAATTTTTATCAGAAAAACCAACTAAAGCTGTAGATTGAGAGTTAAATTTAGAACTAAGCGCAGAGTTATAGTTTTTTACTATTACTTTTTCTGGATTTAGAGTCTTAACATTTTCTATAAACGCATAAACTTGTTCTTTAGAAAAATCAGCTTTTTGATTTAAGTAAATTAGCACTTCTTTTTTTAAAGACTTAATAAAAGTAACGCTCTTACTATCTAAGGAATGAATTTTTCCTCTAGTTGCATCATATTTAAAATTTACTTTATTTGCTAAATAATTCAGTTCAGCAAAAATCAGTAGTAAAAAAATAACCGTTAAAGAAATAGAGAAAAAACCAGTATATTTTTTAAAGTCACCACTTTTTCTAATTTCAAAAAGAGAAAAAACTAAT
Source organism: uncultured bacterium (assembly GCA_937976335.1). Classification (GTDB taxonomy): domain Bacteria; phylum Bdellovibrionota_C; class UBA2361; order UBA2361; family CALJRW01; genus CALJRW01. Next base: position 4,495 of record CALJRW010000103.1, on the reverse strand, counting down.
AAAAAAACGAAAAGTATAAAATTAAATAAACTAAAAAAATTATAGAAATCTTTAGTTAAGACTCCAGCAATTACTCCAAAAAATAAAGTTATCAAACATGCAAAAACGCTGAACTTTCTAAACATCACAATTTCTTTTTTGAAAAAATACAAAAGTTAAACTAAAAGTTAATAAAAATAAGGAAATAAAAAACACTAAAGGCGCAAAACCTACCACACCTCTTAGAAAATCTTTTACTTGCCAAAGAGGAGATACTGCTTTTAAAACAGAACCTAAAGCACCATCCATATTTTCAGCAGGCGCATGAATAATATAAAAGAAGAATAAGGCAAAAAGACTTGTAATAGCAGCAAAAAATTCATTCTTAGAACAGGCGGAACATAAAATGCCAATACCTGAGAAGCTCATACTCGCAATTAAAACTCCAACAAATCCAGTAACAACAGGGCCAATTTCAATATCAGAAAAAAAGATAAGAGAAAAAGGAAGTATGGAAGACAAAAACAATATAAGTAAAAGAAAAATTAAGACTGATATAAACTTAGCAAGAACAATCTGAAAATTTGAAAGTTTAGAAAGAAGCAACATACTTAGCATTCCAGAATTTTTCTCTCCAGCAAAGCTTTTCATGGTAATAAAAGGCGTAAACAAAAGAATGACAAATAATAGAGCATTAAAATAAGAAGAAACCACTGAATAGTTTAAATTTGGTGCATAACGAGAATCTCTAACTGGCAAGTTTAAATACTCAACAACTTGAGCATTAAATGAACCAAATAAATTAAAAAAAATAAAAGCAGAAATACAAAATATTGCTGCTACAAAAAAATAATAAACTGGTGTTACTTTATATGAAAACAAATCTTTTAATACTAAAGATTTAACCGAACTCATATATTTGCAACCTCACTTAAACCATATAAATTATCTAAACTAGAAATACTCTTGCGACAATCAGCCCCACTAAGAGTATCAACAATCCTTCCTCCTTTCATAAATAGAACTCTATCAGCAAGAAAAGCAAAACTTGATGCATAATGAGTACTAATTAAAATGCTAGTTGTTTTTTTAAGTTTATTTAAAATTCTAATAAAATTTTGTAATTGCGTAGCATCAAGTCCAGAGCCTGGCTCATCCAAAAGAAGTACTTTTGGTTTATGCAAAATAGCTTGACAAATACCTACTGTTTGAAGCATCCCTTTACTTAAATCAGAACAAAGTTTGTGTTGAAATTTTAGTAAATCAAACTCTTGGAGTATCTTTTTTATACGTAAATCAAGTTCTTTCTTTTCTATCCCTCTGATATCTCCTAAAAAACTTAAAATTTCATATATAGTAAATTCAGAATAGTGGGGAATAAGCTCTGGAACATATCCAATAATCTCTTGTAGTTTATTTTTATTATTTAGCAAATCTAAGCCATTCATGCTTGCTGCACCTGAGTCAGGCTTTGAAAGTGTCGATAAAACTTTCAGACAAGTACTTTTACCGGCTCCATTTGGACCAAGAAGAAGTGCCAAGCTATTTGATTCTATTTCAAAGCTCAGATCGAAAATCCCCGAGTCTTTAGAATATTTTTTGGATATACCGTTAACACTTATCATTGTAATGGCAATGATAATAAAAAATTAGGGTTAAGTCGAGGACGAGGGCAATATAAGTATTAAGTCAGTATTCAAACTATTCAAAATCCAGATTTTTAGGTATTTAAATAGCCTATAGTTCTCAATTTTGTATTAAGACTGAAATTATGAGAATAATTTTTATTGCTCTCCGATTTGACCAATCGATCCATCACAATCAATCATGTATTCCTCGCCATCAATTTTCATGATTCCTCGATCGCAATCTTTTTTGACTTTTTTACCATCGGTCGTTTTTCTCTCATTACCATCTATTGTATTTCTATCTACCTCAGTAACCGATGAAGCTTCATTATCTTCTGCAGCTCTCATAAGAAGACTCAAAGTTCCTAACTGTCTCGAAGTTTGAATTTTTAAAGCATCAGATGGACTAACTTCAAGAGTAATGGTTGTTCCAACATTTCTTGAATATCTATTTACTTGTTTTTTGTCTCTATCTCCTCCCTTTTGCGCACTACCACCATAGGAAAGAACTCTAGAATTTTGAACCAGAATCTTTGTAGTTAACTCTTCATCAACAATATATGTAAGAGTAACATCAACTCGAGTACCTGGTAGAGCCCAACCTTCTAAGCCTGATTTAGAATCAACAGCAATAGTAACAGCTCTCATTCCAGGAGTTATAGGCAGACTAGTAAGCTCATCTTGTTGACTAAAGTAGGTTCTTAAAATTGGCTGATTTTCAGTTATATCTACTTTAGAAAATTTTCCTCTAACCTCTTCTAAATCTCTAACTGCCCCTTCAGGAACAGCATTTCTTGGCCAAAAAACTTCTCTAAATTGAAATTCATTCACCCTTGAACCTTTTCGAATAAATTGATTAGTTGTGTACAAAGTAATTGTGCCTGCAGATGAAGGACTCGGCATTGTTGGCTCTTTTACAACAGTAGTTTTAGCATTTGCTGTTGGAAAACTGAAAAGAACGACAAAAACTACAAACAAAGAAAAAGCTAAACTTCCAAGCGTTGCAATTAATATTTTTTCTTTCTTTTTTGAGCGATTAACCTTAGGAATGTTTCCTCGAAACCTTGATGCTCTAGACATAATAAAACCTCATTTATAAAAATTAAATCCTTCTAACTATATGATGAACATTAAGGCTAAAAAGATTCTAAAATAAAAATCATTTAGAATAGAATTATAGGTCATTATGTACTCTTATTGGCTATGAACGTACGTTCAATCTAAGAAAAAATAAAAGCCATATAAGTTACTGATTTTTAATGGTTTTTTCTATAAGTTTAGTTAGTTTTTCTCTCTCAATCTCACTAAAATCATTCAAATTCTCGATTTTCTCAAGCTTAGCAAATTCCGAAGAAAGCTCAGACAAGCCAAAAAACCCCAAGGATCCTTTAAATTTGTGACCTATTTTTTTTAGCTCTATTAATTCAATTTTACTTGTTTCGTGAGATAATTTTTCTAAAAAAATCTTAAGTTCATCCAGTAATATTTTAAAAGCATTCGTTTTTCTTAAATTCATAAGTTTGATACTACTATCATATATCTCATTCTTACAACATCTTGAAATAACTACATTATTTAATAAAATAAATGCCATTGGCTTTTAAAAACAAATATAGCGTTTCTTCAAAACTATAGAACTTGCTAAAACTGGTAAATACAAGTTTTAATTGGATATAATTTTTTTAATTCTATACTTAACGGGAAAATCAAAATGAAGAATTTACTTATTATCGTACTATTACTCGGTGTTGGATATGGAATTTATTCGTACACTAATAATGCTGATGCAAACTCTACTTCCAATAGAATAAGCTCGCCCAACAAAAAGAGTTCTAGCAACTCCCAATCTAACTCTATTGATTCAAGTGGTGGCGAAACACTAAACGCAAAAAACAATGGTTTTGATAATCCATATGAAGATATTAAACCTGCTCCACAACTATATAAAACAGTTAATGAAGCTTTAGATGCAGTACTAGTTGGTGCTAAAGATTATGACGATCTTGTACTAGAACAATTTGTTGATATTGGTAATAAGTGTTCTTGGTGTTCTGAATTTTTCTCTGACATTACAGAACGTATGTTGTCTAAAGATTCATCAGATGATGAGAGAAGTTATTTTGCTGAAGTTTTAGCTATTAGTGGCAGCGTTGATAACATTGCAGTACTTACTGATGCAATAAAAAATTCTACTAACGAAGATGACACTGATTTATATGCAGAAGCTCTTGAATTAAGCATGGGTAAAGATGATGTGGTTAACTACTTAGAAGAATATATAAAAAGTGATAATGAATTACTTGCTGAAAGTTCTGTTGCAGCAATCACTAATCATGGCTCAAGAAAGGCTATTGATGTTCTATATAAACACACTGTTGAAAGTGGTGATGAAGATGGTTTCTATTCTCTTGGTATTGGCTTAGGAGAAATAATTCCAGACAAAGATAGTCTTCCCTACCTTGTAGAGCTTGCTAATAAAAAAGATAAATTTTCTCATCTAGCTGTTAAGGCAATTTTAAATTCTGGAGAGCCAGGTTTAAAAACAGTCTTAGATATGGTTAGTCGAAGTAAAGCTGGAGAACTTCCTGAAGGCTTTTTAGAAGATGCTATAGACCATGTTGCCTATGAAGATACCACTGAAGGGCTATTAAAAGAAAAACTTAAAAACACTACTAATGATACAGAAAAAGAATTTATTGAAGATATTCTTGAAGATATGGCACTAGAAGATGAGGATGATGAAGATCTTAGTTATGATGATGATGATGAAAACTAAAATTTTTTAATGATAAAAAACTTATAATAGGCAATTTCTTTATATACTGAAGGAAATTGAAAATTTCCGAAAGTCTCCCGGAGGGAAGATAAGATATACCCGTCAAAACTAG
>CALJRW010000102.1 GCA_937976335.1 uncultured bacterium | reverse complement strand
TGGTGATGAGTGAGACTTTGGCTTTAGCCAAATCGAACCAATATAAACGCATATACTAAAACACAAAGCTTAGGCAAAGACGTTTAGTCTTTGACAAAAAAATGGAAAAACCTAATGTGTTTTAGTATATACTGCTCGACACTTGGTTTTCCCGCTTGAAAGCGGTAAAATCAAATGATTTGTTGGGTATATCACTCAGCGAGGATAGCGAATTCAAAGAACTTACAAATTCTCACTCATTACAGAATATACAATCCTCTCCCCTTCCAAAACAGAAGCTTCATTGAGCTTATCAACGAATTTCTCAATCTGTGCGATATCTCTCGATACTCTCTTTTCTAGAAACGCAATTTGTCTTTTAGAAAACTGTATCCCTCTTTGTAAACCAATTCTTAAAATAACTTCTCCAAATGTTTCATCGGTCGGAGGGTCAATTGATAAATTAAAACCAGAATCTAACCTACTAAGTATATTAGGATCATTTGTCATATCTTGAAGCTCAGAGGTGGTAAAAAGAATTAATCCTCTTTTGTTTTTTTTAAATTCTTCAAATAAAGCAACAAAAAAGCTTGCAAATTCTTGTTTATGTATTAACTTGTCAGCATCGTCTAACACAACAACTTTTTCTTCAGGTATATTTTCTGAGCTAAATATTTCATCATAATAACCTACTCCAAGTTCAGTTAGCTTAATTCCAAGATGGGTTTTACCGAAACGTGGATTCCCTTTAACAATAGAAAGAAAGTAATTTGGCTCTGAAATTAAAAGTTCTAACTTTTCGTATACTTCTTTTATACCTGAATGAATATAGAAAGAGTCAGGTTGGTATATTAATTTTGACTGTAAATCTAACGGGAGTTGAGACATTATCTTAGTAAATATAAAAAAATTAAGTTTTTCAATAGTACTTTAGCTTTTTTAAGACGCAAAGACAGTTATAGAGAGTCTAAAAAGTAATTTCCGAAAAAAAGTATTTTTATGTAATTTGCGTCTTTTGGAATTTCTTCACGCTCTTAGCATATTAAAGAAATCATTCAAAACGGTAAAACCAAGCTAATTAGACAAACTAATTACTCTTTTGTTACAAAACTGTGACATTTGGGCAATTCTATCGTGTATAACTATATTCAGAAGCACAATGAGCTAATTTTAGGAAACTAAAGTGAGTTTTGTTGTGAGACCTCCTTAACAAGCAAGATTAGGCAAAGCTAAAACTTTGCCTTAGAATAGTTCCTCCCCCTCTGCTATGTTCCATATCAGAGGGGTTTTTGTATTTTATAGATAAACACAGAGGTTAATCTAGAAACTAAAAATACCAAGTCAAATTAGTTCCAAATCGCTGAGGATCTCCCAATTGAACATATTCTCTATTTGGAAAATCAGGCGGTTCATTCCCGAAAAAGAAACCTCTAACAGCATAATTTTTATCAAATAAGTTCCTTGCCCAAAAAGTCCATGACCATTTTGGAGTCCTATATCCAAGACTTAAATTAACTAAGTTGTAAGGACTCGATTTTTGGTTATGAGTATCATCAAAGAAAAAAGCATCTCTACCAACTACATTAGCATTCATAAAAACATTTTGTGTAAATTTGTACTCAGCACCAATTACATATTGCCAGCTTGGCGCATGAGATGATTGCCTACCAGAAAGGCTTTGTGTTTCAATTGAAAAATCTTTGAATTCTGTTGATAACAATGAAACTCCCCCTTTTACATTAAGCTTTGAAGAAAGTTGATAGTTAAAATCCCCTTCAAAACCAATACTTTCACCTCCAATGGCATTGTCTGTGATGAAAAGAAAAGAAAGCGGATCAGAAGGATCGCTTTGAAAACCTAAACTAACTTGAACATTTCTTCTATCTTGATAAAAAGCAGAAAAGTTAGTTTGTAGTTTATTTTCTAACCAATTCCCTTTAAGTCCGATTTCATAATTCCACAAGTATTCTGGATCATATTCTTGTCTTCCAAGTGGAACGCTAGGATTAGCATTAAAACCGCCTCCCTTAAATCCTCTAGAGACCAGTGCATAAGCCCTAAGATTTTCATTTAGATCATGATTTAAAGATAAATTACCTCCAATCATATCATGATTTGGACTAAAGGTTGAACTTCTAGAATCTCTATAATCAGCATCTCTATGCTCTAACCTTAAACCGAAAGTTAAAGAAGTACTTACAGCAACTGGAACTTCTGTTTGTCCAAACAAAGCATAGGTTTTAGCTTTGTAAGCAGTATCTAAATCATCAAAGATAATATTATCCTGAAATTGTTTTATATTCGTATCTTCTTTTATGTTCTGAAAATAAAGACCAAAAAGGTGTTTATAACTTTCCCCATGAGTATAATTTTTATCAGAAGTTCTTAAACGTAGCTCTTGTCGATATACATCTCTATTTCTAGTACTATCTTGAAAAAAATCATAAGGAGCATTAGGTTCCCAAAAAGGATTATTACCCCAATCTCCATCAAAACTGTATTCATTATCAGAAATAGATCCTGTAGTTAAACTTTCAAGCTCTAAATTATCACTTAATGAATAATTAATTTTCAAAGAACCACCAATAGAATCTTGAGAATCAATTCCAGGTCTATCTGATTGAGTATTAAAACTATTATCGATAGCAAAAACATCATATCCGTTATTAGTATTAACTGAAAAAACTGAAAGCTTTGCACTTAATTTTGAATTTGGCTTCCATAATAATTTACTTCTCAAAGTTGTTTCTTCTCGTTGATTAGTATCATCTCTATCTAAAAAAAGGTTATTCCTAAAACCATCTTGGTAATGATGAAAAGCTGAAACTCGAAAAAATAACTTATTATTTGTACCAGGAATAGCCCCTCCCATTGCAGCTCCACCTTGATGCATATCATCAGAACCAGCTCCCAGAACTACCTTACCATCTCTAAAGCTAGACGGATCTTTTGATCTAATATCTATTACTCCGGCTAAAGCATTTGCTCCGTATCTAATACTTTGAGGGCCTTTATGAACTTCAACCTGATCTACATCGAAAAGTGTAGCAATTGAGCCTAAGGAACTAAAATCAACATCATCAATATATAAACCAACTGAAGGGTTAGGAGCCCCTTCATACTGCTCAAGTTCTCCAATCCCGCGAATTTGAAAAAATCTAGGTCTAGAAGTTCCTCCAGAAAAGTTTAAACTTGGGACTTGATTAAATATATTTTGTAAATGTTCGTTACCATATTTAATTAAATCTTCTTCTTGCAAAACACTTGCGCTTGAAGATATTTCTTTTAAAGAAGATTCAAAAGGTGCTCCTTTAATTATGAGCTTTGTTGGAGCTTTCGAAACTAAATTTTCTTTTAAATCAAGATCTTCAGAAAAGCAGTTTGAAAAAAATAAATTTGAGATAAATAAAATTATAAAGTATTTTTTCATATTAAATACACGCTATAAATATAAAAATTAACAAATGGCAGGAGTAGAGTAATTTTTTGAAAATAAGCTGATGAACTTAATTTTTCCTTCCCTCCGCCAGTATTAACTGGTTCAGGTTCAAAGAGTTGATAGCTTAGCTACCTCTCAGGTTACTTATTTAACCACCCCTAGGAACGAGTTATTAGTAGCGAATTAAAAATAATAATGCAAGTTTTTAATTATTTTATCTGTTTTTTTAAATAATTAAATAGCTTAAAAGCTGAATTTTGCATAAGAGCACTATCTTTCATAGCGAATAAACTGAGGAGGATGTAAAGTTGCAAGCAAAGTTTTCAAGAAAAAATTATTCAGAAATTTCTTTCTAGGATAACTATACTTAACTCTTAGATTAACTACCACGAAGGAAAGTCATACTGATTAAAAGGTTTTTGCGATGATCTAAAATATGTCATTTCTATATTTTTTTTCATTTCAGGAAATCTATTTTCTAAAATCCAAATAATATGTTGTTGCAAAGGAAGATTCTCCGTAAGTTTTAACAAATCAACAAGCTCTGAATGTTCTTTTGAAAATACTTCTAGACGACGAAAGCAATCTTGATTTATCTCGAGATGCTCTTTTAAAATACAACTTTTCCCATCAGACTCTTTAGCAATTAAAATTTCAAACATTTCTGATACTTTATTGTTAAGCTCTTCATTAGTTCCTACAAATCGAGTTAGAAATCTTGCAGACATTGCACGTAAGGCAATACCATTTAGTCTATTTTCAACGGTGTTATAAACTCGATCGACTTTCCCTTCTAGTACCCAGGAAGATAATTCTCTTTTTACATTTACTTCAGCTCTAGAAAGATTCATAAAATTATTTACTCAATTCCTTAGCACGCTTAATTGAAGCTTCAAAAATTTCTTTAAACGTTTCTTTTAATTTTTTATCTTGAATAACGTTGAGACCCTCTCTTGTAGTGCCTCCCTTAGATGCAACCTTACCTACAAGACTATCTAGATCTTCTTCAGATTCAACATAATAGTTAAGTGATCCAATAAGCGTATTAAGAACTAATTCATTAGAAGTTTCAGTATCAAAACCAAAATTTGTTATTACAGATTTTAGATCATTTAAAATTTGAAAAATAAATCCTGGACCACCTGCAATAATAGATGTTGCTACATCTATCAATTCTTCATCATTAACAACATAAGAAATTCCAACTGAATTAAAAATATCTTCAATATTATCAATCTCTGTTTGTTCAATATCTTTATCAGCATAAATAACTGAAACTCCTTGACCTATATGAACTGGCAAATTAGGCATTACTCGAACATAAGATTTTGCATTAGGCAATAATTTTTTAAGCTTAGCACATGTTATACCAGCCATAACTGAGACAACTGTAGCTTCCTTGTTTAAATTGAGATTAATTTCTTCAGCGCAAGCTTCAAAATCTTGTGGTTTAATAGCAAGTAGAATCAAGCTATAGTTTTTAAGCTTTTCAGAAATAGTTTTAGAAACTGCGCATGAAAGCTCTTTTTCTAATTTTTTTAGCCTTTCTTCATTTCTATTAATAAGCAAAATATTACTTATTTCAAACAAGTGATTATTTAAAATACCTTTTACAATTGCAGCACCTAAATTACCAACACCAATACAAGCAAATCTTGAATTCAAGAATCTTTCCCCCTGCCTCGCTCTGCATTTTCTACTTCAACAACATCACCTTCTTTTAAATTTAAAAATAAAAACATTTGATCAACGAGTTTTTGATAGTCAGCAGGATCTCCCATATTTAGCCTATATTCATTGAGAACCTTTATCTGCATATCCTCATTCCACATCTTCCAAGCTTTTTCTGAGATATTATCATATATCTTTTGACCCATTTCTCCAGCAAACGGAGGTTTTGAAAGCCCTTGAAGTTCTTCACCAAATTTAAGACACATTACTTTTCTATTATTTTCAGTAGTCATTTCTTTCTCCTAGTTTTATCTTAGGGTAGCAGTTTCGATATTTGAATTCAAATTCAGGCTTTACAGTTCTGTATGCTCGTAGTGCTTTACTCAAACGACCTTATCAAATATCAAAAAAGTGCTTAGGAATTAGATAAAATATTAGAACTTACTTCAATTTTAAATTGCTAGTAACTTCTAAAATAATCTCATCAATCATCTTCTTTTGTTCTTTAGCTCTATGCTCTGTAAATAAAAACCAAGAAATATTATTTTTATTTTCTTCAGTTTTACATAGCATATATTTTTGATTCCAAAGATACCAATCAGCTTTTAGAATATCTTGATCATATCCATATGAATAGCTTTTTAAAAATTCAGCCCCTCCTAGAATGCAGACACCACCACTAACAGCTATTTTTTTTATATGACTTTTCTCAATTTTATTAAACTTCCCTAGATCATCTAAAATGTAGTTAACTTTCTTTTGGAATTCTTCGATACTGACATTAAAATTTTTCTCATAAATTAAACTTCCAGATTCAACACTAAGATATCTTTGATGAGAGTCATATGATGCGGCATTTAATCCTTGAAGCTCAATAGGAATCGAACCTAGAATTTTAGAACTCAATCTTGTGTCATACAAAGAAATAAAAGGTTTTTTATTTCTAAAAGAAGATTTCCAAGATACTTTTTTTGGTAAGTTATATGCATGCGTATATAAAGAAATATGATCTATTTTTGTAAGTGCAGTTTTAATTTTTGGACAATTTCTTAACCATGCACACATTGAGCAGCTTGTGAGAAAGAAGCAAAATAGGAATAAGATTATTTTTTTCATGTATAAAGAATTATATAGTTTTTTATATCTAGATAAAAGGTAATTTTTACTCTCCCGCAGTTCTATTCAGTGTAATTTTTTCAAGAAAAAAAGCATCAAGGTTTTAAGCATTTAAGCCGTTAGTACTATTACTAACATTAAAGGTTTTTATGAAAAAAATTATTCTATTTCTTCTTATTTTTTTATGTTTAGTAGATATTTCTATTGCTCAAAGCACGCTCCAAGCTAGAATTATTGACTATGGAAATTTTACTGAACTCCTTCCTGATGACGAAAATCCTAAGCAAAATGTAAGAGCAAAAAATCTTAATATAGCTTTTAAAGTTTATATACCAGGATTAGGACGTGCGCGAATAAAACTAAATAAAAAGAAAGGCAGAAAAAAACTACCAACTTTCTCTAGCGGTAAGATAAAGCCAAAAGGAATTACCTTATTTCAAGGAAGAGTTATCAGTAATACTTTTGAAAACCCTTTAGGAGCTTCTATCGTTAGAAAAACAAGAAATGGGATTCCTGTTTTAACAGTTGGTTTTTTAGGCACTAATTTAGTTTCGGAGAAAAAACATTTCTACAGATTAAAGATTCCACTTACGAGCGGAAAATTACCAAAATATGCAAGAATAGAAAGAACACGTAATCTTCCAGGACATAGCCATGGAGAAGCCATTGATGAACCACTAACAATTCCACTTACAGAAGAAGTCAATACGTCTGCATCTAGCACAGAGAATTTTACAACAAGCGCTTTAGATAATAGTTATATCTTAGATTTAAGTCTAGATGCTGAAAAATCTTGGTATGATATATATGGTGAAAATAGTAATGCAGAAATCAGCACAATAGTTAATGAAGTTGAAGCAATATATATCGACCAACTTGGTGTTAGTTTTAACATAGTAAGACAAGAAGTTTCTGAGAGTATAAATTACGGATCTAGTAATGCTGGCGATAAATTAGTCTCTTTTAATGATGCAATTGTTAAGAAAAGTTTCTGGGGAAGTGGTGATTTGTACCACCTATTTACCGGACAAGATTTAGATGGAAGCACTGTTGGACTTGCCTATCTTGGAGTACTTTGTCGAGCAACTAATGCATTAACTGGATTAACTCAAGATTTATATCCAGCCGCAAATGCAGCGATTCTGGCGCATGAGCTAGGACATAATTTTGGTGCAAATCACGACTCAAGTAATAGTTCTGGCCTAATGTTTCCAAGCATAGGGAGCCCTCCAGCAAAAACTTTTAGTACATTCAGCGTTAACGAAATGGAAACTCATATTGCTTCTTATAACTCTTGCCTTGATATCGGAGAAGGCGGAGGTGGAGATGACGGCAGAAGTGGCGACCCAGCAGATGAATTCGATAATATCGATCTAAGCGTGAGCTTAAATAAAAAAGGAGCATTCTCAGCAACGATAACACTGCTAGAAGATAAATCTGATTGCACTGTTAGCTTAAGAGGTAGTCACAGTAAAAAGAAAATAGGAAACGGAGGAGGATCTACATTAACAAGTTTTGTTCCAACTTCACTTGTTACAAATTTAGAAGTTACTAATAGAAGAAAAACATTCGATTTAAATAATCAGGGAAAACAAAAGAAAGTTTATTTAGGCGCAACTCTTTCTTGTCCTTCAGTTCAAACACGATCTGCCACTAGAAAGCTCAAAACAAATAAAGTAAAAAGTTCTAAAGGAACTGTTACTGCTAAAAAATGGGTTAAGCTTTTGAAGAAAAAACTATAGTTTAAACTATGCGAGCTGCATCTCTAGCTCTTGATCTTCTTGAACTGTAGAATTTGATTCAAAATTATCTAAACGCCACAAAGAACTAAATGCTAAATTTCCTAATCCATTTTGGATTGATATCTCTTCCTCTTTAATTACAAGAGGATTCTCTAATAATAAATCAGTTGTTCTCGTCTCAACTTCATTGATGGCAGTTGATAACGGCGGATTCAAATTCAAATTTGGGAGTGGCAATCCAACTTTTGACACCAAAGATCTTAACTGAAAAATAAAATCCTCCGTTGTACTAATCATTTTGTGACTTTCTAAAATTTCTTCAAATTGCCTTAAGTTAAAATCTTCAAGAGGACCAAATTCACCTTTAATAAAAGGAACAATAACAAATTTAATTATATTTGATGCTTGCTGTGCTGTCTTCTTTGTTTCTCTACCAGAATATAAATCATATGATACATTTTTATGCAGATTGTACGACTCACTTAAATATGATTTAAAATGATGAGCGGTCTCAAACAAATCAAACCTATATAATAATGGTTGCGTAGTAATTGCATGAACAAGAGGTTCAATTGCAGATTTAAAACGACTTTCTTCATATTGACGGTACATAGAAACAACACCATCTAAGGTATCTGAAATTTCAAAACCGAATTTTTCAGCTTTTAAAATAAATTTATCTAAAATATTAGTAACGGGATATTGAGTTAGAGATAACATTTGACGAATCCCTTCTAAAAAATTTCGAGTTAAAAACTCTGTACCGCTTTGATACTCATCAATTATCTCAATCATAGCTTTTAAAAATGCAGCCTTATCTTCTATAGAACGCTCACATAAATCTTCACTCTTTGAAATAATAAGAAAATCGTTTAGTTCTTCTGCTAAGCTATCTCGGAACGTAGAAAATCGATAAGAATTACTTTCAAGAAGCCTATTAGTTTCTGCTATGAGCTTATCTCCTAAATCTTGAATAGAGGCTATTTTTAATGGCTGTTGTGTTTCTGCTATCATAAACAGTGATAGTACAGAAATTTAAAATTTAATCAAATAAATCTAAATAAAAATATAATTAATTTTAGCGGCTTATCTGCTCTTTGTCTGACAAAAACCAAATGTTAATATCTTATTTTGACTTAGTGCTAAAGCTAGAAGCCTAAATTAAGCATTAGACATTTTTCATAATGGAACCATTTCTCCATTGCTCTTAATGACATACTTCTGACCATCAATCACTAACGTTCCATTTACTCCAGGACTAATATCTTCCACAGCACCAGTTCCACCATGAAGACTCTCTTTAGAAATCGAACCTCCTCCATCGGAAGCACCTTCATCATCAAGCCCTCTAAGCGCAAGTGAAAGACCTCCTGTTTTTTGAGCTAATATGATTTTTTGTGCATCTTTGGATTTAACCAAAAGAGTAGTAGTGTTTGCAGGTGGTGCATTTGGATCTCTTTTTTCAAGAGCTCCACCAGTTGATAAAACCTTAGCATTTTCAACAATAGTTACAATTGATTCTTCTCCTCTGATACTAGTCGTCCACAAAACATCTACTATAGATCCTGGGAGTGCCCAACCTTCTACTGAAGTTGTGTTATCTACATTTATCGTAATTGCTCTAAACCCAGGTGGAATTCTTGGAGAAATAGCAGAATTTAAATCTTTGTCACTTAAATGTGCCTTTGTAAATGGTTGATCAGCTAAAAGAAGAGTTTTAGAAAAATAACCATGAACTTCCTCAAAACTTGAAATTGACTGTGTAGGAAGTCCAATTGTTGGTCTTTCTACTTCTCTAAACATTTCAACTTTTAATTCTTGACTTTGAACAATATCTTGAACTGGAACTAAAACTTTCGCTGTTTTATACTCAGGAACCGACTCTCTAACAACTACAGATGAAGGAGAAACAGAATTCCCAAATAAAGTATCAGCACTAATTAGTAAATATGCTCCTACTGAAAAAAATAAGAATATAAATACACTAAAGACAATAAAAATTGCAGCTTTGTTTTGTTGTCTCTTTTTTTGTTTTTTAAAATATCCACTCATTTTAATTCCTAATAAAAACCTCTTGATTCAATACTTACAACAACAGGCACTTATGCACCTCTAATCTGTTATACGCTTTTGTGGCTTAAAGTTATTTAAGACCTCTAAATACCTATCAGCTCTTAAGGCACATATGCTTCAGCTTTTTTTTCTTTCTAAGACACTGTAATTATAGCTTTTTCTTAGCGATCTAAATAAATTTGATTAATAAAATGTCGCTGCTAAAATTGCATTTAGAATTATTTGAGAGCGATATGCCAAAAAATATAGCAAAATTTATAGTATGTTTTCTTTTAGCTTTAAGCTTTAAGACTGTAAAATTTTCATACTCTGAAGATATCAACAGCAATTTTGTACAATTAATAAACGCAAGTTCCATCTTCTGCGCCGAAGATCATTCTGGAATTAATATCCTAAAAAGAAAAGATGACAGTCTTTTTGTATTGATAGAAAGAAAAAATTATTTAAATAAAATAAAAAAAAGAAAAAGAAATTTATATTCTACTAAAAAAACTATTAAAGCTTCTAAAATTAAAAAGAAAAAAATTAAAATAAGAAAAGTAAATATCAAAATTAGAAAAGCAAGAAAACTTCTAAAAAGAGTGAGATTGTGCTTTAAAGGCAATTTAACTAAAACTCCACAATATGTAAGTGATACAGAAGATTACGGATTTGCGTCTGCATGTGAAGCTATTGGTGATTCTATAAGTCCTCATAACGTACCTTTTACAATTAGCAGCTTCCAAAGAATTATTAATGGCACAGATTGTAATATAGGCGATTCTCCAATTATAAAACTCACAACATATTTTAGAGAAGGGGATCCTTCTAGTTGCACTGGAGTAGTTGTAAGTCCAACAAAAATTATTACTGCAGCGCACTGTGTTAATGGAATTGTTAGGGAGGTGCGAGTAAGAACCGGTTACGGTACTTTTACAACTGAAAATGTTTTAGTTCATCCTAGCTATAGACGAAATTCAGATTTTAGAGAGAAATTTGATATTGCCATTATTACAATGAACGAAACAGTTTCGACACGCACAATTGATATTTTATCTGATAACGATTTAAGAATTGGAGAGTTAGGTATTATTGCTGGATACGGCTCTGATGAAAGATTTAATTCTGGTCAATTGAGAGCTGGCGAGATGACGTTAGATTATATATATGGAGGAGGAATTGCTGGCATGTTCTTTGGAGATAATAGCAATACCTGTAAAGGAGATTCAGGAGGGCCATTTTTAGTCTCAAGAAATGGCAAATTAAAACTTGCGGCTATAACTTCATCTGGAACTCAGACAAATTGTAATACTGGTGATTTTGCAATTTTTTCTAGCTTGATGATTTCTGAGAATCAGAATTTTTTAGATGATAATTTGTAATCAATAATTTTACACTTGCTACTTTTAGAATAAGACAAATCACTTATCAATCTAAAGCATATCTTTTTTTCCACGAGACAGGAATCTCTATTCTTAAACCATATAAAAATCTAATTAACTGACCATGATGTGCTATCTCATGTTCTAACAAATCAATTAAAAGACGATTCTGTGAATGCGTAAATGTTTCAATATTTTTCAAAGAATTATAAACCATAATTTCAGATTTACGTATGGAATCTAGAAGTAGTGTTTTGTTTTTAGCTTCAGCTTTATTTACAGAACAAGAGAATCCAAGCCATTTACTAGCTTCGATAGCTTTAGAATAACTTTCTCTAGCACCTATCACACACCATAATTGTTCACCAATAGTATTGGAAGGGATAGATAATTTTTGATTTAAGTTTTTCTCTTCTATAGAGTTCACAAAATCTCTATATAATTGAAAAGATCTACCTAAACTTTCTTCTAATGCTTTTGTTTTACTCATCTTATGAAGAATTTAATATCTTTACAGCTTCCTCTCCCCTAACCACCACATCCTTAGGTAAATCAGGCGTATTTTTTAACTCCTCGAGCTCAAACCATCTTAAATTAAATTCATCTACATATCTTTGTTCAAGATTTTCTGAATCTATTTTTGCGTAATAAATAAAATCAATATGTTGGTGAAATTCATTAATATCTTCCAAATACATAGTCGCAGGAGGTATTAACTCTTTCACATCAGAAAAACTTGATAGTTTTTTACTACAGTATAATTCAACATCAAGACCTGATTCTTCCTTTACTTCTCTCAAGGCTGCTTCTTGAGGTAGTTCATCTCTCTCAATATGACCTCCTACGGGGAGCCATTTTTTTAATTTTTTATGGAAGCAGAGAAGAACCTTACTATTACAAACAATAAAGACCGAGGATGTGAAGTGTCTGGTTATTTCCATATATATTTAAACTATAGAGGTCATAAAACTCAGAGTATTCCACATAGCGTTTTTCCATGCATGTTTACCCTGAGTTTCACGTTTTAAGCAGATCTTAAAGCAACTACTACTGCACAACCGCACTAGCAGGAGTTGTGTTATTAAGCTTTGCTTTAGCTGTTTTTTTACTTACTTTTTCAGTAGTGGTTTCAAGCTTAATAGGTTCTTCAGACTTTCCTTTCTTCTTACCTTCTTCAATGGGTGGCTCTTCAGAACCTTCTGTAATGCCTAAAGTTTCGAGAATAAGCGATCTTATTTCAAAAGCCACTTCTGGATTTTCTTTTAAGAACATCTTAGATCCTTCTCTTCCTTGACCAAGCCTTTCTCCTTTATAAGAATACCATGCCCCAGCTTTATCCACTATTCCTTGCTCAACTCCAATATCAAGGACTTCTCCATTCTGGCTAATTCCTTCATTAAAAATAATATCAAACTCAGCTTGCTTAAAAGGAGCCGCAACCTTATTTTTTACAACTTTAACTCGAGTCCTATTACCAGTCACTTCGGTGCTATCTTTAATTGCACCTATTCTTCTAATATCCATTCGAACTGAAGAATAAAACTTAAGTGCGTTTCCGCCAGTTGTCGTCTCAGGCGAGCCAAACATAACTCCAATTTTCATTCTAATTTGATTAATAAAAATTATAGCCGTATTACTTCTTGCAGTAAGCGAGGTGAGTTTTCTCATCGCCTTACTCATTAATCGCGCTTGAAGACCCATTTGCATATCTCCCATTTCTCCATCTATTTCTGCACGAGGAGTAAGAGCCGCAACCGAGTCAACAATTACTAAATCAACAGAACCAGCTGAAATTAAAGTTTCACAAATTTCTAAAGCTTGTTCTCCGCAATCTGGCTGACTAACTAGAAGCTTACTAGTATCAACACCAAGTTTTTTTGCATACTGAATATCAAGTGCATGTTCAGCATCTATAAAAACAACAGTGCCACCTTTTTTTTGCGTTTCAGCAGCGATATGGAGTGAGAGTGTTGTTTTTCCTGAAGATTCAGGCCCATAAACTTCTGTTATTCTACCCTTTGGAATTCCACCAATTCCTAAGGCGATATCTAAACCTAAACTACCTGTTGGAATTGACTCTGTCGCTTCAGCAGGCTTATCACCTAGCTGCATAATGCTACCCTTTCCATACCTTTTTTCTATTAAGCTAAGTGCTGCTTCTAAACCTTGTGCATTACTTGAATTATCTTTTTTCCCCATTTTTCTCTCCTATTTTATTATTATATTAAAATTTTATAGTTATTTTTGTTTAGTGCATCTCTCTTATAACACCAACAACTCTTCCTCTAACTTCAACTTTATCAACCGTCATTGGCTCTAAAGTTGGATTTGCAGGAATTAACATAACCTTCCCACTCTTTAATCGACGATATTTTTTTAAAGTTGCTGTTCCATCTTCAAGCACAGCAACAACTATTTGACCATCATCAGCGACTGCTTGCTTTTTAATAACAACTAAATCGCCATCACAAATGTGAGCATCAATCATTGAATCTCCACTGACTTCCAAACAATAAACCTCTCCTTTCCCAAAAATCATAGAAGGCGGAATATCTATCATTGTCTTGTCTTCAATTGCGTCTATCGGCGAACCAGCAGCTATGACGCCAACCAAAGGAACTGCCGTTGGACCAAGCTCAGGAGTATCTGGCTCTAAAATTTCTAAAGATCCATCTTCTCCCCTCTTTATAAAACCTTTATCAACTAACCTTTCCAGATGAAAATGCGCTGTAGAAGGCGACTTAACGCCTATATGCTCTGCAATAATTCTAAGCGCAGGCGCATACCCATGCTCTGCAATAAATTTATGCAAAAAGTCTAAGGTGGCTCTTTGAACTGGAGCTAACGTACTAGTTTTAAATGATTTGTTGTTTTTCTTATTGTCATCTTTATTTCCCATACTTTCTCCAATGCAGTTCTTTCTGCTTTCCTATGATATGAAAAAAAACTAGAAAAGGTCAATACATTTAATTCAAAAGACTTAAACTTACCCATAAGAGACCGTGATCTGAAGCATTTTTATTTTTAAATGAAACTCCAGAGCTAGAAAATTCAACGCCTCTTAGTTTCTCAATAGAATTTTTTGGGACAAAAATATCATCAATCCATTCAGGTTTATTCTTATAATAATATGTTGCTATTTTTTTATTCGATCTTTCTAACAAACTTTCATAATGCGCTTCACTCTTAAGCTTACAATCAAACTTCCCAGATTTCTTCAAATGACAACCCCCATTCGATTTGAACTCATTCAAATTCAACTCACCTTGGAGTATTTTAGCACTTGCTGAAAAGTGCTCACTATTCCTATCTCCTAAAACAATAATCTGAGTGTTCTGTAACTCATTCTGAAGTTTATCAAGGATGTTATTTAGCCCTTGCGCCATTCGCATTCTAGGAAGCTCCCAAGAATAGCCAGAATAATCTATACCAGATTTGCTACTTTTTGATTTAAAATGAAAAGTAATGAATGTAAAATCTTTACCTGTTTGTCTATGCTCTAAATCTAACCTAAAAGGTCCTCTCGAAAATCCAGCCGAAGGATCTAATTTCTCTCTCTTAGGTAAATAAGTTCTAAAATAAGAATTATCTTTTTTGTATTTAAACTTATCAACTGCATACATAAAACCAAGAAATCTGCGACGATCGTTCACTTCCCCAATCTTAAAATCAAATAATCTCCCACTTTTATCAGTGATTTCTTCTGTAAGTAAGCTTAAACTTTTCTTGGCATTAAAAATGCTATTGCCTAGGACTTCCTGCACAGCAACTATATCGCACTTACTATCTAAAAGCCTCTTAACTAAACTTGTCTTTTGCTTCAAAAAAACTTCTTTTCTACCAAAATATCTATCTTTATTCGAAAAATACCCAAAATTATTTAAGTTCTGTGAACAAATAGTAAGCTTCTGACTGTTTGATTTTTCTACATTTGGTTCTCTTCTGTATTGACAAGCTAATAAAGAAAAAAAACAAAGTAGTAATATTTTTATTTTCATAAAATTATAATCGTCTTAAAGACTAAAAAGTTGTTTAGAATACTTGTTTTAGAAATAAGCATATTATTTAAAGTAACTTACATAAATTCAATACTTTCTACTTTAAGCAACTTAACATAAGTAGTAGTCTTTCACACAGAGGAACTTATTGTACTGGGCCATTTATTCTTGGAATTGTAGAGGAGATTAAGCAAAAAAAATCATTCTGCTTCGTACTGTCTTTTTATTAAAAAGGCCCAAAAATGGAGTAGTAGAATGAGTTTATTTTCCTCAATTAGTTTAAGCAAAAGTAAAAATCCTGAAATTATAGAAAATACAAACGCATTGCCGTTCTTAAATTCTACAAGAAAAAATATTATATACTCTCTAGCTTGGATAACCGCATTTATAGCTAGCGTCGAAAATTCTTCAAACGCGCAAGAGTATATTGTTAGCGCCGACCACACACCCTCTGTAGAGGAGGAATTTTATGTCGATAGTTGGGAAACTCCAGTTACAACTAACAAAGTAATTAATGGAGGATTTTCAAATGTAAGCTATAGTAATGATTTTGAATATCAAACTTTAAGAGAAGAAGAAAAACAAAAAAAACTACACAAAGATATTTTAAAACTCGAAAGAGAATTAGAAGGAGAATATAAAAAACAGCTAACCGTACAAGAAATCAATGAAAAGAAAAGAGAAGCGATTAGAGAAATGCCTCTCGTTACATCGGTAGTCGCAAAAAATGCTGTAGCAGTATCAATAGCTAATGACTATTCAGGCAGTGGATTTATTCTTGATTATGATGTCGAAAAATTTCCACATATTTGTCCAGAAGGCTATTCTCTCATTTTAACTACCGTACATGATAAAAACTTAGTCAAGTTTGGGACAGAAGTTACAGTTTCTTATATTGATTATGAGAATGAAGAAATTAAGGATGGAGAAGTGTTAAAAGCAGATGGTTTTGTAGTTACTAATCAATTAAGCTCATCAGGATCGGAGCTTACGGCAGTAATAGTAAAATTCAATCCAAACCACTTCAAAGACGGTATTATTGTAAAACTCCCCTATGCTAAAGAAAAATATCCAGTAATTTTTGGAGAAAGCTTAGTTGTTGGAGGATTTCAATGGCCAGGTTTATCTATTAATCATAAAATAAACAATCAAGACAACAAATTATCTGAAGCTCTAACCTTTACACCTGCAGTTACTAGAGTATTAAGCCCCCACGAATATGGAGATTTAAAAAACGAAAGAGATAATAAATTTTATTCTGAAGACAAGAGGAATGTTGGACAAAGTGGTGGACAATTAGTTAATGACCAAAGTGTTATCGTTGGAATGACAGAAATGTCTAGCACGAACAAATTAAGCTCATATTATTATACAAGCCTCGATAAACTAGCTAACTATGATGAAAAACTTTTTGACGGACATACATCAATCCCTTCGTGGCTTAGAGGTACTAAATTTCAAACAGTTTCAATTTCCTCAAACGAATTTGAACCTTTTCTTAAAATCGTAAATGATACTTGCGCTGAAGAATTTTCCAAAACAGATGTTGAGCTTCCAATTGATCCTAGCATTATTTCTAAACAAGATGCGCAAGCAATGTTAAAAGAAACTTTAAAAACCATAAGAAAACACTATAAAGATTTTGAAAATAAAGATGAAATTGATAAAAAAGGACGTGAGTTCTTAAAAGCTATCCTTCAAAATTTTAAAGAATAGCTTTTTAAAAAAAGTAAAGTAAGATATTTTTTTAAAAAGTTTTTTCATATTAGTTTTTTATTTATTTCGTAGCGCAATAGGCAAGGTTTCGAAAAAATTCTAATCTCAGTACTACTAATATCTCAGTACTCACTGCGTCAAACTGCTAACTTTCTTTTTTGACTCTACAAATATCTCAGCAACGTTAGAATTACTTCTCTTTGCAGATTTAATTTTAGTTAGAGCTAAAGCTCCAATTAAAATCGCATCAACTATATCTTGATTCTTATGAATTTCTTTACCAATTCCAAGTTCATCTAAAACTTTACCATATAAATGCTTAACAGTATTTTCAGCAAGGCTCTTAACCGTCTCTCTATTCAGTTGTTTTCCTTTAAGACCTAAGAGGTCTCGCTGAACACTTCTAGGATTAATTCTTCCTGGAACTTCAGCCTTAAATTCTCTTGCAAGAACTTCATAAATCCCTCTCACTTGTTCAAGTTTAAAGACTGCACTGGGATCTACAATGCTTGTCGGAGTTTCACATACTACAAAATCTGACGAGCAAATTTTAATTTCTATATATAATGAGCGAACCTTGTTTTGAAGATCGAGTAATCTCTCAGAAAGAGTAAATTTGGGAGATTTTGATTTAATTTTTCCAACACCTAGTAATTTCTCAGAATTAACATCAAAAAAAGCCCAACCAGTGCAAGTTAGGCTTGGGTCAATTGCTAGAATGCGAGAAGATGACATAAGAGTATAATAAACTAGAAATGAAAAATATACGATAGGGAAAAGTTACGTTTGGATTTATTTTAAACTTTTTTTATCTACTGGCCTGTTGAAAAATAGAATTCGTCACGAGAAAAAGAATTTTGAGTCAGTTTCGGAAAAAATGAAATTAACTCAATTACATCTTTCCTATAGGAAATAATTAATACAAGTCTTTACATTTTAGAGATTTTTTCTTATCTATAAGCTATGAAGCAAAAAAAAATTAACTCTTTTGTCTTAATCACTACTCTAGTCGTACTAACACTAATCCTTCTATGCTGTGGAGGGTCTTCATCAAGCAATACAGATGTCGATATTATTTCCCCAGAGCAAAATACATCATTCAAGGCTGGCGAAACAATTTCCTATAAATTAACTTTTAATAATTTCAACCTATCCCCACCTTTTGATGCAATTCCTCTCCCTAATTCTCCTCTCCGTAATTCTCCTCTCCATAATTTTCCTCTCCGTAATTTCAGATTATTGAAGGATCATCCGGAGGAAGTGAATAATGACAACTCTCATACGGATGAACTAGCTTCTGATAGTCATCACAATGCCGGTTTAACAAATCCAGACGCTAAAGAAGGTCATTACCATGTTTATTTAGATTCAAGTTCTGGAGAAGACCCTCATCAAACTTTATGGCAAAAGTCGGGTAGCTTTGTAATCCCAAACGATATCTCTATTGGTAGTCACTCACTTAGATTTGAGCTTAGAGACAATTCTCATATCCCAACAGGGCTAGAAGAATTTTTATTTTTTGAAATAACGGAATAGTTGAAACTAAATATTCTTTTTTTAATACTACTGCTTAGTTGCATATCGCCGACTTGGGCATGTGAACTTTGTTCAATTTTTAATTCAATCGATAATCAAGAAAGACAATCTAAAAACTTCTTTGTTGGACTAGCATACCAAAATCAAATTTCATCTTCTAATGCAAAACCTGATTTTTTTAGCCAAATTAATAGAAATGCAGAAAAACAAGAAATTGATTCTAACACTACACAATTCATGGCAAACTATTTTTTTACTAATAGTTTTTCACTGCAAATTAATATTCCTTTTATCTATAGAAAATTTAGAAGATTTGATGGAAATAGTTATGTTAATGGCAGAGAAAATGGCATAGGAGATGCCTCTTTTTTAGTAAAATATATTCCTTTTCAAGATTTTCAAAAAACTGTGAATTATCGAATTGAGTTTTTTACAGGACTAAAATTACCAACTGGAAATTCAGATCGTTTGTCTGAAGTATTAGAAGATCCTATCCTACCAAGTTTCCAAAAGCATGGAGGACCGGCAGGAAGTCTTGTAGGCGGAGATGACCTAACTCTTGGCAGTGGCTCATATGATGTAATTTTTGGTAATAACTTTTATCTTCAACAAGCAAGATTTCACTTGCAAGGTAATTTTCAATATACTCTTAAAACTGAAGGCGATTTCAACTATGAATTTGGGGACGATCTTCAATGGGCTTTAAGCCCAGGATATTATCTTTTTCTAGATCATAGTTACACAACTGCCCTTAGGTTACGTTTTTCAGGCGAATATAAATTTAAAGATAAGTTAGAGAATGAAAAACTCGAAAATTCTGATGAATTTAATATATTCCTAGGGCCTGAACTTGTTTTTAGTTTTTATAATAATTCCTTTCTTCAAATATCGCATAGCTTTGTCCTAAAAAATGATGATTCCAATAATGAAGTAGCAGCTAAACAACGTTTTTTTGCAAGTTTTGTTTATCGGTTTTAAA
The DNA here is from genome assembly GCA_937976335.1 of uncultured bacterium. Taxonomy (GTDB): domain Bacteria; phylum Bdellovibrionota_C; class UBA2361; order UBA2361; family CALJRW01; genus CALJRW01. Next base: position 22,117 of record CALJRW010000102.1, on the reverse strand, counting down.
CTTTTACTCAGATTAGGATATAAAGTATTTAATTAGAAGACTATATCTATTGTAGATGTACAGTTATCCTAAAAAGTAATTTCTAAAAACCTCCTCTCCTCACTAAAACTTTGTATTTTATTGCGAATTAAAACTTCCTTCATTAGAGTTTAATGCTGCTCCAGCTTTAATCACTTCCTTCAAAGCTTTTTTAAACTTAAGCTCTACACTGATCTTAGTCTGAACGTCATGAATATCGCTTGCTACTACACTGAGTATCTCGGATCTCTTGTTAGGTGAGGAAAGCGACTCAACTCTCAGAACACCTATGTCTGGATTTAAGATATTTCGAACTAAGTTATCACCTAAGTATACTTTTAGTGACCTAAGTTGCTCATATTCATCAGCAATATTGACCTCTAAATCAAAAATACGAGTTTGTATTATATCATTAGTGCTAGGTGAAATAATACGCATAAGGGGTGCTTTATTAGCTTTTAGTACAAAACTTCTATTTGCATCAGCACCATCCATTGGCCAATCACTATATGTTAATGCGGAACTACTTAAATCCCAAAGAACTACTGCATTCGAATTAAAGTCAACTTGTGCAATTTCAAGTTTCGCATCGCCATCTATATCTCCAATAACGGGAGGATTAATATAGCTATATGGAAAATTAATTGTGTTAATAGGCATTCCGCGCCCAGTGACAGCTAGCAATCTGGACATTAATCCACTTCTAGATTGGTAATGCAATAAAATATCTTGATTTTTATCACCATTTAAATCCGCAACCCTAACACTTTTAAGTTCACGCTCATGATTTTTTTGATTTGGATTAAAATGGCTAACTAAACTATCTAGCACTCTTGGAAAACCTGGCAAACTGCTTCCGTCAAAGGTAAGAACATCGACTGACAACCTTGAAATAGGTTGCTGATCTGCATTGTTAGATCCAGGGTTATCATATATATCACTCCTTTCAATAACTAAATCAGCTTTATTGTCACTATTAATATATCCAGCTGCTAGTGCTTTTGTCTGTCCATTAGTAGCTAATGGCCAACCCGCTAATGAGCTCATGTCATGTTTATAAGCCATAATAGCTCCACCTTCACTGACAAATATCTCCATATCTCCATCTCCATCAATGTCAGCAAAAATCATATTACAGCCTTTGTAACTACAAGAAGGTATTTCCATAATACTGTTCGATGCTGAAGTTCTTGTATTTATTAGTGGAGTATCGTGTAGGATTGTTCCGTATTTATCTAATACAACAATGTGGTTAACATTATCATAATTGGCAGATTCAAATTTTAAATAGCTAGTTATAATCTCTTTATCGCCATCCCCATCTAAATCAACAATATAAACATTGTCGTGCATTATTCCAGCATTTAAAGTATTAGGAAGAGCAACTAAAGAGATAAATTTAGTACTCCAATTCCCGTCATATTCTAAATTATATATATGATTAGGTCCGTTTATAACTATATTAGCGAAACCATTATCATCGATATCATCTATAGCTAATCCTTGATAATACAATGAGAGATTACTTAAATCTGAGCCATCATCCAAGAGAACAGCATTGTTTGATACAATTTTAACACTTGGTAAATAGTCTCCTTTTACAATTTCATATGTTAAATCTCCATCCAAATCAAATACTCGAAAGGAAACATCAAATAAAGTTTTTAAATTTCTACTTGGCCATCCACTGATAGAGGAAATTCCTGATTGAGAAAAGTTAATTGCTTCCATTGCGTGATAGCCTGAATATACCAAATCATCCGTGCCATCTTGATTGATATCAAAAATACTAGGTCCATACTCAGAAAGAGAAACTTGACCATTTATCATGCTTGCATCACTTACTGCTGATGAAACTGCGTCGATATTTCTATCAATTATGAGTTTATAGTAAACATCACTCGTGCATTGAAAAGGAGGACCTACACAACCTCCTATATAATCCAACCATTTTAAACTTACAGTATAAATACCGTCAGTTAAATTAGAAGTATCAAGTGTGGCGAGAGTATCACTTATTATAGGTGCTCTTTGACCATTTGGATAACTAATAGTTACATTTTCTTCAACCCCATAAGATGTATAAACTTGAAGTTCTAAAGGAGTAGAATTTGTTTCTTGTAAAAAATCACCAACAAATTCTATTATTCCTGGCTGGTTCTGAATTAACGTATTGCCATCGTTAGGTACACCATTTACTTGACGAACTACTAAATGAAGAGAATCTCTTAAGCTAATTGCTCTTGATAAGATTTCTTCTCCATCTGCATCATAGCCAATTAGCTTAAAAATCATACCTCGATATAAATGATCAATGATACTTCTTACGGGAACGGAATGAATTACTCCATCCATGATGCCAGTACCAGTATAAATATGAGCCCAAGCATGATTATTACTATCTAAATCATAATACTGACGAAAGATTTTCCAAGATTGAACTGGAGTATAACCAACCTTACCACTAAAAACTAAATTTAAATCATTATCTATTTCAACAGAACTTAAATCAAAATTAGGTGTTCCGAAATTTAAGGCTCTTCTTGCGTTAATACGTCCTGGAATTTTACGATTATACAAATAGGTACTAGGATCTGCAGTTCTTTGTAGGTTATTCCTTATAGCAGAACCTGAGACATTAGGGTCTCTTCCTTTTAGCAAAGCTACAACTCCAGAAACATGTGGTGCTGCCATTGAAGTACCATTAAATCTTGCATAACCATTACTGACTAATAGTGGTGAATCATCAGGAAGACCGTTCTCTGCACTAATTAAAGATAAAATAGAGCTATTACATCTTTCAATACCGAAGTCTGAGTCCTCATCATTTTCAAAACAATCAGAATCTCCTCCACCAGGAGCAGACATTGCTACAATATTACCATAGGAAGAAAAGAAGGCACTCTGATCTTCTTCATCAGTTGCAGCGACAGCTATAACTGCTGGATGATTTGCGGGAGAAATTTCTAGTGCATTACTTCCACTATTTCCAGCTGCCGCAACAAGGACAACCTTGTTGTTTCTTGCATAATTTAATGCATCATCATAATATTTTGGAACATCGTAATAAAAGCTATGACCGCCAAGGCTCATATTGATTACATCTGCTCCCATATCAACAGCGTGAACAATTCCCTCAGCAATACCTGCAGAATTTCCTGAACCAAAGCGGTTTAGAACTTTTATAGGTATAATCTTCGAATCAGGAGCAACTCCCGCTATTCCTATTGAATTATTACTGAGAGCAGCAATTGTTCCTGCAACATGTGTTCCATGGCCATTATGATCCATTGAATCTTCTGTATGATTAATAAAATCATAACCAAGTTCGAATAACACTTGACCAGCAAGATCTGGATGATTGTAATCAACACCAGTGTCTAAAACAGCAACTTTTACTCCAGCACCTCTACTAACTTGCCAAGCTTGTTCGACATCTAATTTCTCAAGTCCCCAAAGATTCGAGGATTCTTGACCCCAAGCACCTGATGTAGGAGGGAAGTAGGTATCATTGTTAAATTTCTCTACCTCAAAAACTGGCTCCACGAGTATATTTGGATCTATCATCTGAAGTTTGCGATTAGCACATGACATAGCCATTTCAGTTGCATGCTTATCTAATTTGTGTATTGAATCACTTGGAGTCTCAAAGCTAAACCAATTATACTTCTCGGCTATACTTCCTTTTATTTCTGTGCTTGGTATAAAATTTAGTTTAGGCCTTTTAGTTTTTCTGCTCGTCCCAGCACCTACATTTTTATTCAGCTCATTGAAGATATCTTTAACTCGTTCAGTGCGTGGCTTTGTATTTCCTCCTCTTGATTGAACTCTTGCTTCTTGATCACATTTAATTATCCCACATTCTTCGAAAACTTCAAATATTTTTGCATGGTGATAACGATATTGAGATTTTGCTTCACTGCAAGATGAACCATTATAATGGATATCTAAAAAATCAAGAATCATCATCTCCATATTTGTAGAATCTCCTCGTATAATAAATTTTCCAGCTTCCACTCTTGCTTCTTTACTCTTATTATTTTTGCTTACAACTGACTTATTATTGACTTCTTTTAGAGGTTCAAATTCCGCTAGAACTCCTGAGCTAATAATGGACAATAAAAGTATTTGTAGTATCAGTTTAATTCTTATTTCTTTGTTCATTTTATAAGCTATTTTTAGTAATGATATTTTCGTCTAATAAATAGATCTTCCAGAATAATATTTCCCTTTCAGAGGTTAATTTTAGACATTCTGACTGTCCTATATATATTCATAAGAAGCATTGGTTTTTCTTCTAAAATAAAAAAGTATCATTTTATCGAGATATCGACATTAGTATCGACATTTGCTCCCACAAACTTTAAAATTTAAATTCAATAGAAGTGTTAATTTTTTCAATTTAAAAACGATTTAAAGGAAAATATGCGAAAAATGCTTTTTCTTGATTTGAGTTAGAGGGTAGTAAAATGTATCATATTAGTTATAGCTTCTAACTAATTCAGTTTCACCATTTTTTCTTTCTTTAAGCGTAAAATCATAAACTGCACTTTTTCCATCCCAACGAACAAAAGACATTGTTGAGTCAGGAGCGCTTTTCTTCATAAATTTTAACTGGCAATTAATGTCTTTCTTTGAGCAATTTTTAACTGCTAACGCAAGCTGTTTTACATGAATATAAGCCATTGCCGATGCTTCAAATCCATAGTCTACATCTTCACTCACAAGCTTTTGAAGCTTCTTTACCAGTAGCTTGCAATTCCAGAGAAGTCAGTTAGAAAGCCAATTTTGATTGGTTCAGTTTCAGAAAAAACATCAGTTTCAGAAAAAACAAATGTTGAGGACTGAAAAAATAGAAAAAATATAAGCAAAAACAATCTATGATACATAATTTGATAAAAAAGAAAACTGAAATTAAAATTAAAACTATCTGAAATTACTACTAAAATCAAAAAAATAACTCAACCTAACAGCTAGACTATGCTACAAATTTTATAGTAAGCTCTTTTCATACTAATGGAAACAGCACAAAATACAAACAATTTATATAGCTCAGGAAGTACTGGAATGGATGTAGAACTAATCGCAAACCTTTATAGACAAATGTATAGAATCCGTCGCTTTGAGGAGGAAGCTGCAAGGGCATATACAGAAAGAAAAATTGGCGGATTTCTACATCTCTATATAGGACAAGAAGCGGTTGCTGTTGGAACAATGTCAGTTCTAAATGAAGAAGATTACGTAATGACTGCCTATAGATGTCACGGTCACTATCTTGCAAAAGGTGGAAGTGCACGTGAAGGAATGGCTGAGCTTTTTGGAAAATCAACAGGTTGCGCAAAAGGTCGTGGTGGCTCAATGCATTTTTACGATGTTGAAAAAAGATTCATGGGCGGTTGGGGAATTGTTGGTGCCCAAATTCCTGTTGCTGCTGGACTTGCATTTGCGCAAAAATATAAACAAGAAGAAGGAATAACCGTAGCCTTCTTAGGTGATGGAGCTGTAAATATTGGCCCATTTCACGAGGGAATGTCTTTAGCTGCTCTTTGGAAACTACCTATTGTAATCGTCATTGAAAATAATGGTTTTGCTATGGGAACCCCACTTGAAAAAACAGCACCTGTGGATGATTTATCAATTCGTGCACTTGGATATCCAATGGCAAGAGATACAGTAGATGGACATGACGTTTTTGCAGTTCGTTCTGCAATTCACACTGCTGCAAGACGTGCTAGAGAACAAAGTCTTCCAACTTTGATAGAGTGTAAAACATATAGATATCGTGGTCACTCTATGGCTGATCCAGCTAAATACAGAACAAAGGACGATGTTCAGGAATGGAAAGATAGAGACCCTATTTTAGTTATGGGAGAAAAACTAGAAAATCTGGGTTCTGGAGATCTTAAAAAACAAATAGACGAAGAAATTGAGAATGAAATACAGGATGCAGTTAAGTTTGCACATGATTCCCCTTTTCCTGAGTTAGATACTGCAACTGATTATTGTATGAAGGACTAAGTAAAAGATATGAGTGAAGCTAGAGAAATTTCAATTAGAGACGCATTAAACGAAGCAATGAGTGAAGAAATGCGAACAGATGAAAATATTTTTCTTATGGGAGAAGAAGTTGGCTCGTATAATGGTGCTTACAAATGTTCAAGAGGCATGCTTGATGAGTTTGGAGCAAAAAGAGTTATAGATACACCAATTGCTGAAAACGGCTTTGCTGGAATCGGTGTAGGAGCTGCTATGGCAGGTCTTCGCCCAATTATTGAATTTATGACATTTAACTTTTCATTAATAGCTATTGATCAAGTGATTAATTCTGCCGCTAAAGGAAGATTAATGTCTGGAGGTGCTCTGGAATGTCCAATAGTTTTTAGAGGACCAAGTGGAGCAACATTTCAAGTTGGTGCTCAACATACAAATTCTTTTGATGGAATTTATGCAAACACCCCTGGACTTAAAGTTATTGCTCCTTCAACTCCACATGATATGAAAGGCCTTCTTAAGAGCGCTATAAGGGATGACAATCCAGTAGTATTTTTTGAATCTGAACTTACTTATAGTTTAAAAGGACATGTTCCTGAAGAAGAATATGTAATTCCAATTGGAGAAGCAGAAGTTAAACGAGAAGGAACTGACATTACTTTAATCACATGGTCAAAAAATTATTTTCTGACTGAAAAAGTAGCTAACGCACTTGCTGAAAAAGGAATTAGTGCGGAAATAGTCGATCTTAGAACCTTAAGACCTTTTGATAAAGAAACTGTTTTAAATTCAGTTGCTAAAACTCACAGAGCTGTCGTTATCCAAGAAATGTATGAAATTGCGAGTTACGGCTCTTACATTGCACATGTTATTCAGAGCGAAATCTTTGACGAACTCGATGCACCTGTAGGACTTGTTTCTTCACTTGAAGTACCAATGCCTTATTCGAAAGTTTTAGAGCCTGTCATTCTCCCATCTGTAGAAAGATGTGTTGCGAAAGTAATGAAGACTCTTGAAGGCGCTTTGTAGCCCTATGCCTACTTGCCCTTTTGATGGAATTGAGCCAAAAATTCATAAATCTTCCTTTATTGCTCCAAATGCTTGGGTAACTGGAAATGTTACTCTCGGCAAAAATGTTTCAGTATTTTTTGGAACAACGATAAGAGGTGACATTAATGAAATAGTAGTTGGTGAAGGAAGCAACATTCAAGATGGTTCAATGCTTCATACGACAAATAATTTAAGTACTTGCATAATTGGGAAACATGTCACTATCGGCCATCACGTAATAGTTCATGGCGCCCAAATTGACGATCTGTGCATCGTTGGCATGGGCTCAACAATTTTAGATAATGCTAAAATTGGCAAAAATTGTCTTATTGGGGCTAATTCTTTAGTCACTATGAATACTGTAATTCCAGAAGGAACTTTAGCTTTTGGTAATCCAGCTAAAGTTATTAGAGACCTAACAGATGATGAAATCAGACATTTTCAGGTTTCAGCTGATAATTATATAAAAACTAGCCAGAAGTATAAGTTAGTTTTTAGTAAATAAAAATAGTAATCGGTAAGCAAATTAACTCCAAGACTTTTTATGTGAGTTTAACTTAGCATTTAAAATCAAATACAGAAATCATTTCTATTATCAAAAAATTAGTGTAAAACTAAAGTATGAAATTAACCGTACACTTATTCTTCATAGCTCTTTGTCTACTTCCTTTAGAGTTAATTTCAGAAGATCTAAAACAAAATAAGATAAACTTTCCTGACAATTCTACGGCTATTATATATGTTGATGACATCAAACATGAAAATTACTTTAATATTGTTAACAAAAATATTTCTTCAATTTATAGCGTTCTTTCTAAATTCTTTAAACCAAGTAAACCACTAACAACTGAATTTATAATTCTTGATAGCCAAAAATTTCAAACTCAAACTGGACTAGCAAATTGGATCAATGCAATTTATCATAAAGAAAGAATTTTTATTCCAGTTAAGGAACATAAAGAATTCGACGAAGATAAACTTCTTAGATCTATCAAACATGAATATGCACATGCATTTATTAACAATGAAACTAAAGGCAAAGCCCCCTACTTTTTTGACGAAGGATTAGCTGTTTGGCTTGAAGGGGAGCTTCATCCAAGCTTTAAACTTCTCCTAGCAAGTTACATTAAAAAACATAAATCTGGAGTAAGGCTTATTAAAAATAATGTTAGCTTTGCCAAACTTCCATCCAAAGAAGCTAAAGCTGCGTACGCATATAGTAGATTTTTTATTGGTGAAATTATTAAACAATTTGGAATTTTTGAAATTAATAAATTTATTAAAAAAATTAACAATTGTGATAAATTTTCTGCTTGTTTTAATGAGCATTTTAAAACTACATTTAGTGAATTTAGTACTAAGTTGGATGAAAAGCTTTTGGTATGGGCGAAGAAAGAATTAAGATGAAAAACTAGATCTTCTCCGATTCTCTTCTTTGAATTTCTTTAATTTTATCTTCTATCTCATCAACTGAAGGAACTTCAATATCTAAAAATCTTTCATCTATAGTTTTTGAAACTTTTAAAAAAAGCTCTAAAACTTCTATGATTTTAAACGACATATCTAAACCTATTGAGTCAAGATCTATCAAAGTATACAATCTATTTAAAACCTGAGCTGCTTCCTTAATTTTATCAAATCCATACAAACAATTAGCATATTCTAAACCAGAAGTTAAAGCCCACTTATCATCGCTGCATTCTAATGATAATTTAAAAGATTTTTCAAAAAAAATCGCTCGTTCCTCCTCTGCTGATATAGACAAATCAATAGCTGATTTATCTAACAAGAATTGACTATTTAAATAACCAATCTCACCTCTTTTATAATAAACATAAATAATCAAAGAATCATCTATATCAGAATAGTATTCTCTAACAATTTCTAAACACTTATCCATATGAAGAAATACTTTATCAATATATTCAGATAAATCTTCATTTTGAGAATTTATTTGAAGTTTAGCACATTCAAATTTCATACTATAATATTCTGATATTATTAAATGTGCTTCAATTAACTTTTCAAGTCGATCTAATTCTACCCAAGATGAATAATATGTTATAAGCTTTTCCACCCAAGCATCAAAACACACAGGCTCATCAAGTAAATCAATTATATCATCAAGAGTAGGCTCTTCACGAGTAGCTAAAAGTGCGTCAAAAATTTTAGGCAGACTGCAAATATAAATTTCAATTGCTTGAATAATTATGTCAACAGAAAATTCTTTAATTTTCTGAACATCAGTATCCTCTAGAGTTTCAAGTATTTTCCTAGCTTGGAGTGCTGCTAACTCAAAATTGCCTTGATGATAGTTACTTACAGCAAGAGAGTGAGTATTTTTTAATTTTTCTTCTAAAGTCCACTCAAAATAATCACTATTTTCTTCAAAAAAGATTAAAGCTTCAGAATATTTTTCAAGAACAACATAAGCTTCAAATAATTCTTTAAAACTTTTTTTAGCTTCATCGCTATCAATACTAAGCAGTTTTTCAAACGAGCTAGACAGCTGATTGATAGCAGTATCGGGACGTGCAGATACTATTTTTTTACCAAAAATTCTATGTTGAATAGCAATCTCTTTATGATCTAAATCTTTTTGCTTATATAAAATAATTATAATTTCAGAGGTTACTATCTGAGACGCTCTATCAGCCCCCATGTTTTCAAAGAATTCTGCCAACTCACTTAATTCTGCAATATCCTCTGGCTTATGATCTCTTATTCTTATACCCTCCAAAGTTTCTATTACTTCATCAGCAATTTCTGAAATTTTATATATATTATTATCATGGCTTTCAGCATACTCACTTTTATTTTTTTCTTTAAATTCTAATAAAGCATTCATATACGTTTTAGAAATATCAAAGTATTCAAGCAGATTTGAATACCTATCAATTGACAAAAAAGCTTTATGTAAAAGAGGAATTGCAACTTCAAAGTTACCTTCTAAGTATTCAATTTTTGCTATTGCCTCCAAAAAATTTGAATATGCAAGTGAATCAGGGCTAGTACCTTTTATTGACTTTTTTACGTAAGCAAAGAGTTTTCTAAATTCATCTATCTCATGATTTTCATGTATCAACGAAGAAGAATCAGTTAACTCTGCTCTCTCTGCGAGAGTATGTTTTTTTGCAATTGCAAAAGTTGAAACGTCATTTAACAACTCTGTAGGATTAGTATGACCATGGTTAAGAAGCTCTCTCCCTTTTTCAACAGCTCCCTGCCAATTTTCTGATATATGATTTTCTAAAAATAGTTTTCCTATTTCGGCTCTTTTGACAAAGAAACGTTTAGCAGATTGTTTAGGAAGTTTGTGTATTTTAAGCTCTATTCCAAAAGGGCTCTCATTTTTATCACTAACTACACTAACACCTGACATAACAACTAACAGCCTGATATACCCAACGACATTTGGTTTTACCGCTTTCAAGCGAGAAAACTAAATGATTTGTTGGGCGAGAAAACAATGGCAAAGCCATTTTTTGCCGTAATAAGCACATATACTGCTCGAACAAATAAAACTGAATTTATGCTATGCATAAATTTCAAGAAAAAAAAACGGTAAAACCAAATGTCGAGCAGTATATACCCAACGACATTTGGTTTTACCGCTTTTAAGCAGGGAAACCAAATGTCTTTGGGTATACATGAAAAATTTCATAGAAACTAATTTAATATAACACCCCTATAAATGTTAGTAAAACAAGCAAAATAACAAATTTTGATTTGATACTCTTTGTGTCTATACTAGCCCTATGACTAATTCCTCCCCTTGGGGCGAACAAGAAAGTAAGTTCTTTTATGAACTAAGGCCTGATAATGTCTTATCTGCTGTTGAATCTCTAGGGTTTGTGTGTACTGGCAAAGTTCTTGCACTAAATAGCATGGAAAACAGAGTATATGATGTTGAAATCGAGCCTAAGGAACAAGCTAAAACAAAATATGACACGTCTAAAATCGTAAAATTCTATCGTCCTGGTAGATGGAATAAAGAACAAATTTTAGAAGAACATGAATTTCTCTTTGATCTTTCAAATGTTGAAATACCGGTAGTAACTCCTGTCTTAATTGACAAGCAATCTTTATTTAAAGAAGAAAGTTCTAGAATTTATTTTTCAGTATTTGAAAAAATTGGAGGAAGAAATCCAGATGAACCTAGCTCGGAAGAACTAATTCAAATTGGGAGACTTCTTGGAAGAATTCATTCAGTCGGAGCTGCGAAAGATTTCAAACATAGAATAAGGTTAACTCCTGAAAGTTATGGAGAAAGCAATTACTCACATTTAATTCAAAACAATGCTCTTCCTTTTGAGCTTGAAAATCGATTTAAAGATGCGTGTGGCAAGCTTATTGAAAGTACGAAAACTTTATTTACCAACCTTAAGTTTCAAAGAATTCATGGAGATGCTCATTTAGGGAATTTGTTATACAGCCAAGATGGATTTTTTTGGGTTGATTTTGACGATACAGTAAGCGCCCCTCCGGTTCAGGATTTATGGCTTTTACTTGGTGATACTGTAGAAAATTCCAAAGAAAAGCTTGATAATATCTTGGAAGGCTATGAGCAGTTTCATACATTTGATTATTCAAGTCTAAAAATTGTTGAATCTCTCAGATCACTTAGAATTCTTCACTTTGCTGCCTGGATCCATAAACGCTGGGAAGATGAATCTTTTAAAAGAGCTTTCCCAGATTTTGGGAGTCATCTGTATTGGGAGGAATTGATTAGAAATATATGTTTTTAAAAAATTAATTGTAAGAAATTTTATCCAATATATTCCCATGGCACGATAAACAATCTTTCTTCCTCTTGATACAAGTCGCTGACAGGAGCTATTACATATCCTATAGCATGTTTGTATTTTTTCAGAAAACTGTTAATTCCTTTAAGTTTATAGGGGTGTATTTTTTCTGATATCATAGCTTCGACAGCAATTAACTCAGTTTTATTTTCCTTATTATTTTTGTATTCAAGTATGATATCAACTTCAGCCCCTCCTCTTGTTTTATAATAACTAACACTAGGCTTACTTAAGTTAGAACTACTAGAGCTATACTCAAATTGAGAAAAAATTTCATTCAAAATTAAAGTTACTAGTGACTTATGCTCAAGCTCCTTAGTATCTGATCTTCCATAAAGAAAATTAAGTAATGCATTATCAAAAAGAAAGTATTTTTTAGCCGCTCTCTTATTTTCAAATGAGCTAAGCGTATAAAGAAGAAATAAATGTTGTAAGGAGTTAATATATTTTTTGATTTCATTATGATTTGCATTTAATAAATTGGACATTTGCGAAATATTAAGTAAAGAATTAATAGACAATTCTCGTAAAATTTCAATTGCTAAACTTCCATCATATCTAGTTTTACCTAAAGTAGATAAATCTTTGTAGCAGACTGCCTCAATCCAACTTTCTACAGCTAAATTTCTTTCTGTATAGTTATTTATGCTACAAAAAATAGGCATCCCTCCTTTTTTCATCCATTCATTAATTTTAGCTTTTCCTATCTTAAGCCGATTTTTATCAAGTAATTTTGTTGTCCAAGGATAGGTGGGTTTACTTTTACTCAATTCTGAAAGATTCATAGGAAATAGCCTACTTATTCCAATACGTCCTGTAAGAGACTCTCTGATTCCTGCTTTATCTGAAAACTCTACTGAACCAGAAAGAGTAAATATTCCCACTCTACGCCTGTCATCAATAATTGCTTTTATAGAATCGAATATATCTGGAACTTTTTGAGCCTCATCAATAATCAATTTATTTTTCAGATTATTTGTTTCAGATAGCAAAAAAGACTCAGGCCGTATTTTTGCTCTATTGCGATGCTCTAAGCGATCAAAAGTTATGTATTTTTTATCTTCACTTTGCCATTGCTTTTGTAAAAATGTTGTTTTCCCAACCTGCCTCGGTCCAAGTAATCCTAATACGGGGAAAAGTTTAGATTTTTTATTAAATGATTTAAAAATATGGCGTTCTCTATGATGAATTTGAGACATGAAGTACCTGTAATATTTATATTATATAAAGAATATTACAGGTACTTCCATTTTTTGTCAAATAGACATTTTTCATAATGAGCTATTCTAAAAAATGTTTGGATAAGATAATAAGAGAAGAAAACCTATCTTCTCGACCTACCGCCACTCTCAGAACCTTTCTTTCTTGAACCAGAGCTTGACCCTTTGTTAGAAGAAGAACTCCTATCTTTGGACCAAATAGATCCACTTTTTGAAGATTTTCCAGCTGAAGAACGTTTTCTTTCAGAACTTTTACCACCTCTTTTATCTCTACTACCGCCTCGGCTACTCCTACTATTACCTCGAGCACCTCTTCCTCTTCTCTTTCTGTCACTTCGATCGCGACTATTTTTTTTCTTTGGGAATAATTCTACAACATTACTTTCAGTATGTTTTTTCTCATTATTTCCTTCCAATAAATTTACAAGAGCGGCTGCAATATCTAAAGCACTTATACCTTCCTCTCCTGTCACTTCTAAGATTAAATCTTGATACTTTTTAGTTTCATTTTTCTTAGCTGCTTTAATAATTTTTCCTTTGATTGTTTTTAAACGACTTTCATCAATTTGAAATTGTGTAGGAAGATCAAAAGGCTTTATTCTTTGCTTAGTAACTCTCTCTATAGTTTTAAGCATTCGCTCCTCTCTTCTATTAACAAAAAGAATAGCTTGACCTTTCTCACCCATTCTTCCAGTTCTTCCAATTCGATGAACATAAGATTCAACCTCTTGTGGCATATCATAATTTACAACATGAGATATTCCATCAACATGTAAACCACGTGCAGCAATATCAGTTGCAACAACAATATTAATATTGCCATTTTTAAGTTTTCCAACAACTCGCTCCCTATCTGATTGACTTAAATCTCCATTTAAACAAGCTGCTTTATAGCCATAATCTCTCAACCAATCAGCAACTTCAACTGATGCAAATTTAGTTTTGGTAAAAACAAGCATTGAAGTAAACTCATGAACTTCTAAAATTCTTCTTAAAGCTTGAAATTTTCCAACCTTGGATACTGGCCAAAAACTTTGCTCAACAGTATCAACAGTTTGTGTTGCAGATTTAATTATTACTTCTTTAGCATTATTTTGATGTCTCTGAGCAACTCTTCTAATTTCTTTTGGCATTGTGGCAGAAAACAATACAATTTGCCTATCGCTTGGCGCTTTTTCTAAAATACTCTCAATATCTTCTTTGAATCCCATTTTAAGCATTTCATCTGCTTCATCTAAAACAAATGTTTTAATGTTATCAAGTTTTAAAGTCCTTCTGTTTAAATGATCAATTAATCTTCCAGGAGTTCCAACAACAACGTGAGCCCCACGCTTAAGAATTCTGAGCTGCTCAACCATAGATGCTCCACCATAAACAGGTGCAACCACAAATCCAGATAAATTCTTTGCGTATGTTTTAAATGCTTCCGCAACTTGAACTGCAAGTTCTCTAGTAGGTGCTATAACAAGGGCTTGAGTAGTTTTATTTTTTAAATCGATTTGATTTAAAATAGGTAAAGCAAAAGCACCTGTTTTCCCAGTGCCTGTTTGAGCCTGTCCAAGAAGATCTCCTCCTTTTATTAAAAGTGGAATCGTTTTTTCTTGAATTGGAGTAGGGCTTGTATGTCCTATTGAATTTAAGGTATTCAATATTTCTTCTTTTAAACCAAGGCTATCAAAGGTTAATAATTCTGCTGTATTGTTCATGTTTATTTCCTAATTAAATATCTTAAAAGTTAAATTTTAATGGAAACGCACAAAAAATTTAAAAATTTTTCTACGACGTAACTACACAAAAATTAACTCTATAGATATTTCGGTATATTTATATTTTTTTTCAACTTGCAAGATTAGGACTATACTCTTAGCTTTTTAATTTTATTTAAAAGCCTTTTAGAATATTTTATCCGAGCCTTACTTAATCCATTTACTTGCAAGTATCTCAGGGAAGAAGGAATTCAAAACGCTTAAATAAAAGGCTTAAAAACTTTCTAATATGTGACACTTTCGAAGTATAATTTCGAACCATGCAGGAAAAGATATATATTATAGTGTAGTATACTAAAAAAAAATATATAAGCAAATCAGACTTTTAAAGACATATTACCAGTATATGAGAAGCTAATAGTATTTCAATTCCCCAACTTTTGTTTCAGGCATCCAGATAATATTTTAATCACACTGCAGATTGAAACTCTCTCTAAAGATTAAACTCACCTATTCTCTATATCAACAAAATCCCTCTCCGTGGATCCTGTATAAATCTGCCGAGGCCTTCCAATTTTATTTTTAGGATCTGCATTAAGCTCAATAGCGTGTGCAATCCAACCAGGGAGTCTTCCTAGAGCAAACATAACAGTAAATGCCGGAACTGGAATTCCCATTGCTCGATATATAATTCCAGAATAAAAATCTACATTTGGATACAAATTTCTTTCCTTAAAATAATCATCATTAAGGGCTGCTTCTTCTAGCTCAATTGCAACATCAAGTAATGGATCCTTACAATCTATTGCTTTTAAAAAATCATGACATTTTTCTTTAATTATCTTGGCTCTTGGATCGAAATTTTTGTAAACCCTATGACCAAAACCCATTAAGCGAAAACCACTCTTTTTATCTTTTGCCATTTCGATATATTTTTTAGCATTTCCACCGTCTTTTTGAATATTTTGTAGCATTTCCACAACTCTCTGGTTAGCACCACCATGTCTATGACCCCAGAGAGCACAAATGCCTGAAGTAATACTTGCAAAAAGATTTGCCATTGAACTTCTAACAAGCCTCACTGTTGAAGTAGAACAGTTTTGCTCATGATCTGCATGAATAATTAAAAGGCTATTCAGCACATCAACCATTTCAGGCACAATTTCAAAATCTTCAGCTGGAACTCCAAACATCATATATAAGAAGTTCTCACTGTAACCTAGATCGTTTCTAGGATACATAAATGGCTGACCTATAGACTTTTTGTACGCCCAGGCAGCTATTGTTGGAAGTTTTGCCAATAAACGAAGACTATTTCTATAAGTAATATCTTCAGGATTACCCACATCACCCTGATAAAAAGCAGACAAAGAACAAACTACAGAAGCCAGAATTGCCATAGGATGTGCGTCTCTTGGAAAGCCAGCATAAAACTCCCTAACTGATTCATGAAGCATCGTGTGAGTTGTGATTTCTTCAGTGAACTCTTCTAGTTCAGCAGTGTTGGGCAATTCTCCCTTCATTAACAACCAACATACTTCAAGAAAAGAAGATTTTTCAGCTAACTGCTCGATGGGATATCCTCTATACCTTAAAATCCCTTTTTCACCATCAATGAATGTAATTGCACTAGAACAGCTTGCAGTATTTACAAACCCAGGATCTAAGACAACATTTCTGGTATCTCTTCGTAAATGTATGACATCAATACCTTTTTCCCCTTCGGTCCCAACAACGACGTCCGCCTCGTATTCATGTTCAGATAGTATAATTTTTGCTTTTTCGCCCATATTCCTCTTAATGAGATTAACTTATTGATTATTCTATAGAATTTTTCATTAAAAACTAAAAATAACAATACAGTAATATTTTAGCTTAAATTTAATCTTATTGGTATAATGAATTTACTATGAGCAACAATAAAAACAAAAGATTAGATTATCACTTAAAAGATACCGTTACACTAGAAGCAGAAGCTCAAGAAGAGCTTAATTCTAGAGTCGAGGATTCAATGAACGAAACACCTAAGATTCACACACATGTAAATCCATTGGGGATGAGAGTTTTGGTTAAAATTCCAAATGAATCCTTTAGAACTGGGGCTGGACTTTTTATCCCAGAAAATGCCAAAGACTCTATGAGTGAATCAATAGTTGCTGACGTTATAGAAGTTGCAAGTGCAATGGATGATGACAGCCATGAAGAAACTAACATTAGCGGAATTCCGCTTGGTGCTAAAGTTTTAATTAACAAAAAAGTTGGCACTCAAGTCCCTTGGGACTCAAGTTTGAGAATTGTTGAAACTAAAGATGTATTGGCAGTTGTTGAAGAAATTAATTTAACGTGAGATAATTAAGCTATGGAGTTAAACACCAATCATACTCAACAAAAAGGAATAGCTGAGATTAATACTGAAGCTATTAGTACCGAAGGCTTAACACCTAGATCTAGTATTACATCAACTGCGTCTACTGATATTGGCCCTGAAAATCCTGCAATATTAGAACCTAGCTTAAAAGATCGCATAAATAATTTTATACTAGATGCTTTTAATGCATTTGACTCTTCCCCTCAACAACTACGTAAAAATTCATTTGCGCTTGGCATAACAACTATCGCTATGTCTACAATCTCTTTCTCTCTTCTCGAATCTGGAAATACTCTTGCTGGATCTGTTGGTTTAGGTGTCGGAATATTGACTGGCGTAGCCTCCTCTACACTCCACACTCATGCTAAAATAACTGAAGAAACTACTAACCGACAAAACTAAAATTGCTTTAAACTTATTTTTGGAACTTGCCGATATAGCCTAAATGGCAAATATAACTGGCAAAACCTACAAATCTCGTAAAAATAAGCGAGTTATTGCCAAAAGAAATCAAAGAATTTTTAGAAATGGCTTAACTTACTTAATGCTATGCATACTCCTTTTTCTTTTTGCAGGTTTTAAGAGTAAAGCTATGCCGAGTGAAGAGCTTCTTAAGCAAGAACTTTTTCAAGATCCTATTCAAGAAAAAACTAATGCAAAACCTTTTTCTTTTGAATACTTCGACAAAACATATTACGTAGAACCTCAAGCAGAATACGAACTTTACGGTTTAGTTTTATCTCACAATAATATTAAATCTTTATGGGACAATTTTCATGATGAAAAATCAGTTGACATCAAAGACCTTTGCGTCGCCTGGGACGCAAATTTAAAAAATAATACTTATAAAGCTATTAGCGTAAAAAATAGATCTTTTACTTGCTATGTTAATTTTAAAGATAGAAAAGTAGCTAGAAATTTTAATGAAGAGCAGTTTTCAAATAATCATTTATTATCAGATGATGAAAATGTCAGAGAAGTAATTAGAAAAACTCAAGTAGGCGATCAAATTTATTTAAAAGGCATGCTAGTTAAATATACCGACTCTGGCTTCACTAGAGGAACGAGCTTAACTCGAAAAGACAAAGGTGCAGGAGCATGTGAAACTTTTTTTGTAGAAGAAGCTCGAATTCTTAAAGCAGCAAATAGGAAATGGCATAAAATTAGAAGCAAAACAAAATATTTTGGATACTTTTTAGCAATATTTCTTGCCTGCTTTTTCGTCTGGTCTAGTTGGGCTGAAAATAGGTAACCTTCCTTGAACTTATCAGTCATTTTCTATATTGACCAAATTAGAAGAATTAGATCATAATTAAAGTCAGGTTTACAACCTGAGCTCAGTTTATAGCTCAGGTTTTTAGGTTTTTTGTTATGACGAAAAAAACAACCTCCAACAGCTCTCTTACTACAACTGTTGATTCATATTTAGCTTACTACGCAAGTAGCAATTCTCATACTTCTAGAGCTAAAAGATTAGATCTAAATCACTTTCTTGAATTTTTAGCAAACTTAAGAGGCTTGTCAAAAGTGAGTAAACTTAAGTTAAACGACTGGGATTTTTCATCTGTGCAAAGATTTGTCGACGATTGCTTAAATAAAGGAGAATCTCCAGCAACCGTTGCGAGACGTCTTGCAACATTAAAACACATGGGGAGAACTCTATCTGATAAAGTACCTAATTTTATAAACCCTGCAAAAGAAGTTAAAAACCCAAAAGTAATACCAGGAAGACCTAAAGCACTAACTAAAAAAGAAGTTAAAACAGTCAAAAGTAATGCAAAAAACATTGCCAATAAAAAACAAAATTTTAAAAGCTTAAGAAATAAAACTATCTTTGATTTTATTATTGATACTGGCCTTAGAGCTGAAGAAGTACGAATTCTTAAAATGGGACAAATCGATGAAGATTTAGAATGGATTAAAAATGTCAGAACTAAAGGAAGGCGTTATAGAAATGTTTATATTACGTCAAAAATGCGACCAACACTTGAAACCTATCTTGAAGAAAGAAAAAAGAAACTGATGACTATTTATGGAAAATTATCTGCAAAAGAGAATAAAGCACTACCAGTATTTATCAGTATTTATAAAGCCGTACCTGGCAAACAAGATTCATTCTTTATGGGCGCTAAAAGCTTGTGGCGTGCTATAAATGAGCTTTCTACTGATACTAGCTTACATCCTCATTTACTAAGACATAGCTACGCAATTGATTTGCTCGATTCTTCAAATGACATAAGACTTGTTGCACAAGCTCTTGGGCATAGCGATGTTCGGATTACTATGCGATACACTGAAAGAAAGGATCAAGAGGTTGCTAAGGCTTTGGAGAAAAGTCGAAAATCTTAACTTGATCGCACCCACCAATCGGATAACCTTCCCCTAGTCCTTAGTCCTAACCTTTAACCTTTGTCCTTGTCTTGATCCTGATCTTGATCTTGATCAAAAAACTTACCAATTGGATAACCTTCCCCTATCCTTAGTCCTAACCTTAACCTTAGTCCTTGTCTTGATCTTGATCAAAAAAACTTATCGAAATTGTTAAAAATAGAAGATCAGGATCAGGATCAAGACTAAGACTAAGGTAAAGATTCAATGTTATTAAGTTTATGACAAAGAATTAATAATCCAGTAAGATTACTGGATTACTATCTTTATTCCTTAACTTAGCGGTTAGGGTTAGCTTTAGGACTAACTTGCTACTATTCTGTAAAGACAGAATTATTTATTAACAGCAAGTGATCTTTGTGGTTTTTTTTAAAATACTGTAATAGTATCCATATAAAAAAACTTTTTAAGGAAAATCAATGAAATACATAACTTTTATCATCTTCTTACTATTTCTTTCTTCTTGTAATACGCTTCAAAATTCTTCTAGAAATGTCTTAGAAAATGCTGGTGAAGTTGTTAACTCTGGATCTGGAAAGCTTTGGGTTAATGAAGGTGAGACTGAAGAAAAAGTAAAAAGGCAAGATAGTAGAATTCATGTTTCTAGAGATAAAGTTAAGCTTTAAAGCACATTAACTGGTGCCAGCAACATTTATTCCAGAAATAATCTCAAAAAAATCAAAAAATTAAGAAACTTTTCAGAATTTTTGTCGATAAACACAGATTATTAATTTAAAACTAAGAACAAGGGAAGAAGGTTACTCAAGCTAAATAATAAAACAAAATAGATAAAAATGTTACTGGCACCAGTTAGACCCTCTGTCTCCCCCCCTTTTTTGTTTTTAAGTACTTAAAAGTTTCGACCTTGAATAAGCTGATGGCTGATCTTTTTTTATATTATCCTCTTTAAAAGTAGGAGATTTAACTAGCGTTTTCAAATAGTTACAAAAATACTAGTAGGTTCTAGTATTTTTACTAGAACCTACTAGTAAAATATGATATGCTTTATCTAGCCTAGATTATTCACATAGATCAAGGTTAATAATCTGATTTTGACTTTAGGGAGTTTTTATTAGTTTGCGCGAGTTAATTCTCTTTTTTCAATTATCTTCTTGAGTAAAACTCAGATTTTTAGAAATTTATTTGTGGAAGGTTTAAATGAAGTTTGAACTAGGTTTCGTAAAAAAACTAGAAAACAGGTTAAATGAAAAGAATACATTAATTCAAGTAGTCTTAGGCCCTCGTCAAGTTGGAAAAACGACGGGTGTAAAACAATTAATACAGCGGTCAAAACGGCCTACTTTTTATGCGTCTGCTGATAAAACTATTGCTACCCCAAGCCTTTGGATAAAGGAACAGTGGCTTGCAGCTAAAAATCTAGGAGAAGGGACAATACTTTTTATAGATGAAATACAAAAAATTGAAAATTGGTCAGAGCTTGTAAAGTCATTGTGGGACAATGATAATCAAAATCCTAAAATGAACTTAGTTTTGTTGGGCTCTAGCTCTTTGCAATTACAAAAAGGCTTGACTGAAAGTTTAGCTGGTCGCTTTGAGTTGATAAAAGTGTTTCATTGGAATTTTCTTGAAACTAAAAATGCTTTTGCTTGTGATTTAGATTCCTATTTAGACTATGGTGGTTATCCGGGAGCTATGAAATATGTAGCCGACTATGAGAGATGGTATCTTTATATTAAAGAATCTATTGTTGAAGCTGTTATTGGCAAAGATATTCTAGATTCTGCAATAGTTGAGAGACCATCTCTTTTTAGACAAGCCTTTGAATTACTTTGTTCTTATCCAGCTCAAGAAATCAGTTACACTAAACTGCTTGGCCAGCTACAAGATAAAGGTAATACCGATTTAGTGAAGAGGTATATAAGCTTATTTCAAGGTGCGTTTCTTCTTAAGTCTTTAGAAAAGTTTAGCTCAAAAGCTATAAAAGTAAAAAGTTCAAGCCCAAAGATTTTACCCTTATGTCCAAGTTTAGTTAGTCTTCAATTAGGGAAAAATTTATCTAAAAATAATGAAATTAAAGGTAGGTTATTTGAGCTTGTAGTTGGGGCAGAGCTTAATCGTCTTACTGGTTCTTTATATTATTGGCGAGATGGAAAATACGAAGTTGATTACATCTATAAAGAAGGCAGTAGCGTTTATGCAGTTGAAGTAAAAACTGCTAGAAAAAGGTCTCTAAAAGGCTTAAAGGAGTTTGTAAAAAGATTTAAATACGCCGTGCCAGTAATAGTTAGCTATGATAATTACGAAGATTTTTTTAAGAACCCTTTGGATTTTATGAGTTTGGGTTCTTAGGGATTAAGATGTTTTATTGCTTATTTATGAAAAAGGTCTATTAGACAATTGTTAGCTTACTAAAGAAAATTTATGAATAATGATAGAAGAAACCCAATCATAGCTCTCGATACTTAAGACTTATCTGACTTTTTAAATGCTTACATTAACTGGTGCCAGCAACATTTATTCCAGAAATAACCTCAAAAAAATCAAAAATTAAGAAACTTTTCAGAATTTTTGTCGATAAACACAGATTATTAATTTAAAACTAAGAACAAG
>CALJRW010000101.1 GCA_937976335.1 uncultured bacterium | reverse complement strand
AATATCTTCTGCAAGTAAAAACGAAGAAAAAGTGAATAAAGTAAGAAAAAATATTTGAAACATTATTAAAATTTTAATTTATTTTTCATTTTATCAGTTTTAGAAAGTTTATCTTAATATTAAAGTATCGCAAACTCTATTTTTGCAAACTTCAATTGATACGCTACGTCCATTAAAATCTGACCACTGTTTGGTTAATCTTACATGTGTCCTACCAATGTTTCCACTAGCTGTTCCAACGAAGTTTGCACAGAAATAATCATTACGTCCACTATCTCCACCAAAAGGATTTATATCTTCAAAAAACATTTCATATTCTTCACCATTCGATATTAAAGTAAACTGATTAAAGGTATCCCCGTTACTATTGCAAGAAAACATATGCCCCGCATGGTCAGTTTTAGTATAATAAGGCTCTAATGTATATTGATAAGGCAGTAGACATACAGTTTGCCCTCCTCTAGTTTCAGCTGATTGACATTTAAAACCAGATGAACTGTCCGGTCGAAATGTTCTTCCAGTTAAAAACGTAGAAGCTTGAGTTGGAGTTTCATTATTTACATTTTCCTCGCCATCTTCTTGGCTCTCTTCTTCCTCGACATTTGTTTCATTGAAATTCTCTTGTTCATTTTGAAGCGTTTCAGAAGTATTTTCAGAATTACCTTCAAGAGAGTCGTTATCAGAAGAGCTCCCACAAGAAGTGATAAAAATTAACATAAAAATAATAAGTAAAGTTTTCATCTAATAATTCTCCAAAAAAACTTTTTTAATCTTCAAGCCTCCGCCTAAGCTAAGACTAAGACGGAAAAGGCCAGCCAATTGGAAATTATTTTCAATTGACACAAAACTCCGCGTCCTGAAGGATTCGAACCCTCGACCCTCTGATCCGAAGTCAGATGAGATGGACTCTCCTGAACAAACAGTAACAATCAGTAACAATCATTTCAAGTGTTTATTCCAATTTGATTGTTCTGCTTTGTTACACATTATTCTAATTTGTCATGTGTTACTGTGCCATAAGTGTGCCATGGCACAGTTTGATAGGGAGTGTGGAGAAAATACATTACGACATGGGGGTATACAATTACATATATCACCTTCTCTCGTAGTCACGCTAATAACTACTAATTTCTCTTTTTCCTTGTTATAGTAAATTGTAGAAAAGCTGAAATATGAGCAAAGACAAAAAATACTTTTTAAACCCATCTTCTGGATACTTACTTTTTTCATCTAAAAGTACAGGTACGTCAGTAGAAGTCAAAGTTGCTGACGATACAGTTTGGCTTACTCAGAAAGCAATCTCTCGACTATTTGCTGTCGGCGTCCCTGCTATAAGTAAACATCTAAAAAATATCTATGAAGAAAAGGAACTCGATGCACGTTCAACTATTTCCAAAATGGAAACAGTTCAAAAAGAAGGATCTAGAGAGGTTACTAGAGAAATCGATTTCTACAACCTAGATGCAATTATTTCAGTAGGTTATCGAGTAAATTCCAAACAAGCCACTAAATTCAGGCAATGGGCTACTTCAGTTCTAAAAGAATACACTATTAAAGGTTATCTCTTAGACAAAGAGAGACTTAAAAACGGACAAATTTTTGGTAAAGACTACTTCGATGCACTGCTTGAAGAAATTAGGGAAATCAGAGCTAGTGAAAGAAGATTTTATCAAAAAATAACTGACATTTATGCTACTTCTCATGACTACGACTCTAATTCCCAAACTACCAAAGATTTCTTTGCTAAAGTACAAAATAAACTTCATTTTGGAGTTCACAAAAAAACGGCAGCAGAAGTAATTGTCAATAGAGCTGGCGCTGACAAAGCTAACATGGGTTTAACTAATTGGAAGAATTCCCCTGATGGCAAAATTTTAAAAACTGATGTAATCGTTGCCAAGAACTATTTAGATAAAGATGAGCTAGCATTACTTGATAGAATAGTTTCCATGTACTTAGACTATGCCGAAATGCAGGCAATGAAAAATGAAGTAATGAGCATGAGAAACTGGGCTGAAAAACTTAATGATTTTTTAGAATTTAATGATTTAGAAGTTTTGGCTAGTAAAGGATCTATTTCTAAAGAACAAGCTCGAGAATTTGCACTAACTGAATATGAAAAGTATAGAACAATCCAAGACAAGCTATTTGAATCTGATTTTGATAAGGAAATTAAAAAGAAGTTGGAATAAATATTTCTTCAGATTTATTTAATAATTTTCAAATTTACTTTAATACTCCTGGTTACAGCTGGGCTCAAAATATGATTGGATATTTAACGCCGATTATGGATGAAGATGGTGATGGGCAATCTGACTTTAGAGATATTCCATTGCTTTCTGATTGTAGTGCTACTTCAATTCAAGAATTGCAGCTTGTCATTGATAATACAGGTAAAGCTCTTGCTAAGGTAAATAAATCTACAGTGAAAAAACAAAAGAAAAGAAATAAAGGAGCAAGTTGTAAGATTAAAAGTAATCGCTTAAATGAGTCTTTAGATCTTTCGAATTCACTTTATGGTGAGCTTTGGTCATTGATATGGCTTAATATGCCCAGACAGAGTTATGCATGTGAAGGAGCAATACCGTTTGGTTCTTGTGAATACTTTGATGTAGATAGTACTTCTAATAGAGTTGAAGATATAGTTGATGAGATTTATGTTGAAGTAAGACGTAACACTAAGTGCATAAAAGGTTCGAGAGAAAGGAAAAAAGCACTTAGACGTGCTAGAAGATTTAGAAATAAAATTAATGCGCAGATTGTTGATTTGCCAAATCCATTTCTAAGCTGTGATACAACGAGTTAAGAAGGTATGTCTTTTCATAAATAATCAATTAGTAAGTGATCTTAGAATTAATCTCAGCGCTCCTGAACTAATGTTATCTAAGAGAGCAGATAAAGTTATACTTGCTGCTACTGGGGCGGAATACGATATGTCTTATGCCGCGAAATTGCCCATTGCGTTAGGTGTAGTAAAAGAATTAGTGCCTGTAGATGCGATGAAGCCGGAAGTAAATTTACATCCTGGTATTAAACATCTTCCTGACCCTCTTATTGTAGCAAGGGTAGGATGGTTGTTAGGCGTATTTTTCTCAAACTCTTCATTGTATTGGCAAATAGATAAAGATTCTTCTATTAAAGTCGTTGATTTTGAAGGCGAGGTTGGAATAGTTAAAGACCCAAGATAGACTTAGAACTTTTTCCTTTTAAGTGAACAAGTTAAATTATATAGTATTTTAAAAGATACTTAACTGATTCCTAAGCTTTCTTTTCAATCTATAAGCATTAAGGATTTCGGCTCCTCCGGTAGCAGCGACAACAAAGGCTGCAGTACGAAGTTCGGGAATATTTAGTGTTTGAGACGAAACAAAGGCGCATATAAAACTTGATGCAAGGCCGATCAATCCCATAGTGCATGAAGCTTTGTAAGAAAGCTCTATTGAGAGAGCCTTTATATTGTTTGTTAAATTGCTTGTTTTTAACTCACTTTTAAGTGCAGCTGATATAAAGAATGAGGTAGCTGTGTATAAAGCAGATGCTAAACCAAGGCCAATTCCTATCCCTAAAGCTTCTTTCGTGTAGGGGGTAGAAAGGAGAGAGTTAGTTAAGCCGCAAAGAGCAGATCCTCCTAAAAGTGTTAAGGCTTTAGCGATATTGGTTTGAAGGCCTGTTCGTTCGCATAGCTGGTATGTATCTAGATCGAGATTTGTTCTCGTTTTGGAAGCTTGCTCCACTTCAGTATGTAATCTGACTCCAGTAGTAATTCTAGTGGTTGTGTCAGCTTGAGATGTAATAGTGCTGTCAGCTCCCATTCCTTTTCTAGAAGTAATGTGTTGTTGATTAGACATATGCTTTAGTTATTATACTTATACGATAAATCTACTACATAATTATAAGTTAAAAAAATAAAACTAGTGTTAAAAATAGAATGCAGCTCTAGATTTTTAATAATGCTAGTAAATCAAGGTAATTAGGTTGAAGATTTATAAAATATATAAATATATTAAATATATTAAATATATTAAATATATAGAACACCCACTTTTATAAATTCAATTTTACTAAGAATTGCATGTGCTTAGAGATAGTAAGTTAATTGGGTGTCCTAAAAAACTCTTTAAGCGATATGAAATTTCCAATACAACTTTTCACATGAAGAAAAAAAATTGAACAAGGAAGTGTTAATTTAAAATTTCAACAATTGATAAACTAGGATAAAAAGAAGATCTTCGTATTTTGTATTTCTTATCTTTAAAGCTTTCCTGAAATGCAATACTGTCTCCAGGCAAAACAGAATCTCTAGTTAAATGATAAAAAGCAAAAAGAGTTCCTGCTTGAATTCTATTTTTTTTTAAAAGAGCATCAAGAACACTTTTAGTAGGCTGGTGAAGACCTAAATCTAGAAAAACAAGAGCAAGTAGAGTTTCTGGATACTCTTCTAGATAGTTAGGCACTGTTTTTGTAGCATCGCCAACCACAACCCTATGTTTATTTTCGACATGAGCTAAAATATTATTCCCCTCATGTGTAGCCAAAAGATTTTTTAAGTAGTCAGCGTATTCTATGCCAGTGGAATATGTGCCTTCATCATAATTCTCTGTTGGCTTATCTGATTCGCCAACACCTGCGTATCCTTCAAATGTATCGAAAGCTACGATACGTCGCTCTTTATTAAATGGTTCATAAATAGCTCGATAGTTTTCGCATAAGATAGAAGTCTGTCCTCTCCAACAACCAATATCAAAAATTGCCCCAGGTATTTCTACAATTTTTTGATAAATTTCATTTATAGCTAAAAATCTTGCTAATAAAGAACCACGAATATAAAGCCCCAGGGATCTTTCTAGTTCTGGTTCGGGTAGTGGAGATTCTTTAAACATGCTCCATAATTTGTTTCTATTTTCTAGCTGAAGGTTGGAAGATGCGGTTAAGGTTGTTGTCTGGGTGTTGTTAATATCTTTTGTCATGTTTAAAGTATATATACAAATTTTAGTTTGTCTACGACTAACCTGTCCTCACTGTGTATGTCTAATTTTCCAGCATCTAAATTTCAAAATACTCGTCTTAAATAAGATAGAGTTGCTCTATCAAAATAAAATATAAAAAATTACTAGCAATAACAAGCTGTTATAAAATGTCAAATGAACAAATAAATCCTTTCGATGTAGAGAATGTGAACGAATATATCGAATATATAAATATATGAATATATAGGACGCCCACTTTTATAACTTCTGTTTCAATGGTTCCATCAAGCTCTAGTAGTTTAAACAAGTTTTTAGCGAATTGAGAGGTTAGCCAAGAGGTATCAATTATCTCAAATGGATGAAACTCGTCATTAGAGTCAAATGTCAAAAAAGACATTAAAATTGACATAATAGAGCTGAAATTTTTTTGTTTAGCAAGAGTAAAACTATTATAATAGAGCTCTTAGGAGCAATTACGTTTACGGGTCTGTCTGAAAACAGCCTAAAAAAGTGAATTTTTGAATAGAGCGATGGTTTTGCTGAGAAAAACGGATTTAAATTAATTTTTTTGAATTTAGTTTTTTGTTTTTTAAGCAATTAAGTGTAAGAAATTGCTCACAAG
>CALJRW010000100.1 GCA_937976335.1 uncultured bacterium | reverse complement strand
CATCAAGTTGACTGCCATCTTTAACTAAATTTGGATTTTCTAAACGAGAGTATGAAAAGGAAGTAATGAATACGAAAATAAATAATAATAAAATTTGTAAAATTTTCCCCATATTACTAATAAAAAAATTCATTTTTTTGAGTAATTATATAACAACAAAAAATTAATGTGAAGTAGAAAAGTTAACTAATAATATCTCATGGAGTAATGGCAATTTTTCTCTAAAGAACACTATTCTTCTCTGCTTTTAAGCCCTTGGAGCTTTTGAAAAAAACTCCTTACAAACAAAAAAAGGCCGGGTAAAACCCGACCTTCTAACTTTAAACAGTTAATTGCTTATTATTGCAATCCACCATTTTCAGAGTTCCATTGATATGTAGCCCCAGAACCTGAACTTGCAGCAGCAGTACCAGTGAAACTAGTAGTAGTTCCAGTAAGTGCCATAGCTACAGTTGAAGAAACTGAACTAAGACCTGGAAGAGCAGTAACGCAAGTAGCAGCTGTAGTACAATCTGGATACTCGTTATGATCTACAAAGTAAGCCTCAGCACCGTTAGCTGCGTTTCTTAAATCACTTTTAGCTCCAGCATCATATCCTCTTTTTCTATATTCTTGAAACTGAGGGATAGCGATAGCAGCAAGAATACCGATAATCGCAACTACAACTAATAACTCAATAAGAGTAAAACCTTTTTCTTTACGCATAATATTTCTCCGTTAAAATAATAACCAAATAAAAATTTTTAAGCTTTTTCTTAAACTTCTCAATCCTAGTCAGGTCAAAAGACAAGCCATGAATATATTGCCAAAGTTAAGCCCCCTAGACTCTCCTTTGACCTGTTAAGTTTTAAGAATCAAATCTTAAAAATGAAGGAGCAAAGTGCTCTCTCATCAATTACTAAGCAATTCGGATGCCAAACTAGAAAAGTTTAGTTAAATCTTTAAAGCGCTGTAATTTCAGTTAGTTAACTTTCTAAAATAATAATTTATATTAATGTGCCCATTTATATAAGCAATTTTTTAGTCAATTCCTTCGATATTTCGATGCATACAAAAACAAATAGGTGGCAAAAAACTATAAAAAAAATTTTGTCACCTCTGTTTGGCATTTTTTGTAATTAAAAAACATTAAAATATTCAGGGGTTTAGCTCTAAATTAATAATTTCACCTAAAGTTAATAATAGTTTTTCCCGAACTCATACTTAGAAAGAGAAAAGTGTGACAATTTTTGGAAAACGTCAGTTAAGTCAAAAATTTTGTCTACGAAATTCTCTTAAAAGTTTTTTAAAAGTAAATTTTTTAAGTTTTCTACATCAGTAAAAGACAAAAATTATGAATACAAGAGTTGGTGATTTTTTATTACAATCAGGATTAATTAGCCAAGATCAATTAGATCAAGCTAGCGATCTAACACAAACGAAATCAATCAGTCTGATTGCAGCTTTAGATGAACTAGGATTACTGGCAGAGGAAACATATGCAGAAGTTGTTAGTGAACAGTTTGGAGTTCCTATCATCGAGCTTGACGACTATGCATTAGATAGCGAAACCTTAGAACTCATTCCAAAAAACTTAGCATACAAATACGGAATGATTCCAATAATAAAACAAGACAATAGTCTGACAGTTGCTATGTCAGACCCTTCTGATATGTCAGCCCTCAGTGAAGTTAAATTTATCACTGGACTTGATATTAAAATAGTCTTAGCCCTTGAAAGTAAAATTAAAGAAAATTATGAAAAGCACTACGATTCTGATGTTTCTTATACAGACATTCTAGAAGACATCGACGAAGATATTGAACTTGTTGAAAATGAAGAAGTTGATCTATCTAGCCTAGAAAAAGCTACTGAAGATGCGCCTGTCGTTAAGTTAGTTAATGCAATTTTAACCGACGCTATAAAAAAAGGTTGTTCAGATATTCACATTGAACCTTATGAAACAGAATTCAGAGTAAGATTTAGAATTGATGGAGTTTTATACGACATTATGCAACCTCCTTTAAGGTTAAAAAACGCCATCACATCTAGGTTAAAAATAATGGCAGATCTTGATATTGCTGAAAGAAGATTACCACAAGATGGTCGAATAAAAATTAAACTTGGCAATGGAAAACAAGAAATGGATTTTCGAGTGAATGTACTTCCTACTTTATTTGGCGAAAAAGTAGTTATGCGTTTATTAGATAAATCAAATTTGCAACTTGATATGGAAAAACTTGGATTTTTTCCAGATCAACTAGCAGATTTCAAAGAACAAATTGCAAAACCGCACGGAATGGTTTTGGTAACTGGACCAACAGGATCTGGGAAAACTACAACTCTATATTCAGCTTTATCAGATTTAAATAAAATCTCAACTAATATTAGTACAGCAGAAGATCCAGTTGAATTTAACTTAAATGGAATCAACCAGGCACAAATGCAAGAAGAAATTGGTTATAACTTTGCTTCAGCACTTAGAGCATTTTTAAGACAAGATCCAGATATCATAATGGTTGGAGAAATTAGAGATTACGAAACAGCAGAAATTGCTATTAAAGCATCTCTTACAGGACATTTAGTTTTATCAACACTACATACCAATGATGCTCCTTCTACAATCAGTAGACTTTTAAACATGGGAGTGGAACCATTTCTTGTTGCCTCTTCAGTTAACTTAATTGTTGCCCAACGTCTTGCAAGAAGGGTATGCACAAATTGCAGTGAAGACATAAAAGTCAATCCAGAAGTCCTAATCAATATTGGCATAGCAGCTTCAGAAGCAAAACACGTAAAACTGAAGCAAGGACAAGGTTGTGATAAATGTGCAGGCACTGGATACAAAGGAAGGGTAGCACTATATGAAGTAATGCCAATGAAAGAAGAGCTTAAAGAATTAGTTTTAAATGGTGCTTCTACAGCAGATGTAAAAAGAGAAGCAGAAAAAGTAGGTATGAAATCTCTTAGAGCCTCAGGATTATTAAGGTTAAAAGAAGGGGTTACTACAATTGAAGAAGTCCTAAGGACTACAACTGTTTAAAAAACAAATTTAAAAATTTGTCGAAATATTAAATATGGAGAGATAAAATGACAGTTTTTGTATGGGAAGGAAAAGATAAGAAGGGAAAAGTTGTTAAAGGCGAAATTGAAGCTAATAGCCTTCAATTGGCATTTAACAGACTAAAAGCTAAAGGGATATCTCCTGATTCAAAGACAATACGAGAAAAAGGGAAAGGCTTAGAAATGGAACTTACAATTCCAGGATTTGCTCCTAAATTCAATACTAAAGATGTTGTAATTTTCACAAGACAACTTGCAACAATGATTGATGCTGGTTTACCACTTGTACAGGCTTTAGGAATTTTAGCTAAAGGAGCAGAAAAAAAAGTCAATGCAAACACACTTTTAGCTGTTAAAGAAGTTGTTGAAACAGGGGGAACATTTGCTGAAGGCTTAGCCTCTCAACCAAAAACTTTTGATGAATTGTACATCAATATGGTGAAAGCAGGAGAAGGTGGTGGTATTTTAGATATAATTCTAGAAAGACTTGCCGCTCAGTTAGAAAAAACTATGAAACTTACTAGAGAAGTGAAGACAGCGATGATCTATCCAGGCGTTGTAGTTTCTGCAGCAGTTATTGTTACATCTATTTTGCTTATTTTTGTTATACCAACTTTTGAAGAAATTTTCGCAGATTTTGGATCAGAATTACCCTTACCTACTGTAATTTGTCTTAAGCTCTCAAGGTTTTTTGTAGCAAATTGGTACTTTATATTTGGCTCAATTGGAATATTTATATATTCATTTTTTAAATTTTTAGGAACACCTAGAGGTAAAGAAGTTCTACATCCAATTTTTTTAAAACTTCCAATTTTTGGAAATATTATTCAAAAAGTTGCAATCGCAAGATTTACAAGAACTTTAGGCACAATGCTAAGTTCTGGAGTGCCTGTCCTTGAAGCTCTTTTAATATGTTCTAGAACAGCAGGGAATTACGTTGTTCAAAGAGACATACAAGAAGCTAGAATTGCAATATCTGAAGGAAAACCAATGCTTGAACCTTTAGAAGAGTCTACAGTGTTTCCAGCAATGGTAACTTCAATGATTGGAGTTGGCGAAGCAACTGGAGCACTCGATGCAATGTTAGCAAAAATAGCAGATTTTTATGAAGACGAAGTTGATAATGCTGTTACTGCACTTAAACAAATGATTGAACCAATTATGATTTTAACTCTAGGAGTTATTATTGGTGGCTTAGTAATATCTATGTACTTACCAATTTTCAAAATGGGATCTGTCATATAATAAAGGTTAAAATAGGTTTTTACAAAGAATGGTTCGAAATTTTATTAAAAATATTGATAATAGATCAGATTACAAAAATTCGATCCTTCTGATTGTTCGAATCTGTTTTCTTTCCTTATCATTGCTTTGTACTACCTTATACACAGAGTTTTTTATAAAAAATGACAGAATTTTTGATAACGATATTTATTTAATTATCGCTGTAGTTTTCGCAATCAATGTCATATGGGGGTTTTGGACTTCTAGTACTGTAACTAGTGAAAAATTTACATATCTACAAATTTTTACAGATAGCATTATTGTCTCAACTGTAATTCTTTTAACCGGAGTTACCAGTAGTCCTTTTTTATTTTTGTATTTACCTGTTGTTATGTCAGCAGCTTGCACTTTAAACAAAACTAAATCACTTATATTTTCAATATTTTGCTTCGTACAATATCTTATTGTTTTATATGTAACAAAATATGAATTTTTTTCTTTTCTCAGTAACGCTCAAGATTTAGCTCTTCCTCAATATGGTTTAACTTTTCATTTATTATCACTGTTTTTAGCGATGTTTTTAATAACATTAGGAACATGCTTTCTCATCTCAAAAATTAAAGAAAGAAATAATCTTAACTCTTTAATTCACGACAATATTCTTCAAATTAGTAAAAACCAAGCTGCTTTAATTAATCAAATGCCAGAAGCAATTATTTCAACTGATAAAAGTTTCAAAATCACAAACTTTAATGACGCAGCTATAAATCTTTTTAATTTAACTTCTAAAAACTTTCATTCTGATATTTTTAAAGTCTTATCTGATTTAAGAAATGATTTAGAAAAGATTGTCAATGGAGACAAAGATGAAAATTTGATTTTCACATTAAAAAATACAGAAGAAGGGGAAAAAAAATTATCTTGCTCATTTCTAAAAAATAAAAGTAAAAACGGAGAAGCTGACAATGTTTTTGTTTTTAAAGATATTACGACTCTTGAACAGGCAAAAGAAAAATTAGAAATCCAAGAGCAAATGGCACAACTTGTTGTAGATAGAAAATCAAATTTAGGCTCTAGCCGTTTAAATGGAAGTAAGAGAAAAATAATTGGAAAAAGTGATATCATGGAAAAAGTTTTTCAGTTAGTAGAAAAAGTTGCTCCTTCAGATGCAAATATTTTAATAACAGGAGAATCAGGAACAGGAAAAGAACTCATCGCAAGAGCTATTCATGAAGAAAGCAAAAGAACAAGCAAGCCTTTCTTTGCACTTAACTGCGGAGCTATACCTGAAGGCTTAATTGAATCTGAACTTTTTGGACATAAAAAAGGAGCATTTACTGGAGCAGAATCTAACAAACTAGGTATTCTTCGAGCTGCTAAGGATGGCACAGTTTTCTTAGATGAAATTGGAGAATTACCTCAACAACTTCAAACTAAGTTACTTAGAGCATTACAAGAAAAAAAATTAAAACCTGTAGGCGAAGAACATGAAGTTCCTTTTTTTGCACGTATCGTTTCTGCAACTAATAGAGATTTAAAGAAAGAAATTGAATCAGGACAATTTCGCGAAGATTTATACTACCGGATAAATGTTATTAAAATTGCCTTGCCATCTCTAAGAGAAAGAAAAGACGATATACCTTTGCTACTAGATTTTATGATTCAAAAGCACTCAAATTCAGATTTAGAACCTAAAATTTCACCAACAGCTCTACAATACTTAATTAACTACAACTACCCAGGAAATGTGAGAGAGTTAGAGAATATCGTTGAAAGAGCTTTAATTTTAGGAGAAGAGGCTATATTACCTGAACATTTGCCTGATATCGTAACTATGCAAAATATTGAATCACTTTGCTTGATTGAAGAAAAAAATGAAACTCAAATTATCGAAACAGATCAACTAAATTTTCCAATTAATCTTGAAGCTTTACTAAGTGAAGTCGAAAAGAATTACTTAGTTTCTGCTTTAAACGAAGCTAATGGAGTAAAGACTAAAGCAGCTGAACTTTTAGGAATTAATTTTAGGTCTTTTAGGTATAGATTAAACAAATTTGATATTGAGTAGAGATTAAAAGTTAAACCTAGAACAATATCTCAGTTTTCATCATAAACATATGAAAACTTTACAGAATTAACTATCTTTCGTATTATACCTTACCTATGTCTTTAAAGAAAAAGGGCCTAAAAAAACCTAAAAAAAAGAAACAAGAAGTTATTGAAATAGTTGATGGCGCTGCCACAATTTATAGCCCTAAAAAAAGCTCAACTTCTTCAGCATCTAAAGATATTCTCCCCTTTGATGCACTAACTGCTTACTTAAGAGAAATAAAACAATTTGCTCCTCTCACTAGGGAAGAAGAAAAGGAAATTGCACTTAAGTATAAAGATAATAAAGATCTAAAAGCTGCCTACAAACTTGTATCTTCAAATTTATGGTTAGTTGTAAAAATTGCTCGTAGTTATAAGCAAGCGACACTAAATTTACTTGACCTAATTCAAGAAGGAAATTTAGGTTTAATGGAAGCTGTTAAAAAGTTTGACCCTTATAAAGAAGTTAGACTTCCTTCATATGCAGTTTGGTGGATTAAGGCATACATTATTCGCTATTTAATGGCTAACTGGAGAATGGTTAAGCTCGGAACTACCCAAGCTCAAAGAAAGCTATTTTTTAATCTAAAGAAAGAGAAGGAAAAATTAGAAAGAGAAGGATTTTTTCCAACAACTAAACTATTAGCTGAAAAACTAGATGTGAGAGAATCAGATGTGGTGGAAATGGAGCAAAGACTTGGAGGTGCCGACTTAAGCATGGATTCCTCGGCAAGTGATGATAAAAATGGAATGGAATCAATATTATCAAAAAACGATCTAAATGCTGAAAATTTAATCTTAGATAAAGAAAAAAAACAGCTACTTCAAGCAAGTTTTGAAGCTTTCGAAGAAACTTTAAATCAAAAACAAGCTACTATTTTTAGAGAAAGACTGCTAAATGAAGAAAAACTTACTTTGCACGAGCTCTCTGAGAGGTTAAAAATAAGTAAGGAAAGAGTAAGGCAGATTGAAGTTCAAGTAAAAGAAAAACTAAAATTTTTTCTTGAAGAACAGCTCAAAGACTCAATCACTGACTTCTGGGAAATTAGTTAAATGACAAATAAAAAAGTTTTTTTTTCATCTTTATTGATAGCAATTGTTTTGCCTGCAATAGTATACTTGGCAATACATCTTTATTCTTCAGTTTTAGAAAATACCCCTCCAATAATCAATGAGATTCAAATTGCTAGAGGAATTGGTTTTGCACCAGTAAGATATACTTTTGAAGTTGAAGATAAACATTCAGGATTAGATGAAGTAATTGTCAGATTAAGACAAAGAGAAAAAACCCATATAATTTTAAAACAAAAATTAAACGGAGAAAAGAAAAAAACTATAAACATCGATTTCCCTATTGAAAAAATAAATTTACGAAATGGTTCTATCGAACTACAAATTAGAACTTTTGATAAAAGTTTTTTTAATAACAAAAATGAAAAATCTTATGAATTAATTGTTGATACCGAATATCCACATCTAAAAACTTTAACAACTCAACACAATTTTAATTCAGGAGGTTCTCAATTAATATCTTATGAAGCTTATGATGAAAATTTAATTTTACAAGGAATTAAATATGGAATGAATGTTTTTTTTGGCTTTCCTGCTAAGAGCATCGATCCTAGTTTTGACCAAAAATCCCACTATATAAGCTTATTCCCAAATGACATAAGACAAAATTTATCAGAAGAAAGATTAAGAATATTTGCAGAAGATGCGGTAGGCAATGTTACTTCTGAAAAGTTTTTTTATAGACATAAAAAAAGAAGCTTTGATACTCAAACTAAAAAATTAGATGAAATCTATGCTAGAAGTTCGCTTATTCCTTTTTATGAAGAAAATTTTGCAAATTTAAAAAAAGAAAACGAAACTCATAATTCTATAGTTGAAAAATTATCATTTGTTATTAATAAAGTTTATGAAAAAGACAGATTAGACTTAGATAATAAACTTAAGCAGAAAAGTTCTTTTGAAAAACTATGGGAAGGACCTTTTTTAAAAGCTAAAGGAACTGTCGTAAAAAACTTTGGAACTACAATTAACTATCTATATAAAAATCAAGAAACTGCTTCAGAACTTTTCTTAGGTTACGAAATCAAACCTAGTAATAAAAAAATACTTGCTGCAAATTCAGGAATTGTTATTTATTCCGGGCAAATTGGAACTTTTGGAAACGTAATTGCAATAGATCATGGCCTTGGATTAGTTTCTCTCTATGCGTATCTTGAAAAACCAAGCCTGTCTACTGGTGATGAAGTCTATAAAGGGCAGTTAATTGGAAAACCTGGAAAAAGCGGTATTGGCAATGGAAAGACTTTTTATTTTGAATTGAGACTACAAGGTGTTCCAGTCGATCCACAAGAATGGTGGAATACGAGCTGGTATTATTCTCATATTGAAAAGAAAATTGAAGATGTTAAGAAAAAAATGGGAATTCCTGTAAAAAGAAGACTATGAATAAATCACTTGTAATTTCTATTACTTCAGGCGCTTTAGTGGTTGGGATTTTGATATACTTAGCTACTCTTTCTGGTACTTCAAAGGTGTACTTACCTTCCGAAATTGCAAATATTTCTAATCTAAATAGAATTAGAGTTGCTGGAAAAGTAACTGAAGATAAAGTTCTTTATCAAACTGAACCAAAGATTAAACTTGAATTTAGAATATCTAATCCTGATGGTGAAAAATCGACAAGTCTACCTATTGTTTATAATGGCATTAAACCTGATATGTTTGCTTCAGGAAGGGATATTATTGTTGATGGGAATTTAGTAGGTGGAGTTTTAGAAGCTTCTAGTTTACTGACTCAGTGTCCATCTAAATATGAACCTCCTAATCCCGAAGAGAGGTATTAAGCTCAAACGTAATAGACATTTTTCGTATCCAAGTTTATTTGTTAGAATCTGCCAAAAATTTTTGTATTTTTGGACTAAAAAGTTTTCGTGATAAATTTGATGGCACGCTATAAACATGAACTCTTAAATTATTATTAGAAAAATTTAAATTTTGAGGTTGAAAACCATTTAAAGATTCTAAAAACTTAGCTGTACTATCACCTAAGTCGCTTGCACTAGGCACGTAACATAAAGCAATCTCTCTTTCCCAAGCATTTTCACCATCAAAACTACAATGAACAAAGTAAAGCTGAGATGAGAAATTCCCTATTTTCACTTCTAACTGACGTTCTATAGACCCTCCTGAATTGAAAAGAGCATCTTCTCCAAGAACTTGGCTGGAAAGAGAGGTAGGGAGTGAGGAAATTCCAAAAATAATATCTCCCTCTCTATAAAATTTTCTATCTCGAGCTAGTAATTCCGATGGTGTCATAGCATCAATATCTCGCCTAGCTGCTCTGAGTTCTTCAAAAGAAGGGATATTTTCTTTATCTAAAATAAGTTCACGTAAAGAGTTAAGAGCTTGGCTATCAAGCTGTGTTGTAACGCTACTTGTTAAATTGTCAGTATCTAAAGCAATCGTACTCGATAATAATGCTCCAAATTTCCAATCCTTAATAACTGAAGAATTCGAATTTAGTGAATGCCTATATATGAGACTACTAACTGAACCAACTGTTTCAATTACATCCAGTCGTAAAGCCGGATTGATCAATGCTTCATGCAATGGAAAATTAGAGTCTGCATGATGATCTACTACTCCAACAACACTATCAGCATAAGCCTCTAACTCAAGAAAAGGAGTATTGTGATCAACTAAAATTAAACGTAGCTGCCTCTCTCCCTTAAGTTTTTTAAATGGTACTTCATCAATAAATATTAAATGTTCATCTGCCTTAATCCCTAAACTTTCAAAGAGGAGTGTAATATCTCGACGTAAGAGTAACTCTTCACGAGTAACGGAAATCACTGGAAAAACGCACTCTCCACTTTGAGACTGTTCTCGAAGCATTAATGCCAAACACAGTGCGCTCACGCATGAATCCATATCAGCGCCTTCATTACCAATTATAGCAATACACTGAGTGTCTTTTTGCTTAATGGCATTAGAGAAATCTTTTTTGGCGTCGGCAAGATTAACTAAGATTAGTTCTTGATTTAAATTTCTACTTTGCGATCTTTCTTCAGGTATTAAAGGCATAGTTTTTTTAACATTATCTTTTTCATACTAATATTTCATAACTAAAAAACTCTATTAATATCTATCAGTTACTGCAAATCACAATGTATCTGAAGTGATTCAGTTCTATTGGGATGAATTTTAAATCCTGAGTTCTGTAAAGCAGTCCATACTACTGTAAGTAATTTACTATTTTGCTTATGAATTTCATTAAGCTTTTCGGCTGAAGTGAATACTCCCCAGGGCAAAAACTTTAACTTGCAACCATCTAGTTCAACCGACACATCAATATGATCGCCACTTTCGTCATGACCATTCGGAGAGAATATTTCAATACACTCAGATTTTCGACTTGGATAAATAATTGCAAAAATAATAGAACCTAATTTCCTTGGAATTCTTCGTAATTTTGTTGTAAAGTAACTTTCATAACCACGAGTTAGAATTAAGTTAATTCCATCTAAATCTTTTCTTATTTCAGATTGAGCGTGCTTAAGCTGAGCTAAAGCACGCTCAGATATTAATACAGATAGATACGGCCACCTAGGCTGTACTTTGATTTCATGAAAATGTTTGGAATTCATCTTGCGCATATAAGAATAAATCTTAAACTTCAATAACCCAACTCCTCTCAAAGCGAGTACAACAATCTAGTCCTTAGTATAACAAAACACTTAAGTTATTCAAACAAAACATATTTTTACAAAGTCTCGGGCACCGAGGCCTCTCGAAAATACAATTTCTGCTACGAAAAAAGCTTTTTGAGCAATTTCAGGAAAATATATTTAGATATCTTACAGATTTACAGAAACTCAACCTTAAAAGTTGATAGCTATATTCCACAAATTAGATTTAAAGCTCTAAACACCTAAAACCATTCAAAAATATTTCAAACATTTTCTCACAAACCTTGGCTTTCTTCATACATTTAGCAATACTAGCTAGGGTATGAATGAAATTGGTCAATATTCTTTATCTTTAGCCTGGGGCTTTGCATTACTTGGAGTGTTTGCTGGGTTTTATTCTGGCTATAAAGAAAATTATAATATTTTAGCCCTGAGTAAGCGCTTAACAATTTCTGTTTTTATTTGTACCCTTATTTCAATTCTTACTCTTGGATATTTATTCTTAACTAACGACTATTCAAATCAATTTGTATGGCAACATTCTAACTCCAGCATGCCTCCAATTTATAAAATTGCAGCTATTTGGGGGGGGATGGATGGTTCAATGCTTCTTTGGGGATTTATTTTAAGCTTTTGTAATTTTTTAGTCGCTTTAAGAGTTTACTCTTATCCAAAAGAATTAAGTCCTTGGGTTCTAGCAGTTCTTAATTTTTCTATGCTTTTCTTTTTAACTGTTCTTTTGTTTATGACAAACCCTTTTAGGTATGTGCTTGCAGAATTTGTACCGCCTGACGGAAATGGTTTAAATCCACTTCTACAAAACCCTTATATGGCAGCTCACCCTCCTATGCTTTATCTGGGATTTACTACATTTACTGTTCCATATGCCTTCTGCCTTGCTGCTCTTTTTTCGAACAAACTGGATAATGTTTGGATTATTCTTACTAAAAACTGGTCATTACTTGCTTGGGGATTTTTAACGATTGGAATTGTTCTTGGAGGTCATTGGGCCTATATAGAGCTAGGTTGGGGTGGATTTTGGGCCTGGGATCCTGTAGAGAACTCCTCTTTTCTGCCATGGTTAACTGCTACGGCTTTCATTCATTCAGTAATGGTTCAAGAAAGAAAAAACATTCTAAAAGTTTGGAATATTTGGCTTGTTGTTTTAACTTATTCTTTAACAATTTTTGGAACTTTTTTAACAAGGTCAGGAATTGTTCAAAGTGTTCATGCCTTTGCTTCAACCAATGTTGGTTGGGTTTTTCTTGTTTACTTATCTATTATTTTGATAGTCACTCTAATTCTTACAATAACAAGATATAAAAACTTAAAATCTAAAAATAGAATTCAATCTTTACTTTCTAGAGAAGCAGCCTTCTTATTTAATAATTTAATCTTACTTTCAATTGCTTTTGCAACTCTTTGGGGAGTTTTGTTTCCTGTATTCTCTGAATACTTTACTGGCATTAAACAAGCTGTTGGAATTCCCTTTTTTAATACAATAAACGTTCCTCTTTTTCTTGCTTTAATTTTTCTTATGGCTATGGGTCCTTTAATTGCTTGGAAAAAAGCTAACTTAAAAAATCTTAAAAAAACCTTTATTAAGCCTTTTCTTGTTTCACTCACTGTTGGAATTATTCTCCTATGGTCAGGAATTAACAGATTTTACCCAACTCTTTCTTATTGCTTATGCTCTTTTGTTTTTTTTACTTTAATGACAGAGCTTCATAGAGGTGTTTCAACTCAAAAAGGCAGTAACTCTATAGAAAAAACAACTAAACTTTTAAGAAAACATAAAAGCAGATATGCAGGGTATCTTGTACACGCTGGAGTTACTGTAATGGTAATAGCAATTACAGCTTCTATGGCTCATAAAATAGAAAGAGAGTTCAGCATTGGCATAGGAGATGAATATCAGGTTGGAAGATTTAAACTATCTCTTAATTCAATAACAACAAATGACACTAAAAACTATTCTGCTCTTATTGCTGAAACTCAAGTGAACGCTATTAAAGATAATTCCAAAGTCGCTCTCTTAAAACCTGAACTAAGACATTATTTTAGAAATAAAGAATCAACTACAGAAGTAGCTTTAAAAATGGGACTTAAGGAAGATATTTATCTTGTTCTAGCTGGACTTGATGACAGTGGAAAAAGAGCCTCATTTAAAATATTCATTAATCCGCTTCAAATTTGGCTGTGGATTGGAGCTATTATTGTTGTATTTGGAACGCTAATAGTTCTTCTTTCAAGAACTATTTTTAGGAAAATTAGAGTATGATTTTTTGTGCTATCTTAACAATTGTTTTATTTTTTTATTGTTTGCTTCCAGCATTTAAAAATAACTCAGAACAATTTTTTATAAATACCGATATTCAAAAAGATTTTAATGCACAAAAATTAAAAGATTTAAAACTTGATTTTGATTTAAACAAAATTGACGAAATTGATTTTGAAACAATTTCTAAAAATCTTAAAAAATCGTAAATATGAATAAGCTTTTTGAAGTCAAAAACTGTAGCCTTAGTATTAATAAAAGAAAAATATTAGATGACATTAATTTTGAAGTTAAAAACAAGGAAATCATTCTTCTCCTTGGCCCTAATGGTTCTGGAAAAACTACTCTCTTAAAAACCTGCGTTGGTATTAAATCTCCAGAAACTGGTGTAATAGAGCTCGAAAACCATATGAAACTCAGCTACTTTGGACATAATAAAAGACTTTATTCTGAACTAACTGCTATTGAAAATTTAGATCTTTTTAATTCACTTTTTAACCTAGAAATCGATGCTACAAATTCATTAGAAGAATGGGGGCTTGAGAATAAAGCTGTCAAGCAATTCTCTGAAGGACAAACTTATAAACTTGCGCTTTCAACTTGTTTTGGAAAAACAACTAATTGTTTTTTTCTAGACGAACCTAGCTCTTCTTTAGATGATTTTAGTACTGAGCTTTTAAAGAAAAAAATAAAAAAACAAGCTAAGACTGCTAATTCATTTTTTGCAATAATTGCTACACATGACATTGCAAGATTTGGAGAATTTGCTACTAAAGTATTAATTTTAGAAAAAGGAAAAATAATTTTTTTTGGCCCACCTCTTCAGGGCTTTAAAGTTTATAGGAATTTAAATAGATGAGCTTTACTAAACTACTAACTACAAGTTTAAAGATTGAAGTTAGAAGCAAACAAAACTTAGTTTTAGTTATTGCTTTAGCTATTTTTTTAGCAGTTCTTAGCAGTTTTGGAATTTCTTCTTCTTTTTTAGACCCAGAAGAAAAGAATAAAATATTTGCTTTAGTAATTTGGCTTAACTTTATATTCTTTGGAACTATCCTTACATCTAGATCGCTCTATGTAGACTTTGAACTGTCTTTTTACGAAAATTTTCTTGTATATAAATCTTCTTTTAAAGCTTTTTTTCTTACTAAATTAATCACTAACTTCTTAATTAACTCTCTTGGAATGTTACTTTTCACATTTTTATTAATTATTTTTAACAATCTTCAAATCAATTTTAGTTTGAACTTAATAATTATTATCTTTTCTGTAGTTTTTACTTTCTCAGCACTAGCAACTAATTTTTTAGCAATTGCAACAGTATCAAAGTTACAATATTTTCTTTTACCTATAATATTGCTCCCCTTATCTCTTCCAATCATATTTTCAGGATTTGAACTAACAAACCTTATAATATACCAAAAAAACTCAATTTTTTCTTCTCCTTGGTTTCTATTCCTTGCTTTTATGGCTTTTATTTATTCTACTCTTGGCTTAGTCCTCTTTAAAAAGACCTTTTCGAATGGATAATTTAAAAAAAATAATTGTAGTAAGCTTACTAGGATTAGCACTCT
>CALJRW010000099.1 GCA_937976335.1 uncultured bacterium | reverse complement strand
AACAGAAGTCATTAAATCAAATAAGCCTCTTCTATTTTTTAAACAAGAAAAGAACAACGTTTCTACTATAAAATTTAAATTATTTAAAACTTTATCATTTACTTTTAAAGTCTGAATAGAATCAAGTTTATTTTTTAGTTCTAAAGGTTTGTATATAAAACTTTCTTTTTTTGATTTTAAAGATTCTTCAAAACCAATTCCGTTATCTGAGATCGAAAATTTAGTAGAAAATTTATTTAAAAACATTAAAGCAAAAGTGTTTGACCCTGAGTGTAAAACACCATTAGTAATTAATTCGGATAATATTTCAATATAAAAATCTGATTCAAAAGAAGTATTGATATTATCAAATAGCAATTCTTGAAAATGTTCTCTTACAATGTATGTATATTCAGAGATTAAAAAATCCCTTTTCTTATCTTCATCATCAAAGTTTTTAAGTTTTTCTAAAAGATTGTTATCTTTTAAAGAATAACATCTTACACGATGATCTGGTCTAGGATCTCTTTCACTTAAATCACCTAAGTAGGATTCGTCAAATTTTATTATATTTCTTCCATATGGAAAATATGGATTTGTATTGTTTCCTGATATATTAAAAAAATCACTTGTCTCTAAAAATTTTAAGACATTTTTAGTAGCATAATTATTATATAATGATAGTTCAATTGGTTTTTTATAAAATTTACTTAATTGTTCAATTAAGCTTAGCAATAAAGGAATAGTTATTGGGTCTATTCTATAATTTGAATCATAAACAAAATTGTCTCCATTTTCAACTAATTTAAAATCAGCTCGTTGATTTTCTTTAATGAAAAGAGCAACTTCTTTTAAAAAAGAAGAATAAAAATTGAATGTTGTTAAGTTTTCATTATTCTTCAGAATACTTATCATTCTCTATTAATTTTAGCTATTTCATATTTAAATATATGATTATTAGAATGTTAATTTAATTAAATTATATTGACTTAACTAATAATTTCTTCAATTCCCTAAAATATGGCTGTTCAAGCCAAATGGACTCATCACCAATAGCAATAAATCGATATTTAGCTCTGGTCAATGCTACATTCAATAAATTAGGTTTTTGTGCAGCCCAAGAAGCTGCTTTTTTTGTTTGATCGTCAAGACCTAAACAAAAAATAACGGCATCAGCTTGTTTACCTTGAAAAGTATGAACAGTACCAATATTTTTTCTAATCCAATTGAATAACATTTTCCTACAATTGTTTGCAGTATTTACACCATCATCAAAAACAAGGGTTTTGCCTAAAAACTCTTTTAGACCGCTACTTACATCTTTAAAAGGTGATATAATATATAATTGAGGTAATTTTCTTTCTAAATTTATTTGCTCTTGAATGATGTTTCTAATGATTTCTGCTTGGTGTTTATTAAAATGACTTCCAATTA
Organism: uncultured bacterium; assembly: GCA_937976335.1. Lineage (GTDB taxonomy): Bacteria > Bdellovibrionota_C > UBA2361 > UBA2361 > CALJRW01 > CALJRW01. The sequence goes on along the minus strand of CALJRW010000099.1, from coordinate 1,549 downwards.
CTTTCCCTTCACAGTGTATAAATTCAGTAACAAGATTTTTTAAACTAAAATTAGTATTAGGTGTTGTCGCTTTATACATACTATTATCATAAGCAATTTTATTTGCTATAGAAAACATAGGTTCAATACACCTTCTATGTACTCTAAGAGGGGAGCCAATCCAAATAGGATCACCGCCGCCAGTATTTACATAAGAGCCTAATGAGTTTGCTCTATCAGCAGCAACTTGAACTGATAATTCAGAATTTATTTGAAATTCATCCAAATTAAAATGTTTCCTTATGTTTTTAATTAGCGTTTCAGGAATAGTAATTACAGGTTCAATTTGAATAGGGTCTCCAACAATAACTGCCCTTTTTGCACGCCAAATAGCACCGGCAGCAGCTTGAGGTACTGCTTGACCTGCCTCATCAATAAATAACCAGGGTATACTTTCCTTTTGAGATTTAGGAAACATCTTATCTATTGAAGCAAACGTAGTTGAAACTACAGGTACCACTAAAAAAAACATATTCCATAAAGCATTCAATTGTTTCGTATTTGGGTAAGCTTTTCCTTGTAAAAATTCGAAGAAACATTTTAAGTTTTTTTCTACTAAGTTATTGTTACTATTAGCAGTAAGTAAAAAAGTTTCTTGTAATTCCAGAGCTAATGTAAAAGTTTCTATTTGTAATTCTTGTAATTTAGAAGAATACCAAGGACAGCTATTTTGATTTTCTTTGCTTTCAATGTGTTCCCAAAAATTATCATCGGCAAAGTTTTGTTTTAAATCTTCTTTGGCAAGTTGTAAACGATCATGTTTTTCAATTGTGTCATTTAGCTCATTTTCAAATTTATTTAATGCTGTATTGCTTTGGCGGATTAAGTTTTCTAGCTCACTTTTCTTAGTTTCAATTTCATAGATTTTATTGCTATAAAATGCTATTTTTTCTAAATAACTATTGCGTTTGTTTTTATTTATCCAATAACTAAAAAAGTTAGGCTTATTCTTCTTTATGTCTTTTCTTTCGGTTGCATATTCATCTTTTTTAGTTTGAAGCTCTTTTAATTGCTCAGTAAAATTAGAGCCTTCATTTCTCAATTTTGAAATAGGCCTTTTTAATGTGTCAATTTTTTGATTTAACCTTACTAATTCTTTGCTAACATCTTTTATTGAAAGGCTATCTAATCTAAGTTGTTCTAACCGCTGTTTTTCCTTAGTAACTTCACTTAACTTAATTAAGAATTTTTCTTTGATTGATTTCCATTGAGTAAGGTTGTCAATTGTTTTTTCTTTAAAATAAGTTTGAAAACCTGTAGGGATAGGTTTTTTTGATTCATCCCATCCTAGCCAGTAAGAAGAAATAAAATCGTTTCTATTTTTTTTATTCCCTAAAACAGCCGCAATCATACCCCAATTTTCTTCATCGACATTTTCGGCAACTGAGCTAAAATAATTTACTGAAGAATCATAAGGTTTGATCTCTTCTTTTTTGGGTAATTCCTTTGAAATATTCTTAACTGCTTCATTGTTGGATGATGCAATCACCATTCCTAAATCAGATAGTTC
>CALJRW010000098.1 GCA_937976335.1 uncultured bacterium | reverse complement strand
TTAACTTCAAAAAATGGATTAGAGATTTTTATTTGACTTTTTTCTCTCAACTAAAAAATTCAATCTTACACTTTTTTGAAAATTACTATTCTAAAATACTTGTAAATTCTCTCTAATTCGGTCTTTTTAAGCGTCGACTATTTACATTAGCTTTTAACTCAACTGTAAATTGATCATTCTGCAAATAATTTTGCTTTTGTGTATCCATACTTAAATTCATAAAATCTCTCTAAATTTCAAAAGTGAGATAGGAGCATAGCACATCATCAAACTTACTCAAGAGTTTAGAATTTTTTTTCGAAAATAAGTGCTGATTTAAATTATATCTTCGTATAGAGTGAACAATTTTAACTTCTAACAACTGACTGATGATTGAATTATGTCATTCAAACTACTTCCTTAAAATCTCTAATATCAATACTCTTTTATATTCTAAACCTTGTATTATACAAATATGATGATTATTATATCAATACAAGCTTTTTGGAGACAAATATAAATGAGAACAGCCAATCCTGCACTAAATGATAAAGTTTTTTCAAATGTAAGAGCTACTGGCTCAGATGACGTTATGACTCTAGACGGGACTGTAAATAAATGCGGTCTTGCAATTTTGATAACAATGGCAGCTGGATACTGGTCTTACGCTCACCCAGAACTTGCAAAGTTTAGCATGCCACTTGCAATACTTGGTTTTCTTATTGTTCTTGCAACAACATTTAAAATGCACTGGGCTCCAATCACTACCCCTATTTATGCTCTTGTTGAAGGAGTTTTTCTAGGGAGTATTTCTAGAGTATTTGATTTTCAATTTCCGGGCATTGCCTTTCAAGCAGTAAGCTTAACTTTTGGAACTTTGTTTGCTTTATTATTTCTATACAAATCAGGCCTTATTAAAGCTTCTGAAAATTTTAAATTAGGAGTATTTGCTGCCACTGGTGGAATAATGTTGGTGTATGTTCTGAGTTGGATCTTAAGTTTTTTTGGTGTTCAAATGTCTTTTCTCCATGGAAGCTCAATGCTTTCAATCGGAATTTCTGGATTCGTAGTAGTCATCGCAGCTCTTAACTTAGTTCTAGATTTTGATTTTATTGAAAATGCTTCCGAAAGAGGTAACTCTCCAAAGTATATGGAATGGTACGGGGCAATGGGACTTCTCGTGACTCTCGTTTGGTTATATCTTGAAATAATTAGATTGCTAGCTAAACTTCAATCTAGAAGATAAGAGACGCTTGAAAAAAATATTTTTATTTTCCCTTATTATCTTAACAAATTTTTATTGCTTTGCAGAAGTTGAGAGCATTCACGATTTAAGACCTGCTGCATCACCTAATCTTTCGCCTAAACAAAAACGAATGTATTCCCTACTGCTCCTAGAACTTGATATGGCAGATGCAAGTTTTGAAACTTTTAAAAATAATAGTGGAAAATCAAAACTAGTTCTTACTTACGAAAGAATAGCTGCTATTCAATGCATGTCTAAACTGAGTAAAACACTAGTATATAATAGTCCACCTGACACTAAAGAGTGCCACTATTATTTAGATAAGCTATTAAAGATACATCCCAACAATCCAGTTGGAATTTGTATAAGAGATGGCATTGATGCAACAACTTGCAAAACATCATATGAAGAACAACTTCTTGGGATTTTAAATTTAAAGAAAAATGTGAAAGTTAATGAAATAGAAGCTGCTGACTTAGATGCAAAACTTGCAAGTTATGAAAATAAAGAAGAAATTAAAAACTTAAATAAAAAACTTAAAAAAGAACTTAAAGTTTTTAAGAAAGAAAATACATGGAAAAATCTTGAACATGTAATTGATTCTTATAACAAAATAATTCCTGTTGCTTGTTCTACAATAAATTTAAAAATACTAGAAAAAAGACCAAAAGATGCTAAAAACCTAAAAGAACATAAATACAACAAAAAAAGCACAGGCTCACTTAAAGACCTAATTGACGAATTTGATAAAAACTCTTCTACAAAAACTACCAATCTTAATTCATCGCCTATAGAAAAAAAGACATCTAAAGATTTTGGCAAAGAAATAACTGAAAAAATTAAAAATCAAGAACCACTTTGGAGAGTACGTTATCTTACTAAAAACTGTTGGAAATATATTAATGAAGCTATAAAGCATTATCCTAAAATGATTGCTCCAAATTGCTATAAAGAAGGATTTTATTCCCCAGCTTGTATTAATGCTAAAAGATATGAAAAAAATAGACGAGCAAAGATAAATTCTAGCAAATCGTCAAAGAAATCCAAGAAAAACAATCAAGGAATGGTAACATTTTAAAGCTATAATCCAAACATAATACAAAACTCTTCACCACCACCTCTAATTCGTCTAGCAAATAAAATGAAGAACTTTTTTTTATAATTGTCGAATACAAAATTAAGCAAAAAAAACATTAAAGGAATAAAACAATGAAAAACAAAGGATTCAGTCTTATAGAATTATTAGTGGTATTAACAATAGTAAGCATATTAAGTGCAATTGCACTCCCAAAATATAATGAATACAAAGCTAATGCTTTTGATACAAGAGCTAAGAGCGACCTGCGCTCTATTGCCTTAGCGGAAGAGGCTCATTTTTTAGAAAAAGAAGAATATCTTGCTTGCTCAAATGAAAACTGCGCAGAACTGCCTGGGATACAAAAACTATCTAAAGGCGTTGAACTAAGTATTAACTTAATTGAAAATGGATTTACAGGAGAAGCAAGACATCCTAAAGGAACTGGCGCTACTTTTAAGTGGGACTCTGAGAATGGTGGCTTAGTTAGTTAATATAGACTAGAGCTTTCACGCCATTCTAGATCATACATGCTCCGTTGAGCAGATGCCCACTAAAATCACAGTAAAAACAAATTATTACTAGGGCACTGCTCACTTTCGCACAAAGAAGATCTGGCTTATAGAGCATTTCAGTGAGTAGTTTTTCTCTATAAAATACCCTCAAACTCAGCATTTCAACATTTCAAGATAAACGATCTCTATGACTAGTAACCCTCTCTAAAATCTCAACTCTAACTAAGTCACACCTCTAACAAAATACCTAATAACACAGTATAGAAGGTTAATATTTAAAGGTTTTTATGAAATCCGAGGTCAAAACTTACTATTTTTCACTAACAGTTAGCATTTCTCTATCGCTATTTTTTATTATATCTGAATCATTCGCTCAAAATTCAAGCTACTCCTATGGGGGAAACAGTGGCGCTTCAAATGGAGGCAATTCAGGAAGTTCTTACGGAAATAATACTGGATCCTCATACGGAGGAAATACAGGAGCCTCATATGGTGGGAACTCTGGCTCTTCCTATGGCGGAAATGGCGGAAGTTCTTACGGTGGAAATAGCGGTTATTCATATGGAGGTAACAACGGCTCAGCCTTTGGCGGTAACTCTGGAACATACGTAGGCGGAAATAGCGGTGTATACGATGGTACAAATACTGGCATATCACTTGGTGCTAACTCAGGTACTTCATTTGGTGGCGGAAACACAGGAATCGCACAAGGATTTAACGATGGAGTTTCTCTTGGATTTAATGATGGCATTTCTTTAGGAAGTAATACTGAGGTTTCTCAAGGTAATAATACAGGCATTGCACAAGGTAATAACGCAGGACCTTCTCAAGGAAACAACGGAAGTATTGCACAAGGAGCAAATACAGGTATTGCGCAGGGAAATAACACAGGCATCGCACAAGGGAATAACACAGGAATTGCTCAGGGGAATAATACAGGTATCTCACAAGGTAACAACACTGGAATTTTCCAAGGTAATAACTCTGGACCATCATTTGGTGGTGGAAACACAGGACCTCAGTATGGTTTTAACTCTGGACCAAGATATGGGTTTAATTCTGGACCTAGATATGGTCGTAACTCAGGTGTAAGTTATGGAGGACCTTCCGAAGTATATAGAGGGAGCCAAGGTCAAGGACAATTCTATAAAGGTGACAATAGCGAAATTGCAAAAGGAAGCCTTGGAAAAGGACAATTCTATAAAGGTAAAAATAGCGAAGTCGCAAGAGGGAGCGAAGGAAAAACCAAGTCTTATAATGGTAGCGAGGGGAAAGGACAAATTCATAAAGGCGAAAATAGTCCTGTATTTTTAGGTTCTAAGTCTGGCCCTAGAGAGCCGTTAAGGTAAACTGATAGGCTTCTCTACTAATAACCTAAATTTTTCCACCACAAAATTTACAATACGTCGCATCTTCATCATGACCACTTTCTCCGCAATCATCACATGCTAAGCTAGTTACTTGGTTATTTCCCCTACTAAGCTCAACTGAAACTATTCCAGTAGGAACAGCAATAATTCCATAACCAATTATCATTACAAAAGCAGAAAGGACTCTGCCAAGTGGAGTTCCTGGCGTTATATCTCCGTAACCAACTGTTGTAAGCGTTACTATAGCCCAATAAATACTCGCAGGTATACTTGTAAAACCATTTTCCTTTCCTTCTATTAAGTAGAAAAGAGCTCCAATAATAACTACTAAAGTAAGCACTCCTCCAATAAAAACTGTAATTTTAGGAATACTTGCTCGAAGCGCTTTATTTATGCCAACAGCCTCTCCCTGAAAATCTGCAAGTTTTAAAACTCTAAAAATTCTAAGCAATCGCACAACACGTAAAACTTTAAAGTAATGACTGCCTTGGATAAAGAGATCTAAGTATGTAGGAATAATCGACAGAAAATCTATCATTCCAAAAAAACTAAAAATATACTTACGTGGCTTTCTTACACATATAATTCTAAGCACATACTCAATTGTAAAAAGTATTGTAATAATCCAATCGAATAAACGAAGAACCGAACCGTATTGACTTTGAATGTCTTCAATCGATTCTAACATTACAACTAAAATACTGAAAAGAATTAGGACTAACAGTGCTATATCAAATATTTTTCCTGCTGGAGTCTCTGCTTCAAAAATTATTTTATGAGCTTTTAGTCGCCAGCCCTTTAGTTCTTTCACATTTGTATTTTGCTATATTTTTTTGATTCTGACACTAGTAAAATCTATAAGAAACTCTGTAATTAAAGAAAAATAATGTACAATTCTTAGACTGCAGAGTTTCTGGAGTTCTTTAAACTAACAAATCCCTAACAACCTTACCCTTCCCATCCTGAGTAATATAGTAAGGCCTTCTTTCAACATCAAAACTTAAATCAGGCGGAATACCTAAAGCATGAAACATGGTAGCGTGAAAGTCAGTAAGGCTTACTGGATTCTCTATTGTCTCACAGGGAACAACATCTGCAGTTTTACCGTAAACAAAACCTTTTTTTGCACCACCTCCAATCATTAACATAGATCCAGCTCCGGTGTAATGTTTATGAAGTCCATAACTAAGTGGGCCTCGAACTAAATATCTAGGATCTTTTAAATCAACTTCCTTAGGTTTGATAACTGTGGCTCTACTAAATTCACTTGCTAGAACAATCATAGTTCTGTCTAGCAAACCTTTTTCTTCTAGATCTTTTATTAACTGAGAAACAGGTCTATCAATCATCTGTTTCATTTCCATCACTCTCTTATGACCAGTATGATGAGTATCCCAATTTCCAAAAGGAATATGCTCCGTTGAAACTTCTACAAAGCGAGCTCCTTCTTCAACTAAACGTTTTGCTAGTAAGCACCCTCTTCCAAATCGGCCAGTATTATAAATATCATATTTTTCTTTTGCTTCAAGACTTATGTCAAAAGCTTTTTTTGAAGGAGAGTTAAGTAACCTTTCTGAATTAGATATAGCTTTTTTAAAAGATTCTTGTTGATAATCAGAGCCAAATTCTTTAAGTGGCGAGTCTTTTAGTAGTTCTTTATAGAAATTTTGCCTGCTTTGAAATCTGGCTTTTGTCATTCCACTAGGAGGACTCATAATTTTTCCAGCATCTTCTGGAAAAGGAATTAACATAGGTGCATATTCTAAGCCTAAAAAACCTGGACTAAGAAATGCTTTTACTTCAGGACTTCCATCTAAATCTAACCTTTGACCAATGTGAATAAAGGGAGGGATGTCAGGATTTTTTGGCCCTAAGGCTTTAGCTAACATTGAGGCGATATGAGGTGCAGCAATACTTTGTGGCGGAGCATAGCCAGTATGCCAATGAAACTGATGCCTTGCATGAAGCACATGACCTAGATCAGGTGGCTTAAAAGATCTAACCACTGTCATTCTATCAGCAAGCTTTGCCATTTCTTCTAAGCCTTCCGAAAAATTTACTCCATCCAAAGATGTAGGAATGGACTTACAGGTGCTTTTAATCAACTGGTATCTAATATTTTTTCTAAACTCAATTGGCTCTTTTGGATCGAACGTTTCTGTATGTGCCATTCCGCCGGCCATCCAGAGTAGAATAACTGAATCAGCAGTTGGGGCGATTGTTGTGGCATTCTGAGCCCCAAGAACTTTTGAAGGACCTGCTAATAGAGCAGAAAGACTCGCCAAACTTGCGTTCTTTATGAATTTTCTTCGGCTCCAGGTTTTATTTTTCATACAATTTTAGACTACAAATTTAACAAAGAAACTTCAAGTTTGGTAAGGTTTTTAGTATATGTTAACATGAACTAATGATAAATTATGACCCACAAGCTAATAGAGAAGAAGCCATACGTGCTGAGATAAAAGAGCTTACAGATAATGGAGTAAATGCATTAGACGCTGCTATAACGGTAGGAAAAAAATATAATAGAAGCAGAGTTACAAGAAAAGACGTTTTAGAATCTGATGAAGTTACTGATAAAGTCATTGCTAAACTTCGAGATATGATGGGCTTCCCTTTTGGGTTTGCGATAAATAGAAGTTATATTAGAGAATTTGCTAGTAATGGCAACTTACCTAAAGAAATGTTTAATGCTGATGCTACTAACTCATTTGTACAAAAAATGGAAAAAGCCCTAAACACACTCTTACCTGAGCAATGAAAAATTAAGCATAAGAAAAATAAGTAAATTCAGTATCAACCCTGCCAGTAAAGGGGTTAAGCCAAACACAAAAGTGAGGACTCCAGTTTCAGCTAAAATATAATAAACGCCACTAACAAACAAACCAAAAAAAGCGGCATACTTATTAGCATTTGGAAAATAAGTGGGCCCTAATAAAGGAATAAATAACATAACAGCCAAACCAGTCCCTTTAGTTGCAAGCGAAATAATAGGACCTTGAGCATCAGGCATGAGTGCTAAGAAGACTAAGACTATTATTAAAAGAAATAAAAAAATTTGCCCTAATTTTTTTTCCGTCTTATCACTTAAATCTTTTTTAAAAGGTTTAATTAAATCTCTCACAAAAACGGAACTTGCTGTTAAAAGTTGTGAATCAACAGTAGACATTCCAGAAGCAAAAGCTGCTAGAACAAATAAAGGAAGTGCATACTTAAAGTGCGCTTTAAACATATTTGCAATAAATTGATCAGAATCTTTGACATCGCTTATAAAGCCCATACCAAAAATACCAGTAATCATTAAAGCTGTAATTAAAAAGAAGGCAATTACTGCAACCATCAGTGAAGATTTAGTTAAATTATTAGCAGATTTCGCCATATACGCTCTTTGCCAAAGATGAGGGAGGGTAATAAAGCCTAAAGTCCAGGTTAAGCTAGTAGAAATAACACTAAGCGTGTCTCCTTCTTTAAATAGAAAAGCTTCAGGCTTATTTACTAGAGCTTTAGAGAACCCTTCTATAAAGCCACCAGATACTGAAACTGCTACCACACAAGAAATGATAATAACTGCAAAAAATAAGACAGCTTGAAAAACATCAGTCCATAAAATTGCCCTAACACCACCGGCATATACATAAAAAGCAGTCACGACTCCAGTACAAAGAATAACTAACTCATAACTAACAAATCCATTCGTTGCTCCGGAAATTGCTTTTCCAATACCAACAAGTTGAATTAAGGCATAAGGAATTATTGCAAGAATTGAGATTAAGGCTACGATATATCTGATTGCCTGGCTTTTATAAAAATCTGACAGTAAATCCCCTGGCGTTATATAATCTTTATTTCTTCCTAAAATCCAAATCTTTCTACTAAAAAACCAAAATAAAACTACACCTCCAAAGGTATAGAAAGCGTAAACTGCATACCACTTTACTCCCTGCGTATAAAAAAAACCCGGAGCCCCTAAAAAAGTAAATGTACTAAACCATGTAGCAAGAACTGTTAAACCAAGATGAATCCAAGAAACTGACCTTCCTGCTAAATAATAATCTTCTAAACTATCTTCACCTTTATTTTTAGTCCAAATACCTAAAAAAACAGTCAAAACAATATAAAGTAAAATTATAGCTATGATACTTGTATTCATCTATCTATTCTCATCAAAATTATCAGCCCACGGCTTTAACAAAAAAAGGTAGAAAAAATCTATTATGAACAAAAAAAATAAGGAAGCAAGAAAA
>CALJRW010000097.1 GCA_937976335.1 uncultured bacterium | reverse complement strand
TAAGATATACCCAACGACATTTGGTTTTACCGCTTTCAAGCGGGAAAACCAAATGATTTGTTGGGCGAGCAAAACAATGGCGAAGCTATTTTTTGCCGTAATAAGCACATATACTGCTCGAACAAATAAAACTGAATTTATGCTATGCATAAATTTCAAGAAAAAAAAGGTAAAACCAAATGTCGAGCAGTATATACCCAACTAGCCAAATAACATAACCGGTCTCTCTGCTTGAAATCCTGCTTTTTCAATCCTCAGCCAAATATCCCTTCCAAGTTCTTTATTTTCTTTATCAAGATATGTATATACCCCATCAGTATTCATTGCATAATTGATAGCTGTTACAGCATAAATTGGCGCAGCACTTCCATCTAGAATTCTATCTTTAATTTCAAGTAAAAACTTCTTTAAGTCTTTTTTAGATTTAATACTTGCTTCATTTAGCACTTTTTTTTCTTTGTTTTTTGATTCACTCATTTTTTTCTTCTCCTATTTATCTAAAGGCACTATTTCTATTGCATGTGCATATCTTGCCGGATGGTCTTCAGGATCAATTAAAATCGGAGCTGCAGTAACAACTGCCCGCGTTTCAATTCTTCTAGGCTGAATACCATAAGTAACAAATAGATCTCCCAGTAAAGCAGCCCTATCTTGTGCTAGCAATTTCGCATATTCATTATGAACTTTATCTTTGCTTTGAACATACACAACTATTCCCAACCTAGACCACGAGTATCTAGCTTTATTCATAAAAGCTAATTCACGCACTAATGCGGGAGTAATAGAATTATGCTTAGCTTCATCTCCGTAAAAAAATAAATCTGCCGGATAAATTTCTCGTCCAGGATGAAGTTCCATTCTTCGTTGAGTTTGATCCTGTAAAATTTCTTGAGCTACTGCACGCTCCCTTTCTCGACGGGTCTTAGCCCCCATAACCATAAGGTGCTGTTCATTTGCATCTTGCACCATACCTTGAATACTTCCATAAACTGCACCTAAGCCAGCACCTACTAAAGCAGCAGGGCCAGTCGCAGCACTAAGCTGCGCACCTGTTACAGCTCCTGCGCCTGCACCAAGAGCCGCTCCTTTTAAACCTCCGGCAAATTGTTTGTCAGGACCAATCTTAGGCTGTGCACAAGATACTAGCAAAATAAAAAATATTAAATTTAATTTGTTTCTCATATAATTATTAAATAAAAATTACTTTTTGGATTTTCTATATATCAATCCTAGTAAATGCCGAGCATCTCAACAAGCAATAATAACTCAAGTCAGTTTCTCAGTAATATCAATTGTTTAGAATAAAACCTTCTCATCAAATTCAACAACTTGAATCTCCTGAGAGCTTAATTCAGGCGGAAGTTTTTGCTTCCACGCCTTTAAAGACTCATAAGCCTTGTCATCTCCCACTACTATAATTACTAAACTATTTACGTCCCAACTTTGCTTTGCTACATCCATAATATCTTCTCTACTGACTGAATGTAAATTAGAAAGATAGCTTTCATCAAAGTCAGGAGGGAAATCTTGAAGAATAAGACTTAGTTTTCTATTAATAATTTTTGATGGACTATCAAACAAAAAAACATATGAGTTCTGAGCATAACGCTTTGCATCTTCTAATGCTTCATTTGAAACTAATTCAGTTTGAAACTCTTCTAAAACATTTAATGATTCGTAAATCGCTTCCCCAACAGACTCACCTTTTGTTTGCGTAACGATATAATTTTTTCCAAAAACTGTATTAGTCGCAATACCACCATAATTCACGTAAGCTAATCCTAAATCCTCACGAATTCTCATAACAAGCTTTGAACTACTTCCACCAAAGCCAAAAAGACTATTGAAAAGTTTAATTTTAAAAAAACTATCTAGATCTCTTTTAGGTCCTGTTTGACCAATAATAGCTGCACTCTGGGAAAAAGGTCCTTTTATAAAAAACAAGCCTCCTTCAGATTTTTTAGGCTCTGGAGGTAATGTGAATTTTTCATTTGTAGGTTTCCAATCAGAAAAATATTTATCGACTAAATCTCTAGCTTCATGTTCTTTAATAGAACCAATTAAAGTTATAATAGCATCGTTCGGCCTAACAAATTTGTTGTGAGCTCTAACAAAATCAGCCCTACTCATACCTTTAATACGAGAACTTGTTGTCACCTCAGAAAACACACTACCTTTAAATATATGTTGGTTAAATCCTATACGTGATATTGTCGTAGATTTTTCAGATCGAGACTTAATCTTTTGCAACTGTAGAGATTTCCACAATGCTATCCTGTCTTCTTGAAATCGAGGTTTTCTCGTGACATCTGTAAAAAATTTAAACACCTTTGGAAGATCTGTATTTAAACATGAAAAACTGACAGAACCATCTTCAGCACCAAAAGAACTTCCAATGTTTGCAGAAAGTTTTTCAAGCTCTAGATCTAATTGGTCAGCCGTTAAATCTCCAGCACCACCATTTCTCATCTGTGAACCCATTGCAGCTAATATGCCTAGATTCTCACTAGAGTCATTTAAGTAACCTGATCTTATATATAAAGTTCCTTCAACAAAAGGAAGCTCATTATCTTCCATTAGAAAAACCTTTATTCCATTTTCGAGTTTCCAAGAAATTGGTTCTGGAATATCAAAAGACTTAACCGGCGTAATTGGCAAGTCCTGAGGAGTTTGCGAAGTACATCCAAAAAAAGATATACAAATCAAAATAATTAAAAAATTTTTCATATTATTTCTTCGTTTCTAGTTTAGCTATTGTTCTATTACGCGAAATTAAATATTTGTTTGCAACGCGAATGACATCTTCCTTAGTCACCGCAAAAGCTTCCTCACACCAATCAACTGTGGCTTCCCAATTATTATAAATAATCTCTCCATACGAAAGAGCGTTAGCAATATTTAAATTAGAACCTAGCCCAGAAAGGGTATTTAAAGCTATATCTCTCTTTGCTATCAGCATCTCATCATCTGCAATTTTACTCTTCTTAAACTCTTCAATAGCTTTATCAAACTTTTGGATTAATTCATCATTCGTTGTCGGAGTTTTAGGCTTTAAATTAAATGCTAATAAATTATCGTATCTCGCACCTGGAGCTTCAAGATAGCTAACACTTGAAGCAATTCTCTCATCTCTTACAAATTTTTTGTATAATCTAGAAACATTACCTCCTGTCAATATTTCCGCCATGACTGTTAGCGCTGCATCATCTTTGTGTGGATACACAGGTCTTTTATATCCCACTAAAGTATTAGGTAAGGCACTAAAATAAATAGTTACTTCCTTCTGTCCTAACTGCTCCAATTCAGTTGCTTTAGTTCTTGGTGGAGGATTAGGTGAACTTTTAAGTCTACCAAAATATTTTTTAACTACATCTAAATCTTTATCTATATCAATATCACCGACTAAAGAGACAACAATATTTGACGGCTGATAATACTTTTCTTGAAACTCTCTTGTTTCTGTAGCCGTTAATTTACTGACATCTTGACTATATCCAATAACTGGATTTCTGTATGGATGAATTGAAAAAGCAGTATTTAAAAAAGTTTCGTACAACTTGCCTGTAGGACTATCATCAGTTCTCATTCTTCTTTCTTCTTGAACAACATCTCTTTCTTTATAAAACTGCCTATATACAGGATCTAAAATTCTCTCCGATTCCATCCATACCCAAAATTCAAATGCAGATTTAGGAAATTCAACATAATAGTTAGTAATATCAATACTAGTTGTCGCATTTTGAGAATTAGCACCCCTATTGCTATATGCTTTATCAAAAGAAGAATTATCCCATATGTTAGCTAAATCAGCTCTTATTTTCTGAACCTTACTCTTGTCGTCTATGGAAAGCTCAAGTCCCTGAGACTCCTTCTGCATAAAAATTTCAAGCTCATTTAATAAGCTTTTTTCTTTTCTATAATTTTTAGTTCCAAGAGTTGTTGTTCCTTTGAATGCCATATGCTCAAGCATATGTGAAATTCCGGTCTTGCCTGAAGGTTCATCAACTCCACCTACACCCACAGAAACAGAACCAGCAAATACAGGAGCAAAACCTCTCCTATAAATTATTACCCTTAAACCATTATCAAGAGTCACTTTAACAACTTTTGATTTTAACTCAGCAAGAGTTTCACTAGTTTGAGTTAAAGCATCACAGAAAACATAATCAGGGCTAAAATGAATTGTAAGAATAAAAACTATAAATAATAATCGCATATCGAGCTTAGGTTAACCTAAAATTATAGAAATGAAAATCAGTGAAATTAACTTTGAGGCAAGACTATTTTGGCTACTACACCTCCATCTTCTCGATTTTCAAGATTTAGCGTACCATTGTGTAATTGAATATAATGATTTGCAATGCTAAGACCCATACCTAAGCCCTGTTGTTCAAATTTTTTCCTTTCGTCTTGAGAAAAAACCATAAAGACACCTGATAAATTCTTCCTACTAACCCCTCTCCCTCTATCAAAAATCTCTATCAATACCTTTTGACCTTCACTCCGAGCATTAAAAACAATATTCATATTAGCTTGACTAAATTTTCTTGCATTATCTATCAACTCTTCTAAGGCTGCAATAAAATAATCAGGAGCAATTTTCATGTTAGGATTCTCTAATGCAACATTTGCTTCAAACTTAAATCCACTTTCAGCTAAATCGATTCGAATATCCTCTATAAAATGTCTCAAAAGAATTTCAAGATTTAAGTCTTTTACATTCTTCTTGTATTTACGTTCTGCTTCTCCAAGTATAATATTTTGTAAAGCAACAAAATCATTAACTAGATCTTCTAAACGTTTTCCATTTCTATGAATTGCTGCCAAAATTCTTTGTGTATTCTTACTACTAACATCCATTTTTGGATCTAGTAATAATTCAGAGCCTGTTGTAATTGCAACTAAAGGCGTTTTAAATTCATGTGATAAATTAACTAAAACTTCTTTACCAAATTTTCTAAGCTTTTCTTTGCTAAGGTCAGATAAAAATTTTGATTTACTAAGTAATCTTTCAACTTTTGCAATTAAAACTTCTGCATCATAGGGTTTAACAATAAAATCGTCAGCACCAGATTCACATCCTTGAATGGCTGTTTTTTTATCAGAGTATGCAGTTAAAAAAATAAAAGGTATTTTCTTAGATTCCTCCTCTCTTTCTAAACTTGCCTTAAACTCAAATCCATCTAGACCAGGCATTGCAATATCACATATAATTAAATCCGTATTTTGCTCTCTTACTACTTTTAAAGCATCTTCTCCATTTAGAGCTTGCTTAACATTGTACCCTTCAATTTCTAACAATTTAGATATAGACTCTATGAAGAACTTATCATCATCTACTACTAGAATATTTTGTTCCTTCATTTAAAAATTCTCCTAACAATACAAAAAAGTATGTATTATTAATATATTAGCAAGTATTTTTTATTGCCTGCACTTTGCAATTCCTTCCAATTGAATAATCGGCTAAATGACTTAAAAGCTTTAACTCATTCTTACTTTAGCAATTTTTTCATACTTCTTGACTTACTTTGTGTCTAGATCGTTTACTATTAACCTGAATTTTGTTTAAGCTTCCTCGCAACGAACCTTAAACAGAATTCAGGTTAATAGTCTATTCAATATCATTTGGAGTTTTACCACTTATGTCTGACAAAATTTTTGCATTATTCCCAGGACAAGGTTCACAAAAAACTGGCATGGGAAAAGAATTATTTGATTCCTTCGAAACCGCTAATAAAATATTTTCAATTGCTGATGCAAAGCTTAACTTCTCTTTATCATCACTATGCTTTAATGGTCCAAATGAAGAACTAACTAAAACTGAGATAAGCCAACCTGCAATACTTACCGTAAGTACCATTTGCTATGAAATTGCTAAAAGTAAAAGTGACTTTAAAATTCCAACAATAGCTGCCGGACATAGCTTAGGTGAATACTCCGCTCTAGTTGCTGGCGGAGCTTTAAGCTTTGAAGATGCCGTTTTGCTTGTTCATAAACGAGGACAATTTATGCAAGAAGCAGTTCCAAGCGGAGAAGGTAAAATGCTTGCTGTTTTAGGAAAAGAGTTAGAAGATATAGAAAATATTATTTCTAACATCACTAATACAGTAGAAGTTGCAAACATAAATTCACCTGGACAAATTGTCCTCTCTGGCTCTGCTATAGGAATTGATAGCGCTAAAGAACTCTTAAGTGATACTAAAACTATTGAACTCAATGTCAGTGCCCCTTTCCACTCTTCTTTAATGAAACCTGCTGCAGATAAACTTGCAATAGAAATTGATAAAGTAAATTTTAAAACACCTGATTTCCCTATAGTATGTAATTTTACTGGACTACCGACAACAAACCCTGATGAAATTAGGCAAAACTTAAAAGACCAAGTTTGTGGAAGAGTTCGTTGGGTAGAATGCTTCAATAATGGAATCCGAGAGTACTCACCTAGTGCAGGAATAGAATACGGCTTTGGAAGAGTGATTGCTGGTCTTGGACGAAAAATCGACAAAACTTTTAAAATTTCTAATTACTATCCTGTTGAATAAAGATTTATATAACTTACTTTCTTAAGTAACAATAATAGGATAGAGTCAATCTTTCTTGAAATTGAGACTATGGTTTAAACAAGGCATAAAAAGTGGATAATTTAACTGAAAACAAAAATATAAGAAACATTGCAATAATTGCTCACGTTGATCATGGCAAAACTACACTTGTAGATTTTATGTTCCGTCAAAGTGGCCTTTTTCGTCAAGGCGCTGAAATATCAGATCGAATAATGGATAGTGGTGACCTAGAAAGAGAGAGAGGAATTACAATCACTGCAAAAAACTGTTCCATTAATTGTGGTGACGTTAAAATCAACATCTTAGATACTCCAGGCCATGCCGATTTTGGCGGTGAAGTTGAAAGAGCGCTTATGATGGTCGATGGCGCAGTCCTATTAGTTGATGCTGCCGAAGGACCTTTACCTCAATCACGTTTTGTACTCCAAAAAGCTCTGGAACAAAATTTAAAAATAATAGTTTGTTTAAATAAAATAGATAGAAAAGATGCTAGACCAAAAGAAGTGCTAGAAGAAATTTATGAGTTGTTTTTTGATCTAGAAGCTACTGATGAGCAGATTGAATTCCCTATACTATATGCAATTGCAAAAGACGGCATTGCTCAACGCTCTCTTGAAGATGAAGGTAAAGATCTTAGCCCACTTTTTGAAACCATCCTATCTACAATCCCTGGACCAAGTTATAAAGAAAACGAACCATTTAAGTTGTTAGTTGCAAACATCGGCTACTCTGATTACCTGGGTCCATTAGCAATTGGTAAAGTTGCTAGTGGTAAAGCTAGTTCGAATGACCGACTGGTAAGAATAGATAAAGAAGGAAAAGTTAACCCTATTAAGGTCGTTAAACTACAATCCTATCAAGGAGTAGAAGTTGGCGAAGTAAAACTATCAGAACCAGGAGAGATAGTGCTTGTAGCTGGCATGGATACCGTTGAAATTGGTGATACAATATGTGCTGCAGAAGCACCTGAAGCACTGCCTAGAATTTCTGTTGAAGAACCTACGATAGGTATGAGGTTTTATCCAAACACTTCCCCTTTTAGTGGAAAAGAAGGTGACATAGTACAGGGACAAAAAATTGCAGATAGATTAAAAAAAGAAACTCTGTATAACGTTGGACTGCAAGTAGATTTTTCTCCAACAAATGATTCTTTTTTAGTTAAAGGAAGAGGTGAATTTCAATTGGCAATTTTAATTGAAAGCATGCGAAGAGAAGGTTTTGAGTTAGTAGTTGGTAGACCTGAAATTCTTTTTAAAGTAGAAAATGGAGTACAACTTGAACCAATTGAGCATGTATTTATAGACTGCATTGAAGAATCTCTAGGTAAAGTTTCTGAAAAGCTTTCAACTAGGAAGGGAAGAATGGTTAATTTGGTTAATCACGGAACAGGCCGAATTAGAATGGAATTTTCTATCCCTTCGAGAGGCTTAATTGGATATAGAAATGAATTTTTAACCGACACCAAAGGTACTGGAATTATGAGCTCATATCTTTCTGGTTATGAAGAACATAGAGGAGACTTCCCAAGCAGAACTACAGGTTCATTAGTTTCAGACAGACAAGGAGAAGCTGTTGCCTATGCTCTCTTTAATTTAGAGCCTAGAGGAAAAATGTTTGTTGTACCAAACGATCCTGTTTATGAAGGTTTAATTATTGGTGAACATAACAAACCAAGAGATTTAAATATTAATCCCTGCAAAGGTAAAAAGCTATCTAATATGCGAGCTTCTGGAAAAGATGAGAATATTCAACTTGCTCCTGTTCCTCCGATGACAATAGAACGAGCTATCGAATTTATTAGAGATGATGAATTAGTTGAGATTACTCCTAAGAGTATTAGGCTTAGAAAGAAAGAATTGGCAGCTGTTAATCGGAAGGATAGGTTGTAGATTTATTTGACTTCAAACATATCTGGCGGTGTGGGCCTACCTAACCAATCAATAGGCCAATCCCAATAAGTTTCGCTTTTCTTTTTACAATAGACTCCTCCACAACCAGCTTTAACGTGAGACTTACTTAAAACCTCTAAAATCTGATAGATAAAATTTAAAACTTTGAATTTAAAGTATTGAAGCAATTATTTTTCAGTTTTTGAGATAATTTAGAGTTAAATTTCTCAAAAACCTCAGCAAAAGATACAACTTCC
>CALJRW010000096.1 GCA_937976335.1 uncultured bacterium | reverse complement strand
CCTTTGTATTTGCTTAGTAAGTTTGGCTTGATACTTACTTTGAACAATATCAACAAGTATTAAAACTACAAGAACAAAGTAAAAGGTGGTTTTGGTCATTGGCTCAACTGGGTAATTAAAAAACTTAATATGGGCTAAATGACCACCTTCAGTCACTAACATTATTCCAACAATAAAAAGTATAAAAAGCCCTAAAACTTCGTACATTCTATTTTTTTCTAAAAATGTGGCAACTCTATCAGCTAGCCATA
The DNA here is from genome assembly GCA_937976335.1 of uncultured bacterium. Lineage (GTDB taxonomy): Bacteria > Bdellovibrionota_C > UBA2361 > UBA2361 > CALJRW01 > CALJRW01. The sequence goes on along the minus strand of CALJRW010000096.1, from coordinate 11,956 downwards.
TCATTAGTAATCCGCTTATCACTACAGCTGCAGCCATTACATAGAATTCATCAGTTAAAGCTAGAGCACTTAAGATAGAATCAAATGAAAAAACTAGATTCATAACTATTATCCAAAAAATTGCAGCTTTGACACTTCTTGTTTTATTTGATTTCGATTTATTTTCATTAAGATCGTGAACACTAAGGAGATGGTAAATTTCTTTCATTGCAGTGTAGATGATGAAACCTCCGCCTAGTAAAACTATCAAGCTGTGAACATTAAATTCTCCGATAAAAATTTTAGTCCAATGAATTGAAAAAATAGGATCTTGAAAATAGCGAATTGCATTAAAAATAACATATAACAATACAATTCGGAAAATTATAGCTAAAGATATCCCTACCTTTCTTACGTATTGTTGCCGGTCTTTGGAGACTCTATTTGATTCAAGGGAGATATATAAAAGATTATCAAAACCCAGTACTGCTTGTAATAGAGTGAGCATTAGTAAGGTGAATAAATTTTCAATGGTAAAAAGATCAAACATAGTAACAAAATATTGAAATAACTCAGCTTTAGCTAGATAATAAGTTTTATCATATTTTTTTCTCTTACATATTGAGATTTAGCAAATAACTTCATATAGTTAACGCTATGAATAAAGATAATAATCAGACTGGATTTCTCTATACAAAACTTGAATCTGCAATTGGCTGGGCAAGGAAGTATTCTCTCTTTACTTATCCCTTTGTTACAGCTTGTTGTGGAATGGAGTTTATGGCTGTTAGTTGCTCACATTACGATACTGATAGATTTGGAGCAGCTCTCCCAAGGTTTACTCCACGGCAAGCTGATTTGTTAATGGTTGTTGGGACTATTAATCACAAACTAGCTCCAGTCTTACTAAGAATTTACGAACAAATGGCAGAACCAAAGTGGGTTGTAGCTTTTGGAGCTTGTGCGTCATCTGGTGGGTTTTATGATAATTATACAACTGTAGCTGGTATTGATAAAATTATTCCAGTTGATATGTATATTCCAGGCTGTCCTCCGAGGCCTGAAACGGTAATTGATGCTTTAATGAAACTTCAAAGTAATATTAACAATTCAAAGCAGCAAATTATGGAAGATCATGGTGGAAAACAAATTCATCCAGAATTGCCAGAGCTGTTGGGAGATGAGATTGAGACAGGGCTTTAGCTTAACTCGCCCAACAAATCCTCAACTCTAAGCGGTTTTCCAAAGACTTTCTTAATACCTAAATTTTTATAATCAGTATCAAGTTTAGATTCTTCATCTCCAGATACAACAAAAACTTCTAGCTTTGAATTGAGCTTATTGCAAAATTTAGCTACAGCTTTTCCGCCACCATTTGGCATATTAGAATCTGTAATTACAAAATCAGGTTTAGAAAAATTAATAACTGAGATAGCTGACTCAACTGAATTGCATGAATAAACTTCAAGCCCTGATTTTTTTAAAATTTTTTCAAGTATTTGGGTAGAATCAGGATCGTCATCAACTAACACTACTTTTTTAAGAATACCGTACTGAATATTTTGCTTGATTTTTTGTTCTTTATTTTCAGAAAGAGATTCTTGAAACTTAATATAAAATTCAGATCCATTTCCCAATTCAGAGTTAACACTAATTTGTCCTGAATTCAATTCTACTAAAATTTTTGTTAATGTCATTCCTAATCCTATACCTTCTGCTTGATATTCATTGAAGCGACTGAAGGGATCAAAAAGTTTTTCCAGCTGCTCTTTACTCATTCCGCATCCAGAATCTTTAACTTTTAAAATTATTTTGTCTTCTTCTTTAGTTATATTAAGAGTAATAGTGCCTGAATTAGTGTATTTAATTGCATTACTTACTAAGTTGGAGATAATTCTAGTTAAGTGCGTTCTGTCTAAATAAACTTGAGCGGTAGTTAAATCTGAATTTAGGGTAAAATTTATATTTTTTTCGGACGCTTTGAGTTGGAAATTTTTAAAGCACTTGCTAGTAACATCTAAAAAATTAATATTTTCTTTTCTTGCTCTAAGTTCTCCTGCGCTATGTTTAGAAAAATCTAAAATAGCTTCAACTATATCAGACAAAGAGTCGCAATTACTTTGAGCTATTTCAAATAAGTCTTTTAAATCTTCATCCATATTTGAGATTCTAGAATAGCTAAGTACTCCCTTAATATTGTTAAGTAAAGATTTAATGTCATGAGTGGCATGAGCAATAAACTCACTTTTAGCAGTACTTTTTTTATGTTCAGTTTTAGCTATTTCTTCAATTTCAAATAGTTTTTGGTGACTTCTAAAACCTTCTTCAATCTTACTAGAGATAGATTTTAAGCTTTGAAATTCAGATTGTGATGTGAGAGAATTTTTTTCATATCCAAGCCAGATTATTCCTTGTCCATTTTTCCATGTAATTGGAAAAGTTACAGTTTGCTCAAATGCAAAGCTTTTAAGTGAGCTAAGAGCAACATTTTCACTATCTACATCCTTTAATCCAGTGAGTTTAGAGTTTTTATTGTTGATAGTTAAGTCAAAAATATTTACTAATATTTTTTTTAGGCGATTTCCAGAAGTTCCTTGAATGTAAATTTTTTCTGAAAAATTTTCTTCTTTAATTAGTATAGCTGTAGTAGAAGCTTTTGAGTTCTTATGTAAATAGCTAACAATGGAATCGATAACATGATCTTTCCCGTGTTTTTTTCCTTTTTCAAAAAATCCTACAAAATCAAAGTCCAAATTAGAATGTTTAGTTTTTTCATTTTCTCTTTTATCAAGTGATAAGTTGCTTGATAGTACTAATTTATCAGAAAGAGTTAAGATGTTTTTTGATAAGCCAAAACTTTTCGGTTTTTCTCCTGTAAATCTAAAAGGAAAATTATCTAAAACTTTTGAAAAATAATCGAGAGAGTCGTAAATTGCATTTCTTTCAGCAAAAAAATAAAAAATTAAGCAAATTAGTCCTAAAAGAGCGATAAAACTATTATTAAAAATAATAGACGAACAACCAAGTATTGTGCAAAAAACTAAAATGACACTATAGGCATTCACTTAAGCAGCCTCTTTTTTACTTTTATCCTTAGTTTTTTTAGAAATAGTATTTTTAAGAATTTTACTAATGTAAGTAAATAAAAGTCTTGGATCTCGACTTTTTCTTATTACTAGATCCGCCCCAAGGTTAATAGCTCTTAGTTCAGATTCGTCATCTTCATCTGAAGTTAAAACAACAATTTTTATTTGAGAAAAATTTTCACTGTTTTTTAAGTTTTCTATTAATTTAAATCCGTCAACGATAGGCATGTATAGATCGCTAATTACTAAGTGAGGAATGTAGTTTAGACTATTTAGCATGCTTATTGCTTCAGAACCATTTTTGACTTGAATACACTTTATAGACATTTTTTCTAAAAAACCTTCTATTACTTTTGCAAAGACAAGGTTGTCTTCTACGATAAGTACAGATATTTCATCTTCGGGATTGAAAGTAGCTAGTTCGTTAATGTAGTTTTCAAGGTTAATTTCAACTTTTTTATTAGAATCAGGATTAACGTTATCAGAGCTATTTTGTGTCGGAAACTCTATTACATTTTCGTCATTTTTTTCTTGTTCTGAGTTATGTACACCTAAAGCAACAACAAACCTTTCTTTCTCTGCTTCAAAAAATACTTGAATTCTTTTATCTTTAATCATTTTGCTTCCGCCAGTAGAAGCTAAATCAGAAAGATATTTTTCAAAAGGCTTAGTCATAAAATCAGCAATACTTCCATCTCCTTTTTTCTGATTTGCAATTGAAAAAGTATATCTAACAACTTCGCCTGAAAAATCAAAATAATATTCAGTTACTCCTAGAGAGAAAATCTCAGAGCTTAAATTTTGAAAAATATGCTCGCAGGCTGAGTTGAGTTCTAATTCTGTATAATTTGCTAAAGGTCCTTCAGAATAGCTTTCGCTAGCATCTAGAGCTTCTGAAATCTTTTTCCAAGTTCCTAAGTAAATTTCTTTAGCATCTAGGTTTGCATCTTTTAGTAATTCTGGATCGACACAAACAAGACCTATCATTTTTTCAGAATTAATTACCGGAATAACACCAAATCTTCTTAACTTAACTAGATCAATGTCTTTAGGTAGTGAGCTAGGTAAAACTGGTGAAATTTCATTTAAGATTGGGAGCTTTAGCTCATCTGCAACGCTTTTTAATAGTAAATCTTCAGAAAATCCTAGAACCTTAGCAGTAACTTGAAGAAGCGTTCTTTTGTCAACAACTTTTGGCAGCACTTCATCTAATTTCTCAAAGCCAACGACTCTTACTAAAGCTTGAAGTACTGAATATTTTTCATAAACTTTCTTTCTCTTTATTTTTTTAAACATTAATTTCTCCAATAAATTTTCATCAGAATTTTTTTCTAAGGTAGTTTTACTCCTTTAGCTATATCTAGAACTTGTAAAAGTGGCGCTGTAACAAAACAAATAATTAAACCAGCAAAGGTAATCATTAAAGGAATTGTTGCTTTTCCTGGAAGTTTTGCAATTTGCTCCTCTACTGACTCTTGATAAAATGACTGAGTGGAATCGCTAAGTTCTCGAAGTGGAGCTGTGAGCTCGCCTCCTTCTTTGTAAGCCATAGCTAAGTGAATAAAAGCGTGTCTTAAGGCACTAGAATCAATTTTCAAGGCAACTTCGTTTAAGCTTTTATCAAGAGTTGCTCCGTTTTTAACAAATTCTAGTACTGTTTTTAAAAGTTTCGAAACAGGGTCATTAGAGTTTTTATCGGTAATAGAAAATAAAGCTCCTAAAACGTCTTTCCCAGCTTGAACTGCCATTACTAATCTTTCCATTACAACAGGAATAAAATACTCAATTTCAGAAATAAATTTGGTTTTTTTCTTTTCAGCCCAATGATTTGAATAGATATATCCAATTGATATTCCTAGTATACTTAGAAATATTGAATTTTTTAATTCTAATTCCATTATTAAAGGTTGAATGAGAAGAAAGCCTATAGCAAAGATAATAGGAAGTACTTTTTTTGTAAGTAAGAAAAAGTTTTTATCAGATTTTGAAAAAAGACCATATTGTAAATATTCATCATTTAAGGATAAAGAATCATTCTTATTTGTTTTAAGATTAGAATCTAAGCCTTTGATATCTTCAAGTACATCTTCAGGAGATCTCATTTTTGATTTTTGAACAATATATAGTCCAAAAATAATTAAGCCTACTGTTAAAAAAGTATGAAAAATAGCCATTTTCTATATCCTTTTTCTTGATAAATTAAGCATCCAAAGAAGTCCAATTGCAACTAATGATAGTCCTACAGACAAAGCTTTAAATCCTATCGGGTGAGCAAGAGCTACTTTCATGCCTTCTGGATTAGTAAAGTACTGAAATCCCAAGATTACAAAAGCACAAACGCATATTCCGATTGCAGAAATTCTTTGTAGAACTAAAGCTGATTTTATTTTTCTTCTAAAAGATTGTCTCTGTCTAGTGACTTTGGCTAACCTTTGTAGACAATCTGACAGTGAAGATCCTTCGCTTCTTGAATACGTAAAAGCAGTTCTAAATAATGGAACATCTGGATGTTCTATTTCTTTTCCAAAACTTTCAATTGCTTCTTCTTCGCTAGTTCCAAGTTCAAGTTTTTTTTGTATTTTTGTGATTTCTTTATGTAATTCTGAGCTAGGCGAGAAAAGAGCAGCACATCTTCCAAGAGCAGCAAAGGAATCAAGTCCTGTTCTTATTGCAGAAGAAAGTGAAACTAAAAACGCAGAATAGTCCTTTTCAAAATCTTCAATTCTTTGAATAGTTTTTCTTTTTATATAAAAGTATAAAAAAAATATAGATAAGGGGATGCCTAGTAAAAATATTGGGTTAGAGATGATACTAAAAATTAAGCAAATGCTAGATAGTCCAAAGAAAATGAAATATATGTTTCTTTCTTTTTCGCCTGATTTTTTTATAGTAGAAGAAATAAAATTAAAACTCATTTTTTCATCTTCAACAGCTCTGTCAGCAATAGAAAAAGTTTTAAATCCGCTCAATAATTTAAGAGATCTCTCGTTTTCTTTTTTTTTAAAGTTTAGCATGTAAGTTCCTCAGGTAAATTTGCTAGATCTACATACTTATTTTGAGAACGTAGTTTCTCTCTAAAAAGGCTGACTTTTGATTTTAATTTCCAAGCTGGTTTAAGATTTATGCATGTATACTCAAAAACATCATTGTAAGTAATTTGTCCGTTTCCAAGTGAGCCAATCTCTGTGACTTTCATAATTCTTCTTTTTCTAGTTTCTTTGCAAATATCAAGGTGAATTAAAACTTGAACAGCAGTTCCTATTTGTTGTTCAAGCACAGATTTGTCTACTCCCTTTTGAATTCTTCCTAGAAATAACTTTAAACGCACAATTGCTTCTAACGAGCTTCTAGCATGCATTGTTGACATGCCTGGATGACCGGAAGCGCAAACATCAATAAAAGATTCAGCTGCTTCAGAGTCTCTCATTTCTCCAAAGACAATCCTATTCATAGCCATTCTCATGCCGCCACGTATGCATTCAGATGGGCTAATTTTTCCGGCGCCATCAACGTTAGCTTCTCTAGTTCTTATATATCGTACATTCGGATGTTCAAGTTGGATCTCTGGTGTATCCTCTATAACAAGAATAGACTCTTCTGTCGGAATTGTAGCAGCTAGCGCTCTCACTAAGGTAGTTTTTCCAGTTGCAACTTCCCCTAAAACCAAGAGTGTTTGTCCAGTTCCAACAAGTGATCCAAGGTAGTCAAAAATTAATCTTGGTGCTAGTTCTGATTTTTCTAATTCTTCTAAAGTAACATTTGAGTATCTATTTAATCTAATTGTTAAGTAAGGACCATCTTCCGAAATACTTTTGTGTACAGCATGAATTCTAGCGAAAGATCCTAACATTCCGTCAGCGATAGGCTGTTTTGTAGAGTAAGTTGTTCCTGCTTTTGACAATAGTTTTTCTACAAAAGCTTCGTAAACTTCTTGACTTGAAAAAGAGTGCGAAGTAATAAAATTTTGTCTAGCTTTTTGAATCACAATTTTTGAATATCCAGAAACTATAACATCACTTATTTCAGGATCGTCAATTAGATCTTGAAGAACGCCAAAAGGGCGTTTTTCTTTTTCTATTTGCGAAATGATTTGATCTAGCTCAAAAGCGCTCAGTTCAAAGCCTAGTCGCTCAGATGTATTAACAATAATTTTTTTAAGTTCAGATTCAGTTAAATTTTCTTCAAAATAGATGCATTCTTTTTGAACTTCCGAAATAATATGCTGAAGAGCGGGAGAGAGCTTGGTGTTGCTTGTAACAGAAAAATTCTTTTTAACAACTGGAGTCAGATTACTTGGGTTATTAGCATTTTCAATCAAGGCAAGGTCAATTTTTTTCATTTGATTTGCCTCCATTTACAAAATATCCTTCGGGGATTACTTTTGTTTTTATCCACTTGCCGTTAGCTAAGGCAAAAGCTTTACTCGTATCTTTATCTTTGCTTTTTCCGATAGATACATATCCTTTAACATGACGTTTAGAAGTATTGCTGCCAGCTCTTTTAAGTCTATCCGCAGTATAAATTCTATTAGCCCAACGCGCATCGTCATCCCCGCTTCTAAGAGCAAAGGATATTTTTCCTCTTGGAACAGCCGTTGTTATAGCCAATGCTTGTTCCTTGGAAACAAGTACGGTAACTGTTGAAGGAATTTCCGGAGCTCTGGAACTATCTACTGGTTCTAGAGAGCGTTCTGCAGAAAGAATTTTTACTTCTTCAGCAACTACTGTAGTTCTGTCATCTTCTACTAAAAGCACATCTACAGTGGATCCAGAACGTGCCCAACCTTCAACCGCAGCAGTTGCATCCACTTTTATTGTGATTGCTCGCATACCAGTAGGTATTTTACTGACTAAGCGATTCGAGTTGCTTTGTGCTATATTAAAATTTTCAGTAAAAAATGGGAGCTTTGCAGGTAGAGCAACTGTAGTATAGCTACGAAAGATTGTGTCTACATCAGTAACAGCACCTTTAGGTAATTGGTGTTTAGGATAGTCAATGTATTCAATGGGAATATCCTTAAAAGCAGTACCTTGAGTGACTGAAGATTTTGGTACAGGAACTTTCACAGTATCAAACTCAGCAACAAAAGCTTTTTCAGTTTTGGATTCCTTAGGTTGTTCTTTATTTTGAGCTGCAAAGAATAATAGTAATGCTACAGCTATTAGTGCATAGCCTAAAAAACCATTATTTTTGGAGCGTTTGCTCGCTCTGAATATTCTTTTGCTCACGATAAGGAATGAATACTAATCGCCAGTAACAACACTTGGATCTTGAGTTTTTAACCAACCCCCAAGATTAGTCAATAATTCTTCAAATCCACCTCTCATTTGATTAAGTGTGAAATATACAATACTTGCCATAATAGCAGCACCTGCAACGTACTCAAGTAATGTGTATCCATTTTCATTTTTTAAGTTTTTTTTGTTATTTACAAAAAAACAAAGAATTTTAGTATATAAGTTTAACATTTTTTCTCCTTTTTAATTATAAATTTGTGGTTTTGAGAATAAATTATCTAAATTAATTCCTTCTCTGTGTTCAATTTGTTTAACATCTTTAGGTGATTCAAGATTTATTTGTTCCGCTATTACATTATTTTCGTTTGTGTTTTTAGTGAGATCGTTTTCTTTAGGACTATTAAGTTTAGGTTGCGTAGAAAATTCACGTTCTAGGGGTTCAGGGACGTTTGGTAAGAGTTTATTTTCAGATCCTGGTGCAAGAATAGTTTCTCTTTTTTTAGTTTTAATATTTTCTATAGTTTCAGAAAATTTTCTTTTAAATAAATTTTTCCCAATTGATAACATTTTTTTAGATAGGCTAGCAGATTCAATTTCTGTGCTTATAAGACCCATAGAAACTGCCATTTTTAATATTGCTGCAACTACTTTAGGACTACCATGTTCAAACATACTCAATCCTGAGCCTGGCCAAGTTCTTGCAGATTTACAAAAAGGAATTGCAGTTTCTATCCATTCTTCGTTCTCAATTCCTGTAGCTTCAGAAAGTTGGTTTCTTAGAATTTTAGAGCTTAGGCCATTTACATCTGAAGCATTTTCTAAAACTAAAAAATTTGATTGCGCTGAAAGCATTGATTTAATTTTTTTTATTTTTGACGCAGACGCATAAACTGAAGCTGGGTCGTTACTGACAACAAACAAAACAAAATCTGATACTTTGTAAATTGTGCGTAACATTGCGCCTTTTAGTTCGCCGCTGTCTACTATTATGTAGTCAAAGTTAGAATCTAGTAGTTCAAGAATTGAAACTAGACTTCTAGAATAGGTGGAGCTTCCATCATATAAAGCATCTTGCTCAGCAACTGGAGGCATAACTGAAAATCTTCCATCATTTTTTTCAATATCTACGTCAAATAAACATTCTTCAACAAATTCATGCGTGACTGAACGATTTTGATCTAATAGTAACTGTAAATTTTCGTTTATATATGGTCTGACTTGAAGAAAACGAGATAAATCTTGTGATTCGAAATCGAAATCTAACAAGGCTACCGATTTTCCTGAACGTGAAATGCATTCTGAAAGACCTGCAGCGATCGAAGTAACTCCTAGTCCACCTTTAGAGCTGTCTACAAGTATAAAATTACTTTTTCCAGTTCTTTTTTTTGCTTTACAAAAAATAATAAGTTTTTTTAAGAATTCTTCAGGGCTAGTTTGGGAGGAAATGGTATCATCTGCTCCAAGCCTAACTAATTTCTCAATAGTGCCAATATCTGAAAAGTCGTCACTAGTGCTTATAAGTATAACAGCATCCGGTAGAAGCTTTCTAATCTTACTAACTTCTGAGATATTTTCTTTGATTAGTTTTTCACCAATCACGCAGATTTCAATTTTTCCAACAAATTTAAGTTCTTGAGGCGAAACTGGTTTGACACTGATTTGAGGTAAGATTTCTAAAGCAGAGATATCAGCTTTTAAAAACTCATTAATTGTACTGACAAGATTAGTCCTTGACTCAGCCGTTGAATCTGTAATTACAATCCTAATCATTTAGTTCCTGACCTCAGCTCTTTAGCTCTTTTAAGAATAGTCTTAAAAATAGTGCTTCTACTTATAGTGTTCGACTATAATTTAAAAAAGTTTCCTAGTTTTACTTATCTAGCTGGAAATAATAGCATTTTTTAAGTTTATATCCAAAAGCTTTTTATTATAATAACTTAGTGAGGTTTAATTTAGTTAAAGTTTATTAATTTTTGATTTTTTTAAAAAAATTTAAGTCGAGTTAATTTTAGTTTAAGCTAGAAAAAAAAGTAAAAATGAGTATAAGAAACATAGGCGCATTGTTATTTTTTATAACACTTCTAACTACTGGTTATTTCAGTAATCCAAATTTATCTAATCAAAATGCAAGATTAAATTCAATCTATTCTGTAGTAGAAAGAAATGCAGAGCTCCCCCTATTTGCAATTAATGACTATATAAAAGATCCTAATTTGCCAAAAAATACAATTGATTGGTCTTTATACAAAGGAAATTATTATTCTAACAAAGCTCCAGGTTCAGTTTTTCTAGGCGTTCCTGTTTATTGGCTTTTATTAAAATTTGAAAAATTATTAAAGTTTGAACTTAAAGATAATCCAAAATTAGATATTTTTAATGTCTACCTAATTAATTTTTTTACTTCAATTCTTCCTTTTGCTTTTGCTAGTGTGGCTTTTTTTTTATTACTACTTAATTTTAACGTATCTGAAGAACATTCCATATTAATTACTTTAATTTTAGTACTTGGAACAATTCTTTTTCCATATAATACGCATCTTTGGGGCATTACTACTGCTTGCTCTTTTTCAATGATAGCTGTTTATTTTATGCATACCGGTAACGCTAGAAACACTTTTTATTCAGGCTTTTTTCTAAGCTTGGCAAATTCTTTTGATTACTTAACGGCTATTATTAGTCTTAGTATGTTCTTCTATTGTATTTTTAAATATAGGAATCAAGTGGTGTATTATGTTTTAGGAAGTATTATCCCTTTAGCTTCAACCTTACTCTATCACTACATTTGTTTTGATTCACCATTTAGTTTAAGCACGACTTATGTAAATCCTGTTTTTCAAGATACTAATTTATTCTTAGGAGTTTTTGGCTTACCAAAGCTAAATATTCTGTATGAGTTAATATTTGGTTTAAGGAGAGGTTTAGTGCTTTCAATGCCTATTTTGATATTAGGTTTGGGAGGATTGTGTATTGGGATTTATAGAAAAGATAATCTTTCCTTTAATGTTACTTCTTTATTAATTATCATATTTTACTTATTAGTAAATTCAGCCTTCAATGGCTGGCATGGGGGTTCAACTGTAGCTGGAAGATATCTAATTCCTAGCATTCCTTTTTGGATTTTTGGTTTAGTTCAAGTTTTTAAATTAGAAAGAAAGCTAATTAGCATTACAGCATTTTTATTTACTCTTGTAAGCTTTGTTAATATGTTAGTTATGGCGTCGGTGTCGCCACTTGCCCCGGACAATCATCCCAATCCTTTATATGGTTTTTTATATAAGTATTTTCTTAGTGGAAATTTATCTTACCTTAAAGCTCCAATTAAGCTTCAAGCTTTCGATCCTAGCTGGAATTCATATAAGCATTTTGCAACTTTTAATTGGGGAGAGCTCTTTGGTCTAAGTGGTTTTCTCTCAATCGTTCCTTTGTTAGTTTTTCTTGCAATAATTTCTATACTTTTATTTTCAAAAATTACAAAGTATTTAAGTAGGAAACAGATAGTTTTTCTAATCTTTATTTATATTTTGTATATTTTGTTTCCTGGCATTTTGCCTTGGATAAACGATGAGCCTTTTTTAGCTTTAAAGGCAATATATTCAAATGAAGCTTACGAATTCGCAAAAATTGGCTTGGTAGGAACTAAAGGCATCCCCTATG
>CALJRW010000095.1 GCA_937976335.1 uncultured bacterium | reverse complement strand
CACTAGTGTCCAATTAAGAGTTGAATAAATTCAACTGGTTAGACGAATCTAGTGGTTCATCGAGATCGTCAAAATCAGAAAAAGCCTTAAAAATAGGAGTTTTTTCAAATAATGAGAGGCTTAAGAACTGTAGAAAAGAGTACAAAGTTTTGTTAATTTTGAGTTTCTTTTTAACGATAGCTACGAGCAGATAAGTAGAGATAGCAATCCAGATTTGAGTTTTTACAGCGTTTATAGAAGTACCAAAGAAGCGTTTGATTTTTAAGTGCTGCTTAATCCATTTGAAGAATAACTCAACTTGCCATCTACATTTGTAAAGGTCAGCAACCGTTTTAGCAGGGAGTAAAAAGTTGTTAGTTAAAAATATAAGATTTTTATTTTTTTCTTTATCAAAGTAATGAATTCGTCTTAAAAGGTCAGGATAATTCTTACGAGATTTTTTTGAAGTTAGTCTAATTGTTTGATCAACTTTAACGCCTAAAGTTTTATCTTTTTTATGAGAGTACACTCTTTCATATGCTAAACCCTTTTTAGCTCTTACAATAAAAAATGATGAACTAATTTGAAACCTAAATAATCTTTTAAAATCGATAAAAGCTCTATCAAAAATATAGATCGCTCCTATTTCAAGAATTAGTCGATCTAGAGCAGTCACATCAGCTTCTATAGCTTCTGAAATGTCTATAAATACAGGTATATTTCCACGCAAATCAAGTTGAGTATGTAATTTAATTCCCGCTTTAGTTTCTCTAAACTTTGCCCAGGGAAAAACTGATAAACATAAACTGATTATACTTGCATCAAAAGCATAAACTGAGTTTTTAAGCTCCACACCAAAAGGTTCATTTATATAAACTACCTGTGCTTCTTTAATCAGCTTTTGTGCAAAATCTTGATATATTCTCCAATCCCTATTTTCATTTGCATAAGATAACGTGCTTCTTGAAACTTTGCTCCTAATACCACTATGATATAGTTTTTTGCCAAATGAACGTAAACATATTTCTATATCTCTTAAACTTTCACGCCTTGTAAGTTGTGCAAACATCATACATAGAAACTGTTCCCAACAAGTAAAACTTTTTACGTTGTAATTACCTTTGTATTTCTTAACTGATTTATCAAACTCTTTCTTTGGTAAAAATGACGTGAGTTGAGAAAATATTGTCCGATTACTGCACATGAATCACCTCCTCGGTAATTCAACAATAGCTCAGTTCTTATTTTAATCGATCCAACTTAAAATACTCGCATTCTTTAGCTATTTCAGTTAGTTAACTCAATTCTTCAAATGCTATATTGGACACTAGTGTGATGAAATCAACGATGGATACGTATTTATCGACACTGAAAGAAAGAGAGAAGCTCTTGTAGCTGTCATACATTTTAAACATGTCCAAACCTCAGTAGACTTAGAATATGAAGCACTAGACTTGGTTGATGCCAAAATAGAACTACTAGAACAGGAGGTTTTTAAAAAGTTAAATACGAAAGAGGATCTTCAGAAGGCACCATATATATCTATGCGACTTATTGCTTTAATGTGTGAGCAATCTCAGAGCGATGAAAATGGTCGTCATGAGCGGCTTGAAAAACTACAAGAAATCTCATCACGATTGAAATACGAGATCAGAATGATAGATTTTTGTCATAATATGTCTAGCCAGATTGAAATGACAAGAAGAGCCTATGCCAATCAAGACCAGCGTATGATGGATACTATGAAAACCTGGCCTGACTTTGTTATTGAGACAACTCGGAATACCCTAAGAGAATCAGAGCTAGATCCCAAATACAAAGACCAGCTTGGTAAAATTATTGAGGATGCTCAATATTGCAAGAGGGAGTTGAGAATATCTTAGGCACCTCTAATGAATTCATACCCTCTAACTTTACATATTCTGTATTCTCAGGCACATAAACCAGCCTAGAATATTAAAAAATTGAACTTGAAAGATATATTTATCTTATCGGCAAAAAACGTAAAACATTGCCTCATGTTTCTAGAAAAGTAGGTTTAAATTTAAGCTTTTTTTTCTTCCTAAAAAAAAGCTTAAATTTAGATAACTTATCGATATAACTGTTTTTGATATAATTTTTTACTAAAATTTAACTTATTTAAATCAAGAAAAACTTTAATACTCTACCTAAACTCAACATCAAACACTACAGAAAGTACTTTCAAAATCAATTTCCAGATTCAATAACAAGCCCAACCCTCACTAAGGCAACAAGTGATAAATCTCGTCTAAGAAACTGTTGATTAAAATCAAATTTTTGCAAATTTTATTAGCTAAACTATCCCCGATACTTCACTTGTAAGCCTTTAAGAAAATAACGAAGAAATTGATCCTTACACTCACGATGATGTCTGTGCTTAGAGCTCCTAAACAAAGCGCTTAACTCATGTTTACTAATTTCGAAATCAGCTAACTTTACTATTCCTAAAATCTCATCAGCCTTAAGATTGAGCGCAATCTTTAACTTCATTAAAATAGCATTATTAGTTAAGCTTGTTTCTCGCCTTGGCTGCTCACCTTCTTTTTTACCACGATGCTTAATAATTAGCCCATTTAAAAAATTTGCTAAAACATAGTCTTCGCATTCTTCTAAAGCTGGATCGCCTTCAGCTTTAAGCCAATTACAAATTTGCTCCCTACTAACTTCTATCTCTACTAAAGCAAATATTTCTATCATTTGCTTGTCATTGTAATCGAAGATATATCGAATTCGGCGTAAGATGTCATTGTTTGTCATAGTGTGGGATCAAAAAAAGTTCTTTCTAGATTTTTATGCCCAAGGATGAGCTTCCATCTCTTCTCTAGGAAAGACTTCTAAAATATATTTTATATCATCTTCATTTAGCGCCATACTGCTCTTAGCAAGATTAGTTTTAACCTGAGCTAGATTACGGAATCCAGGAATTACACTCGCAACTACAGGTTGAAAGAGCAAGTACTGTAATGCTACTCTAGCTAAATCTTCAGTCTCTTCTCCAAATCTTTCTTTTAGTTTTTTCATTCTCGGAGCTAGCCTTAACAGACTCTCAGCCGAAAAAGTTTTATTACCTTGACGATTATCTCCTTCCGAAAAAGTCGGTATATTCTCAGGCCTATATTTATCTAACAACTTTCCTTGAGCAAATGGCATCATAGGGATGTAAGAAATATTAAAATCATCCATAAACTTTCTTAATTCCGTACCTTCACGAATAAATTCATCATGTTCAATGTCTGCCCAGCTTTGAATAACTACTGGGTTTATTTTTTTAGCTATACGTAATAATTCTTCAGCTGAATAGCCTGACAATCCTATATAGCGTATTTTACCTTGCTTACGCAGATGATCGATCGCAATTAGTGCCTCCTCAACCATTTCATCATTTTCTCCAAAATCACAATGATGAAAATAATAAAGATCAATTACATCAACATTTAAATTTTTTAAAGATTGCTCGCATTGGAAAATTATGTTTTCTTGTGAATAAACATGTTCAGCAGAAGTAGGCAACCATCCTACCTTAGAAGCTAATATAAGCTTATCTCTATCTACGCCTTTGATGGCTTTAGCAACTAACCTTTCAGACTTTCCATGCCCATAAACATCAGCAGTATCAATATGATTAATGCCTTGCCGGATTCAATAAGTTAATGCATATAATGAGTTAAATTAAAGGGTTAGCGAGAATAATATCGCGAAAAAAAGAATCGCCCTCGAGCCGTGAAGCATCTTAGGCGATTATGAAACGATTAACTTATGATGAAATATTATATATAGCAGGTGCAAGAAAAAGAAGTTTTAGCATAAAAAAGATATCAAGTGTGCTGAATAGAGATGAGACGGTAATAAGGCGTGAATTGAATAGAAACCGTTTATCGTATGAAGACAGTAGTTTAAGCTCAGAGGAGCAAGCGACAGCAGCCTATTGGCAAAGATATGCGCGTCGTTCGAAAGCGAGCTCAAGACCAAGACTGAAAGATGAAAAGATTGTTGAGTACGTGGAATCAAAGCTAAAAGAGTACTGGAGTCCAGAAGAGATATCAGGTCGCATGAAGTTAGATAAGCTAGGTTATAGCATAAGTCATGAAGCCATTTATCAGTGGATTTATGAAGATCGAGCAGAGTTAAAAGAGTACTTATTTCAGTCCAGAAAAAAGCGTGGCAAAAGAAAATCAGGCAAACAAAGAAGAAAACTAAAGAAAGCTGCAGCAGCTAAGAGAAACATAAGTGAACGTCCTAAGGAAGCAAATGACAGAGAGGAGATTGGTCATTTAGAAACAGATACTATGACATCTAGAAAGAGTAAAGCTGCACTAATGAATACTGTAGATAGAAGAACAAGGCTTATTATGTTAAACAAGGTACCTAATTTAGAAAGTAAAACTTGTTCTACTATTTTAGTAAAAAGACTGAAATCTGATGTACCTCCTGAAGTCCTCAAAAGTGAAACTTTTGATAATGGTTCAGAAAATGCAGATTTCTTGACTGTCGAAAAAGAGCTCAAGATAGATACTTTTTTCTGTAATCCTTACTGTGCTTCTGAAAGGGGTACTGTAGAAAACAGAAATGGATTCTTAAGAAAGTTTTTCCCAAAAGGTACTGACTTCAAAAATATACCTGATGACTATATCAAGTATGTTGAAGATATTCATAATAATAGACCTATGAAAATACATGGATTCTTAACTCCTCGTGAAGTCTGGAATCAAGAGCTTAAAATGAAAAAGATTGAAGCACCTTCACCGCTGATACAAAATTTAGCCGCTCCTCCAACATAACTAGCTCTATCGTGTTGAAATTTTCTTTACAACGAAAACAACGGCTTAAATTTACTCTTACGTTAATTCCTGTTTGAAATTCTTGGCAACGTGGACACAGAAATTTAAAGCTTCCTTCTATTCTTTTATGCGGTATACCCAGTAGCTCTTTTATTACTGCTGACACTGGTATTTCGTTTCTTAGCTTATATAGTTCTTCCTTGCTAAATCTCTTGTTCATTCTTTCATCTCCTATGCTCTTCAAGATGTAGAAAAATTCAATTAGATTCTTTTTTTTTATAAAAAGGCGGGGTCGGCGGGGTTCTTTACTCAAGTAAAAAAGGCGGGATTATAGGTCACACTTTCTAACAACGTTTCATAACTTTATTGCTTCTCGGCTCGGGCATTAACTTATTGAACTGGGC
>CALJRW010000094.1 GCA_937976335.1 uncultured bacterium | reverse complement strand
ATATATCTTGAAAATCAAGGTTTAACTTGTTATAATAGTAAATATAACAATTTATAAGCTGTATTATGAAAAAAAGTTTTAAAGAGATACAAATAGAAAAACTAGATGAACATTTAGATTCTATTAATATTTGCCATCGTCCAACTAAAGGCTGGATAAACGCTATTCGTCGTTCTATTGGAATGACGGTAGAGCAATTAGCGAATAGAATAGGGGTTAGCCAACAAGCTATTTCTCAAGTTGAAAAAAACGAGATTAGCGACTCTCTAACTTTAAAAAGTATTAGAAGGGCAGCTGAGGCAATGAATTGCAAGTTTGTGTACGCAGTAGTTCCTGAAGAAAAATCTTTGCGAAAATTAGTTAAATCACAAGCTCTAAAAAAAGCAAAAGAAACTGTTCAAGCAGTAGATCAATCTATGCTACTTGAAGCTCAGTCAGTAGGGGATAGAGAAGAAAAAATAGAAGAACTAGCAAATGAACTAGCTAACAATCCTAACTCTAAGCTTTGGGAATAATATGAATTTTTCAACAAACTTACCTGACGAAACTCAAATAAGCGAAGAGGAAAAAAGAGAGCTTAAGCCTGCTATAATAACACAAAATGACCTCAATGCTTTTGAGCAAGAAAACATTCTTGAAGCCAGACGTTGGATAATGAGTAAGAATATACTAAAAAAACGAGACCTTTTTTCTAAAGATTTCATTAAAGAACTACACAAAAACATGTTTAAACATGTATGGAAATGGGCAGGGGACTTTCGTACTACTAACAAAAATATTGGTGTTGAGTTTTTTCAAATAGAGACTGAGCTTTTTAAGTTATTAAAAGATGCAAACTACTGGCATGAACAGAAAACATATAACATTAACGAACTAGCTATAATCTTTCATCACAGATTAGTAAAAATACATCTCTTTCCTAATGGAAACGGTAGACATGCTAGACTAATCGCCGACGCTATAATTAAAAAATATGAGGGCAAAAAGCTTTCTTGGGGAGGAAGGATAGGGGACAATGAGCTTAGGAAGGCTGATGAAACTAGAAAAGCTTATATCTTAGCGCTAAAGGAGGCTGATTTAGGCTCATATAAGGGGCTTATTGCCTTTGCTCAATTATCAAGAGCTAGATAAGCAATTTGGAATAATTCTCAATAACATTTTAACTGAAGCTACAGAAGACGAAGAGAGCTCAAAAGAATCAAAAATTTTTAAGAAAATACATATTTTAGAAGCATGCCTAAGAGCAGAATGGCGATCTATGGAAATGAATCGTAGAATTTTAAAATTCACTGACTGGAAGAGAACAGATATTGTTTTCATGGGAGCATTTCACTCCATAGACATATCTGCAATGCTCGGACATGAAATTTCAAAAATGATTTATGACAACGAAAACACAGAAGAAGGATATGAATGTCTTTCTAGAGACTATAAGAATTATAGTCGTGTAAGTGCATTGATTGGAAGTTTGAGAAAATTAAAAAGAAGAATTAAAACTTCATTTTTCGTCTAATATAAAGTTGATATGATACAATAGGATCTTGATCTTTGGTTACGCTCCTACATTCTATCTACTCATTAGAATTCTAGTTCTAGTGAGTAGCTTTATTCCACTTATTACGGCTTTCGGTTGACAGAAAATTGATTAACTTACTAATATCACGATTTTTTTTAAGTTTCACTACATGATAGAAAGTAGAAATGTAAGGCTTCCAGCTATACAGACCCAAAATTAGATGACATAATTCACAAGATGCGGTGGCGAAGTTGGTAACGCACTATCTTGCAAAGCTAGTATGCGCAGGTTAGATCCCTGCCCGCATCTCCAAAAGTTATGAAACCTAAAGATTACATACTCTCACAACTCAATAGACTTCAAGAGCCCGCGCAACTTGCAAAACCGAATGATAATCTTAGTGATTACATTTATCGTAAATTGATGTCTAAAAAATTTAGAAAATACAGCATTCCAGAAATAAATAAAATAACTATAAGAAAGGAAATTGAAAGCAAGATAAGCAACAACCAGCCACTAGATATTCACTATCCATTTGGTGGTTATAAACTTTGGCGTTACCAAGAAGCTCCCGAACCAGATTGGGCAGAATTATTTGCATTCATTTATATCGCCCGCTGGTTAAAGCCAGTGCTTGACGTTTATAGCCCCGGCGTGCAATTTAATTTTAGATTTGATGAAGTTGTGATAAGTCGCCTCAACAACATTCCAGAAAAAGATTTAGTACAATATCGAAAAATTTTTAGTAACCTTCTCAGCTTTATGAAGACCTATATTCCCGCGAATTTATCGTTCAATATTTTCCTTGAAAGATCACGATACGAAAGTTATGAAAAATTCGAACAAGAGCTCGAATTGGCAATGGAAGATATGCGAAAAGAAAGAGAGACAAACGGACATCAGCTAACTGAATCTGAAATTGCCTCGATCGATTTAAATGTAAGAAATCAGCCAAGTCAAAGCAAAGATCCTCTATGGCGAGAAGAAAATGATCTTGTCCACATGGCTTATTATAAGCTTCAAAGCGACAAACAACATAATATCGCACACTACGAACATGAAGGGCTCGTAGCTTTTCCGACATTTTTCGAAACTAATAATATTATTCCCATCGGCACCACCAAAAATTCAATTGTTCGTTTTTGGGTTGGCTTAGGGGTGTTAGAAAAGAATGACAGCTCCTTCAGAGAACGAGTGTTAAGTTTTAAGCAGTATCAAAATGCAGACTTGAATACAGAAAACATATCAATAGATGGATTAATTGGAGCAAACTTCAATACAATCAAAATTAGACAGTAATTTTAGGCGCATGTTTCAATGTTTAAGATTTAAAGATTCTAGCTTATTAATCTTAAATCCAAGCTTTCTAGCTTCTAGTCCCCCCACCAACTCCTCTGCCCTAACCTTTTATATGCTAGATTATAAAAATATCTTAACTTATTTGCTATCTTAAGAGTTTGGAAATATTGAAGAAGTAAAGTTAGGGGGTACGAATGTCAACGAATGTCAATGACGATTTCTTCAAAATTTACAGTACTTTACGTGTATAATGAAACCATTTTAACATGATTTCAGGTGCCAGCCCCTAATTTTAAATGCTTCAAATAAAATTATCATTATAAAAAACAGGATCAAGTATATACAAAGAGTTGACTTAAGTTATATCAGTACTATGACGAGTGTATCTTAGTAGATTTACTTTACAGGAGATTTTTATGAAAAAGAGATTAATTTTATTCGTTTTGTTAAATTTATTTTGTTGCATATCTGCATACTCTGCCACTTCGCATTTTAACTGTGACCAACTTTATGACGATGAGATATTCCAGTGCGATCTTAATTTAATTGCATGTTGGAACGTTAATGACGTGGATATGTGTAACCAAGAACATACAGATTGTATAGAAGATGCAGATGATAATAAGTTAACTTGCATGCGAGCTGTAAAGTATTTTTACGATAACCTTAAAGATATAGCTCAATCTGTTACAGCGGATTAGATTGTAAAGTTTTCTATTTTAAAAAATCAATAGGAAATTACTGAAAAAGGTATTATCGTACTCACTAGAAGTTAACATTCTAGTGAGCCGAAGAAACAAATTCTGTTATAAATTGTAACGGTTGATACTTACTCAAACTGACAGTATCAGATCAGGTCATATTTCTTTAATTTTCCCCTCACAATTTATCAAAGGGAAAAATTAAATATTTTGTTTGTATAGAGAGACGCCCACCAATTCCCCACCAATTCCTCCCCCAAACCTTTTATATGCTAGATTATAAAAATATCTTAACTTATTTGCTATCTTAAGAGTTTGGAAATATTGAAGAAGTAAAGTTAGGGGGTACGAATGTCAATGACGAATGTCAATGTAAATTCTTCAAGTATATTTAATTCAAATTGATTAACTTATTAATATCATAACTCTTTTAAGTTTTACTATATGAAGGTTAATAGTACTTCTACCCTATTATAAAAATAATTCTTGAAATCAAAACCACTAAGGCGTTAAATGAAGCATATTTTTAAAGGAGACACCTAATGGATCAATTTAAAATAATGTTCGACTCAATCTCAAATATTGCTGGAGGTAAGTTTATACAAGCTTTTCTCTTTTTAGTTGTTGGTTTTTTTATAGCACTTGTAATCAGGTTTATAATTACTAAATTTTTAAGGCTATTAAAAGTAAATAGCGCCTTAGATAAGCATACTGGGTCAAATTTTAACGTTGAAGGAATCATTGGCAAACTCGCCTACTACGTCACCATTCTCTTTGCTGTCGTAGGAGCTCTTGACTGTCTCGAACTTGAGATGGTTTCAGAACCTCTGCAAAATCTTCTAAACACAGTCCTAGATTACCTACCAAAACTACTTTCTGGTGGAGCCTTAGTAGCGATAGTTTGGCTAATTGCAACAGTGGTAAGAACTATCACTGAAAAAGGCCTACATTCTACAAATTTAGTTGAAACTCTTTCAGTTGATAGCGATGACGATATTGAAGGCCTAGGTGGAAACATCGGCAATATTCTTTATTGGCTAGTTTGGCTTATAGGATTACCTGCTATTCTTGGCGCATTCAATTTTGATGACAGTTTATTACTCCCTCTACAAAATATGGTACAAAAACTTCTTGGAATGCTTCCAAATGTTTTTGGAGCTGGAATAATTGGTTTTGTCGGCTGGCTAGTTGCTAAAATACTAAGAGACATAACTACTAACCTACTAGGATCTACTGGTCTAAATAGCTTTGGAAGAAAGGTTGGTTTTGAAGGAAACATGTCCCTTTCTAGACTTTGTGGCCTATTGGTCTTTATCTTTATTTTCATTCCAGCTCTTATTACAGCTCTAGATGCACTTAAAATTGAAGCCATCTCTGGACCAGCAACGGCAATGTTAAATTCAATGATGGGAGCAATTCCTAACGTTTTTGCGGCTGTAGTAATACTAACTCTTGCATATATACTTGCGAGATTTGTATCTAACCTTGCTTCAACACTTTTGGGAGGAATTGGCTTTGACACGATGCCTGGCAAACTTGGACTAGGCAATGCTTTTACGGACGGAACTGTTACACCGTCAAATTTAGTTGGAAATATAATAATATTTTTTATTATGCTCTTTGCCGTTACTGAAGCTTCCGGACAGCTTGGATTTAGTCAAGTTGAGGAAATTGTAAGTACGCTTATTAGCTTTGGAGGACAAGTTCTTTTAGGAATAGTGATTTTAGGTGTCGGGTTTTGGATTTCAAATCTTGCTTACAACACTATCATTAGAGTAAGCGGAGCTAATGCAAAAACGCTAGCTTCTATTACTAGGTTTGTTATTTTAGGTCTTGTCTTTGCAATGGCACTTCGTTCAATGGGAATTGCCGATGACATTGTAAACATCGCTTTCTCTCTAACTCTTGGAGCAATAGCAGTAGCGTTTGCGCTTTCTTTTGGTTTAGGAGGACGTGAGGCGGCTGGAAAACAAATGGAGTATTGGATGTCCCAGCTTAGGAAGTAAGCATGCTCTTAAATTTCTGATACTAAAAGTCTTAAAGTACGACACAGAGTAATTCATTCTTTGTGAAATACTTTAAGACTAAAGTTCTCATGCAATCACATTAAATAAAACGTCGTTCTGTTTTATTATCATTCTAAATTCCCTACTTTCTTGGATAGTTTTCAAGCTTTAGATCATCAAAATTTATAGATAGCAGCACTTGCCCGTTCTCTGTAATAATCCTAGTCTTTTTAGGGATCTGTTAAAAAATAGAGTTCGTAACAGAGCTATATTTTCAACAAGCCATTTAGGACAATCTGAGGTAATTTTGAGTAAATTTAAACTAATTCTATTTTTTTTATTTCTAATTACCTGTAACAGTAATTACGCCGAAAATAAGAAAGCAGAAAACCTAACTAAAAACCTTCAAAAATCTGATTTTAATGAAACTGTTGATGGCAAAATTGTACGAAGCATTGAAATTTTTATTAAGGACGTTTTCGAAGGAAAAGATTTACACTTCATCTACAAAGCAGCAAACAGTTTAAAAATTAACACTAAAGCAAGAATAATCAAACAAGAGCTCTTATTTGATGTTGGTGATGAGCTAACTACATTTAAAATAGACGAAAGTAGCAGACTACTTAGGTCTTTAAGATATATCAGACATATTGATATAAATCCTAAAATTGATGGCAATTTTGCAGATGTAATAATAACAGCTCAAGACACATGGACTATTATACCACAAGTTAGTCTTTCCTCCGGAGACGGTAAAAACAAAACAGCTTACGGCCTACAAGATTCTAATTTTCTAGGAAGAGGTAAAAGATTTGAGGTTCTTCGTAGAACAGAAAAGAATAGAACATCAACTCAAGCAGTTTATGACGATAGAAGATTGCTTGGCACCCCTATTCAACTACTAACAGGTTATTTTGACAGAAATGATGGAGAAAAATACTTACTAAACCTAGGGAAACCTTTTAGAAGTTTATATGACAAGAGTGCTTATGGCTTAAATTTAAATCTTGGAGACACTATAGGTCGTCTTTTTAGAAATGGAGATGAACGTTTTATTTTTAGACAAGACATAAAAGACATAAGCCTCACCTACTCCATTGCTCACGGTGAAGCAAGCAAGGAAAGAAGAAGATATACTTTTGGTTGGAACTATCAATCTTTTGACTTTTCTAATGCAGTGGATAGAGATTTCTCAGATCTAAGTCTAGATAGAGACGAAGTTTTAGAACAAGACTCACAAGTTCTTGCAACCAACAGACGATTTAGCGGCCCAATCTTTAGTTATCAAGAAATCAAACCTGATTATCTGTCTTTAAACTATATTGATAGGTTTGATTTTGTAGAAGATTTCAACCTAGGTCGACAAATCAACTTTAATTTCCAATTTGCACCTAAAATATTTGGCTCAAAAGAAGATGCATTTTTATTTTCAGGAACAATAAACAAAGGTTGGAGACAAGGAAATAATGGTTTTTTTAGAGCAGAAACTGCAATCTCTTCTAGACTTCAAAAGGACGAATTAGTTAACACTCTTGTAAGAGCAGAGTTAAAGTACTTTAAACTATTAGGTCCAATTTATTTTAGAAAATTATTTTTTGGAAATCACACTCTTGCAAGTTCATTTTTTATAGATTTTGGAAATAATCTTGATGACGATAGAGAACTCCTTATTGGAGCAGACAACGCCTTAAGAGCCTATGAAGCAAGAACTTTTACTGGTGACAAAAGATTTGCTTTAGGCATAGAAGATAGAATTCATTTATTTGAAAACGTTTTTCAGCTAATAAATATTGGTTCTGCTATTTTCTTTGAAGTTGGAGGAAGCACTTTTGATGATTATGAAAAATTAATTACTAATGACGCTTACGCTGACATTGGCATCGGACTCAGAGCTAGCTTCCCAAGATCCTCAGGCTCTAGAATCTTAAGATTTGATGTTTCTTTTCCTCTAAGAGATGGACCAGATGGCAGCGCTCAGTTTGAGCCGAGATTTCTAGTTTCTGCTGGTCAGTTATTTAGTGCTTTTATGCGAAGTGAGCTTTTAGGAGCAGAGAGAGCTAGTGTTGATATTGGCTTTGATCGTTAATTTAAATACCGAACACTTGAGTTATTCTGCAGGAACTGAAAAAAAATTTAATAATATTTCGCACTCAAAACTAAAGTATTTACGAATAATACCGAATATCAAACTAGTAATAACTACTAGAGGTAAAAAATCATGAAAAATATACAAGGATTTACACTAACTGAACTCTTAGTTGTATTAAGCATTATTTCTATTCTTTCAAGTGTTGGCATAGGACAATTTAGTGATACACAGAAAGTAGCAAGAGACTCAGAACGCATTTCTGATATGTATAATATAAAGTTAGCTCTTGAGACTTTCTACCTTGATAATGGCACATACCCTGGAACAGCTCATGGAATTTCTAATGAAGGAGAAAAAATTGGGGATAATATAGGAAACTTCGAAGCAATAATGCATCAATATCTATCTCCTATGCCAAAAGATCCTATTAACGACGAAAATACATATTATTACTCATACAGCCCAAGTCATTGCAGCGGTTTAACAGAAACCGGTAAAGAGAATGCAATAGCTGTATCTTTCAATAAAGCTGAATCAAATAAAAACTATACTAGAGGAACAGACTGCGGGCTTGAACAAAACATTGCCTTTGCTGATTATAATTTTATCTTATTTCCAGCGGCATACTAGCCCCCTACTCTCTCCCAATGTACTCACCAGTCTCAGTATTAACCTGAATTCTATCTCCTTCCTTCACAAATGGAGGAACATTTAAAGTTAAACCGGTATCAGTTGTAGCAGGCTTCGGTGAATTATTAGCAGTAGCCCCTTTAAGCTCAGGTTCAGTCTCAGTAACAGTTAATATTACTGACTGCGGAATTTGAATACCTATTGGCTTCTCTTCAAAGCTAGTGACTTCAATTTCCATATTATCTTGCAAATAGTAAACAGCTGTATCTAAAATCTCCTTAGAGAGCGCAAATTGCTCGTAGGTTGAAGAATCCATAAAGTTGTAGTTTTCTCCATCAGCATATAAATAAGTTGCCTTAGCTGTATAAACATCTGCCGTTTCGACATTCTCTGTAGCACCGAAACGAGTTTCTCCCTGGACACCAGTTATTAAATTTCTAAATTTACATTGAACTACAGCTTGACCTTTGCCAGGAGTAACATGAGTAAAACTAAGCACCTTACAAGGGGCTCCTTTCAGTAAAAGTACGTTTCCTTTTCTTATATTATTAGCTCTCATAATGTTATTTCCTTCGGTAAGTTTTTAATTCAGATTAATAGTATTTTTATCTGAATATGGGAAATAATCAAGTTAGAAATAAACAAGAGCTGAGAAGCAATCAACCGACTGCTGGATAATAGAGAAGAGAAAACTTAAAATAAGCCATTTAAAGAGTGTGATAAATAAACAGGGATAAATTTAGATACTGCGACTTGAAGAATAAAGACAAATGGATCTTAAAATTATAGCTCCAATAAAAAAAGCCTCTTATATTTCTATAAGAGGCTTTTTTTCTTTAAGAAGAAAAAGCTATCGCTTTAACGACGTCTTTTCTTAGCGGTTTTACGCTTAGTAGTTCTCTTCTTAGTCGTCTTTTTTCTAGTAGACTTCTTCTTAGTAGTTCTCTTCTTAGTGGTAGTCTTCTTCTTAGTAGTCTTCCTCTTAGTAGTTCTCTTCTTAGTAGTCTTTTTCTTAGTAGCTTTACGCTTAGTAGTTTTCTTCTTAGTAGTAGCCTTCTTTTTAGTAGACTTCTTCTTAGTAGTTTTTTTCTTAGTCGTAGCTTTTTTCTTAGTAGTCTTACGCTTAGTAGTTCTCTTCTTAGTAGTAGTCTTCTTTTTAGTAGACTTCTTCTTAGTAGTTCTCTTCTTAGTCGTAGCTTTTTTCTTAGTAGCTTTACGCTTAGTAGTTTTCTTCTTAGTAGTAGCCTTCTTTTTAGTAGACTTCTTCTTAGTAGTTTTTTTCTTGGTAGTCTTCTTTTTAGTAGACTTCCTTTTTGTTGCCTTACGCTTAGTAGTACGCTTTTTAGCAGTCTTCTTAGCAGCAGGCTTTTTTCTTTTTGTAGCCATAACTTTTATTCTCCTTAATAACCACAATTATCATAAAATAATTGCGGATTAGAAATCAGTCATCCATAAACAGCCATCCAATATAGATACTTTTAGGGTAACTGAACTTGCCTCTTAAAACTTCTTCGTGACAAGAAATGAATTACTTTAATACTTTAAGTGACTTTTTTTAGAATCGTCAAGTCTTTCTTTTTTTAGAATTTAAAACTTTTCAATTGAAGAACGCATAAAGACTTTGCTGCTAAATTAGTATTTTCATTGATTTTTTCTAAAAAAAGAAACTTTTAACAGGTAATTCTTTATTCTTTTCAGTTACTTAGAGAGGTAGCGCTATATATACACTAAAGACTTTTTTCTACTTCATATAATACTTTTATAAAGCTGCAACTAAGAAAATTCCTTTTAAAAAACGAAATGTATTTTAAAAATTTTTTTCATTTTTTTTATCTAAAAGCGACAAAAATTCACATTAATTATTGAGTTAAGACACTTTAAAACTTTTTTAAAAAGAAAAGTTTTCTATCTTTTTAGTCTTTATCAACTATCTGAGGTTTAAGAATTAAGCAATTTATCTAAAACGTAATTTTTTGATAAAACGCTTACATTTTTTCTGAGCATTTCTTTTGTTAACAGTATTTTGTTTATCTAAATTTGAATTAATCTTCAACTTTCTTGTTTTACTTCCCGAGCTAAAGGACACACTTCTAAACTTATCAACCATCTTAGGAAGAGAAGAAGCGAACCTATTTCTTCCTTCATGCACATATAGATCTAGAGTCTCCTCACAGATAAATTTATTAATCTTTATGTTAACTTTAGCATTCCCTTCTTCTAGAGCATTAATAGTTAACTTCATAGGTCTTTTATTGGAAGAGCTATTTACTTGGCTTTTTTTATTTATCCTTACTTTAAGAGATTTTATTGGTACACCAATACTTCCAGTATCGTTTCCAGAACAATCAGGCACAAACCTTACTCCTAACAAATGATCAATCTTAGTACTGTTA
>CALJRW010000093.1 GCA_937976335.1 uncultured bacterium | reverse complement strand
ACTAACATACTAGAATTACTTGTTAATATCTTCTAATGATAGTCAAAAAAGGTTTTCTTTAAATTTTTTCTTATACTGTTAAAAAAATTTTATTAAAGTCTTTTAAATGAAAAAATTAACATTATGAATTGTATTCAACTACCCTAACATTTGAGACAGGAACACCTCCATTTTTAGATATAGTAATTTTTCCAAAAGTAGTAGTATCAATTTCGTTATTTAATAAAAATTTTCGAATGTCTTCTCCACTATTTGCACCATCTTCTAAAGCTTTAAAAACTGAATTAGCAGCATCATATGCAGTTGAAGCTGTGAGAAAAGGGACTTCATTATATTCTTTTTTATACTTTTCTATAAAACTATTATTTGCTGGGAAAAATTTTGAATAAATTAAATTAGGAATATATTTTTTAAAATGTTCTTTTTTAATCCATGATTCTCCGTCATGAATAGTAACTAGCTTTAAATCTGGCAGTAATGTTCTGAGTTGTTGTAAAAGAGAAAGAAGTGAACGCTCTTCCCATACTAAAATAAATAATACAGTAGGTTTTTTACTTTTCAGTTTTGCTAAAATCGCATTAAAATCACTTTCCCCTCCTTGAATACCAATGTCATATGCAATATTAGAAGTTTGTTTTAAGAGTAAGCTCCTAACTAATTCAGAAAAAGGTTCGGTCTCATATATTAAAGCAATATTTTCATCTAATTTACTTTCTTTAATATGAAATACTAATTTTTGAATCTCTAAAGTTGTATTGTAATAAAACGAAACAGGCCAGCCGGTATATTTTCCAAAAGCTTCAGTCGCGGCACTTGGAGTGACAAGAGCTATGTTTTGTTTTTTTGCCATAGGTATTATCGCAGGAAACCCATCAAGCCAAGTTGGACCAAGAATAAGAGTTGGACGACTTAAAGCTATTTTTTTATAAGCAGTTACAATTTGTACTTGTTTTGTTTGAGTATCTTCAACTTGTAGGATTACTTTTTTATTATTAATGCCACCTCTTTTATTCCATTCCTTTGTAGCTAAACGATAAGCATTTAATTCCTCTTTACCAAAACTAGAAGATGCTCCAGTTTGGCCTACTAATACGGGAATGTTAATCGTCTCTTGAGAATGAGCCGAATAAGGAAAAAAAGAAAAGTAAAAAAAATTTAGTCTTCATTTAATGATACCCTTTCCCTTCAACACAATGTCTAACCCCACCCTCTGGACGCAAAATATCTCCTTTATAACGAGGAATAATGTGACAATGAAAGTGAAAAACAGTTTGGCCAGCAGGTTCTCCACAGTTCATACCAATATTATATCCATCAGGTTTATATTTTTTTTCAATCAGCTCTTTAGCCTTAGAAACTAAACTTGCAAATTCATTCTGTTCTTCTTTGTTTAATGCGAAAAAATCTTTTTTAACTTCATTACTGATAATAAGTAGATGACCAGGAGAAACAGGGAATCCATCTTTTACTATATAAAAATATTTTGACTTGTATAATTTATCTTGTTCTTTAAAAATAGTGGTAAAATTCATATTTACTTTTGCTTTTGCTTTTGCTTCTTATTTTTTATTTAGTCTAACAATGTTTTGCTACGTTTTCAATAAATACTTCTAAATTTCTATGAAGAGCTTGCAATTACATTTTATACTTATTGAACAAACCTCGCTGCTCGATTTTTAATTTACCTTCTTATCTTTAAGCTCTTTAGGTAAAAAATAGTAAGAAAAATAAACAAAAGGAGTATCTAAAATAGCAACTGTTAACTTTACACAATGCCCAACAATAGCTATTTCTAGGAGGAGAGATTTTGGCATGGTTCCATAAAAAGCAATAGGGAAAAAAGTAAGCGTATTTAAAAACTGAGAACAAAAAGTACTACCATTATTTCTTAACCATAGCCATTTCTTTCCAGTAAATTTTTTATCTATTAAATCAAAGATAAAAATATCAGAATAATTGCCGACAGAATATGCCAGAAGTGAAGCAATGGTAATTCTTGAAAAAGAACTAAAAATTATTTGAAGAGATGTATGTATTGATAAGGATGAATCAATAGGAAGAATTAAAAGTGATGACTGTGATAAAACTAAAAAACTAAGAATTGAAACAAGTCCTAAATTTATTACTTTGATTGCTTCTTTTTTTCCATAATGCTCACTCAGTAAATCAGTAGCTAAAAAAAGTGCAGCAAAAAAAATTGCTCCCATACTAAAATTATAACCAAAAATACTCGCAACTTTTGTAGCCACCAAATCAGTTACAATATACATAGTGAGAAAACAGCCAAAAAGATAATACTTTCCCATTCTAAAACTTATCAATATTAATAGTAGACTTATCAGAATGTTAAATAAAAAGTATAATTCATTCATCCTTTTTTTAAGCTCCTTTTAACAATTCTATACTACATTGTTATCTTAATTTTACAAATTTTCTGGAAAAGCATTATTAATTCTGCTTAAATGAAATAACTATGAATAAAGAAAACTTCATGCAAACTACAATAAATTTAGCGAAAAAAAATGTTGCAAACGGTGGCTGGCCATTTGCAGCAATTATTGTAAAAAACAAGGAAATTATAGCTGAAGGTTTAAACTCCGTTCACCTTAGTAACGATCCTTCAGATCATGCTGAAATTGCGGCAATTCGAGTTGCTTCATCTAAACTTAACACTTCTAATTTATCTGATTGTGAAATGTATGTAGTAGGGATGCCATGCCCAATGTGCTTATCATGTATAGTTTTAAGTAAAATTAAAAAGATTTATTATTCTGTAGATGTTAAAACTAAAGATAAAGCTTTAACTAAATTGCCACTTACTGAAGATTTATATAAATTAATTTCTAGCAACTTTGCAGAAGATGTTATTGAATTTGAGCATTTAGAAGATTTTTCTGAAAAAGGTGAGTTAGTTTTTAAAAACTGGAATAATATTTAAAAAATTTTATACTTATTCTATAAGAAAGTCAGTATTATGAATTTAAAATCAAATAAACAATCTAGTTCAAATTTATCAAAAAATAATAATGTGCCACCTAGATGGCTTAAGCTAATAGCTATTTTATTATCAATCTTAGCCTGGTTGTTTTACTCTTATTGTGCGTACTCCGTTAAATCTGATGATTCATATATTTACTACAATTATGTACAAAATTTAATAAATGGTAATGGCTTTGTTTTCAATATTGGGGAAAGAGTAAATGGAAGCACATCTATACTATTTCCTATGCTTGTTGCTGTCGTATATTTTCCACTCAAATTAATTCCTGGCGTTAGTATTCCTTTCGTAGGACATAGCATTGGTTTTATATCACTTTTCTTTTGCTTGATTTTAGGAAGCATACTTTTAGAGGGAAGAAATAAAAAGTTAAGTTATGCCGCCCTGTTTTTTCCACTAATCTTACTTACTCACACAACTTTATGTGCAGCTATTGGAATGGAAACGTATCTTACTCTAGCCCTTATGCTTGCTACACTGTTTTTTTTCTTAAAAGAAAAAATAAACATAGCGGCCTTGTTCTCAGCTCTTTGCATCTTATCTAGGCCTGACACTATTGTCTTTTTAGGCGTTCTTGGGGTTTGCTATCTTATAAAATATCACTCTCTTCCTGGTAAAATATCTTGGTGTATCTTCTTTGGTGTTCTTTTTCCTAGCTTACTAGCTATGTACTTTTACTTTGGGAGCATTTTACCAAATACTCTCTCAGCAAAACTTGCACAAAGTGGAAGTGTTCACTGGGGAGATGGATTTTTATTTTTAAGGAAAGTTCCAATCAAACTATCTTACTTTAAAACATACAAATTGTTAGAATTCTCTATCCTAGCTTTAACTCTTATTACTATTTTACGTTTATATCGAGAAAAATTTTTACTAATTATAATTTCCTGGGGTGCTTTATATATCATTGCTTACGGCTTAGTTTTAAATGCGCCAGGTTATAAATGGTACTACGTACCGCCTTTACTAACTATGTCTATACTTCTCGCTATTACAGCCCAACTTAGCATTAATTTAATTTTAAAAAATATTAGAAAATATCAAGCTTTAATTAGCTTAATATTTTTGATTTTTATATTTTCTCATTCACTTCAGCGTTCAACGTCTTTTCTCAAGCCTAAAGTATATGCTAAGCACAATCTCTACAAATCAGCTGCAGAATGGTTAAACTCTTATGCACCCGAAAATTCAAGCTTAGCAAGCAATGAAATTGGCGTTCTAGGATATTATTATAAACGAGGACCTATTATTGATGGATTAGGATTGATAACACCATCTGTAATTCCTCATGTTGCTACAAATGATTATTCTTGGTACGTACGAGAATTAAAGCCAAACTACTTACTTTTTAGAAAGCCTCCAAGAAAAAATTTGGAAAATTTTACAGATCAAGATTGGTTTAAAAATAGATACAAAAAAATCAAAACACTTGTAAAAAATGGGGCAATTAATATTTATGAGTTTAAATCTTCTACTTAAAAATATTTTGCTAAACTACTGAATTAGCTTAATCTTCTTTAAACTCCTAAATAGAGAGAGAGAGAGAGAGAGAGAGAGAGAGAGAGAGTCCAAAAAGCTCTTTTTCAGAAATTTCTTTTTTAACTTTCTATAGTTATCCCAAAAAGTAATTTCCGAATAATTCTTTCTTGAAAACCTTCGGTTTCCTTGTAAGTTATTGATTTTGGGATAACTATTTGTTCTCCCTCCGGGGGTATAGAAAGTCCAAAAAGCTCTTTTTCGGAAATT
>CALJRW010000092.1 GCA_937976335.1 uncultured bacterium | reverse complement strand
GCAAATTAATCAATAAAATCAAATACTTTATCGTATAATTAGTTATAAAAAAGATTTGCAAATAGTCTAAAATTAGACTATAATAGTATATATATATCTAAAACAAGACTTATTAAAAGCTATGGGTAAAGAAAAACAAGTTATAGCAAATGCTCATTTAACTGACGAGAAATTATCTTCTGCAGGTTTCTCAGCTTTTCTAAGAATTGCTAACCTTTGGAAGTTAAACGTAAACGAACAACTTACACTTTTAGGAAATATTTCTAAAGCAAGTTATCATCGCTGGAAGAAAGAAAAAAAAATCAAACTTTCAAAAGATACTTTGGAACGAATTTCTTATATTTTAGGAATATATAAAGCTTTACAAATTCTTCTCCCTAAAGAATCTGCAGCAGATGCATGGATTAGAAAAGCAAATGACGCAGCTTTATTTAATGGCAAATCAGCTTTAGATAGAATGCTATCTGGTAATGTTTCTGATTTGTATGAAGTAAGACGTTATCTTGATTCGATGAGAGGATACTAGTGAATATTTCAACAAGGCGTTTTTCTTGGAAAACAAGTTTTAGAATTGTTGCAAGTAGATTTAGGCCAATATCAATTTTTGAAAGAGTAGCAAGTGAAAAAGATTTTGATGCTTTGTATGCTTTAGAAAGTATGACAAATAATCGAATTAGAAATGACTTAGGCTATCTTGAAATAGTTCCAAAAGAGGATAGGGTTTATGGTGCTGGTTCAACAATTGTGATGGCTCCTTTTACTCACATAAATCCTGAAGGTAGTAGGTTTTCTGACGGTTCTTATGGGATTTATTATGCAGCTAAAACACTTAATACTTCAATTGCTGAAACAGTTTATCATACTGAAAAGTTCTTAAGAGCAACAAAAGAAGAGCCCATTAAAATTGAAAAGAGAGTTTATTCAGCAAGTATTAAAGGAAAATGTAAAGATGTAAGAAATGTTTCTCTGAAGCTTAAAAAAATTTATGACCCAAATTCTTATATTGAATCGAAAAAATTTGGGAAAAAAGTTAAAGAAGAAGGGCTTGATGCACTAATTTATAGAAGCGTAAGAGATGCAAAAGGGACTTGTATTGCAGTTTTTAAACCTAAAGCAATAAGCAATTGTAAACAAGCTATGCATCTTTGTTATCCTTGGGATGGGGAAAAGATTGTGAATCCTTATGAGTTAAAGGAGTTGTAAGTTGTTGTTTAAAAAAATTTGTTTATTTTACTTAGGTTTCAAAGTCTTTTCTTATTAGACATTTTTCATAATGATTCCTCGTAGCAGAAATCATTATAAAAAAGGTCTATTATCCAGATTCCTCATAACTAACTCAAGTCTTCCTACCAAAGTAGGAATGAGCTTCTGTTAGTCTATTGCCAATGGCAGAGGCCTTTGTTGTTTCCATATTTATTGTTTCTAGTGGAGAGCAAAGTGCTTCTATCTCCTTACGACTAAAATGCTTCATCTGAACGTTTAAACTGGAGAGAAAGCACCCATTGTCGTCATAAGAATTAAAATAATCTAGGCCAAATTCTATAAGGTGAAGAACCCCATCTCTTCTGAGTACTCTACAAAGCTCTTCAAAAATTTTTTTTCGATCTACTTCTGAGGGAATACAAGTAAAAACTGCACAAGCTAAAACACAATCTAGAGACTCATCTTCACACGGAATTGAATCTAAATTATTGTGTAAAAGTGTTAAATGAGGGAACTCTTTTTGCCCTCGTGTAATCATCTCTTCAGAAGAATCAATTCCGAAAACGTTGCTATAGCCATTTTGAACTAAGGTATCTGTATGACGTCCGTATCCGCATCCGAAATCTAGAATCTTGGAAGTAGGATGTACCAGCTTTTGGAATTGGTTAAGATCTAGATCTAAAGTGAAATTGACTTTATTGGCTACCTTATTCCATTCTTCAGATTGCATATATCAATATTTTAATTTGGAATAACGATAGCGTGACCATTCTACAGCGCTTTTGGTGTTTCAGCCATGCCTTTACGTTCAACATATCCTTCACCCTGTATTTTTCTTGAAGCGAATTCTGCTACTAACCATTTCGCTCTTTCTTCGTATGTAGGATCTACACTACCCGTATCTGTCAGTAAATAAATATGGGTAGTGGGATTGCTAAGAGCATCTTTGATTTCTTGCCTGTCCAAGTCAGGCAATAGGTAATGAAGAGCAACCTTCATGTCTGGGTTAGCCATAACTTCAGGACTCTTAAATTCTATCGAATTCCATACCTCAGGTAAATGTCCTCGTCGGCTATGTTCGGGAGATAAGCAGTTCACATGTATAAAAGATTCAATAGCCATACAACTCCTCCATAGTTATCTAAACAATTTACATAATAAACAAATTCATGAAGCTAAACAAGTTAAGCTGTAGAACGTTCTAGGTGATTTTCCCAGCTCTCGAGGATTCCGGGGATTCGTACCAACTTACTTTTTGAATAAGCCTAACTCACCATAAGTTTTGGTAATTAACTGATTTTATTATGCTTTATTTAAAGAAAGTTAGGGGGTACGAATGTCACTAACGCTTTATTTAAAGAAAGTTAGGGGGTACGAATGTCACTAACCTACTAACATAGCTCCATATTGTAGATTGAGCTTGGTGTTTCATCAACTTGAATCTCTTGTTTTAATGAAAAACCAACCTTTTCATAAAACTTTTTAGCTAGATTATTACTATTGTCTAAATATACAAGTAACTCTTTCCCACAAAAAACTGTTACAAGGTCTTTAGTATGTTCTATTATTTGCTTCCCAAATCCTTTTCTGTGGAATTGAGGGGAAACCCCAAACCACCCAAGCCAGAAAGAGCTAGGTGTATCTTGGTGAAAGTATAATCCTCCTATCCCACAGGGTTTTTCGTCAGAACGGTACAAAAAATAGGGAAGTAAGACTAAGTTGCTCTTTAACCTTTCGTCAAAATAGCAATTACTACCATCAAGTAATCTATCATACGTTTGTCTAATGTATTCCCGATCATATTCACTATCAAAAGTGGAATCAGCTACAACGAGAGCATCTTTTACATTTAATTTAGTGATTATTTCTGGGGTTACTAAATTCATATGTGGTAGTAAGTTAATGTTAAAAAAGAATTGTTTTCGCACACAGTGCGGAAATAAACTCGTTTTGATTGTTATGTGCCATGTTGTGGCCAAAAGTCTTGATGTATTTTAACTCCTTGTTCTTCAAGAATAGGACCGACAACTTCAACTTCTTCCTGAGCATCAGCGTAGATGTCTTTCGAAGAAATTTCGAGAGTTTTGCCAGCAACCTTACCTAGCTCTGTTGCTGAACATCCATATACGACTTTTCTAATTCCGCACCAATATATTGCTCCAGCACACATAGCGCACGGTTCAGTACT
Source organism: uncultured bacterium (assembly GCA_937976335.1). Classification (GTDB taxonomy): domain Bacteria; phylum Bdellovibrionota_C; class UBA2361; order UBA2361; family CALJRW01; genus CALJRW01. Next base: position 9,275 of record CALJRW010000092.1, on the reverse strand, counting down.
TGTATAAAGCGTACTACTGCTACACTTATCTTGGTCAAGCTCTTTGTAGGCCTTACGAACTAAGTTTAATTCGGCATGACACGTACAATCAGAATCAGTTGATACTGTATTCTCAGCAGTTAAAATAACTTCTCCGTTTAGCCATATAAGAGCACCAAATGGGTGATTACCATTAGCTACAGCCGACCTAGCAATCTTATATGTTTCTAAAATTAACTCTTCATCTTTAGTCATAGTAAAGTGCACATAACGTTAAATGGCTCAAAATTGCCAAACCGCTGACGCGATTTGGCAATTTTGGAGGCCCTAATGGTTAGCCAGTCAGCTGTTCTGCTACCAGGCTCGCCACTTCTTGCGAGGAGATTCCCTCAACATCAAGTTCATAATAACTCACTCCTGAAAGCTTTGGCAAACCAGAGTAAGTGCCTATTTTGCTTTTAACCTGTTCAAACCATTCTAAAGAATCTGCATCATCTCTGAGTCTTGATACTTTTCTTTTAGATCGTTCTTCCACCGAAACATTAAGGTAAATCCAATGAATCTGCGATGAACCTTCTATCTTGCTAAGAAAAAACTCAAGATGAGATTCTTTCGTAGTTCCAGCACAGAGGATGATGTTCTTAAAGCCAAAGTCTAGAAAATTATTTACTACAGACACGCTGTTTTCTAATCCTAGCAGTAGCAGTTTTTCTCCATATTCGAATGGCTTAACTTTTATTAAAGAATCGAACTCAAGAAGAGCTACACTGTCCAGTTTCTCAGAAAGAAGTTTTGCGACAGTGCTTTTCCCGGCTCCAGGTCTTCCATTAATTAAAATTATTCTGCTCATAGGGTGAGATGTTCGACTGACTGGTTAACCGTTAAAAGCACCCTAAATTCTAATGAGCGCAAGCGAATTGAAATTTCGGGTGACTTTGCTTGTTATCCCTTATCTTTTAAAAACTTTGACAGGAACTCCGACTTAACATCAGTATTAGTTGAAGATGTATACCGAATCTCGGTAATCTTTCCAGTCCCATATCCTGCTAAATTTGCAGTTTGGTTAAGAGCTATTTTTTTACCAGAAGTCACATCCTCTGGATTTAAAAAATGACCAGTTCCATTGTTTGCGTTAAAGCAAGCCCATTTTCCATTTTCACATTGAGTTATACAATATAAATTATCAGATTTAGTTCTAAAATAAATTTCTTTCCCTATATCTGGAAGAATAGAAAGTGAAATAGCTCCGCATCTTGCTGTCTCTATGTACTCACCATCTCTATGTTGAAATGATTTAGGTAATTGTGCTAAAAATCCGGCCTTGTCTGGAACATTTACTTGTTCTAATGGATTTCCTGTGCAAGCTCTTGATAAAGCCTTAGCAAGATCGCCTCCCCAACTACCCTGATTTCCTGTCCCTTGCGATCTGTCTTTTGACATACTCACTCCTACTAAATTGACAACTAAAGTATTATATTGAATATATGATTGCTATTCAAAAATAATCTATAAGTTTATATGATAACGGTTGAGCCAGCCCATCAGCTAGTCTTGGATACGATTCTAACAGCAAATTACCTTTGAGGCTAGCTGATGGGCTGGGCTTGGTTGTTATCTTTTTAGACTTAATAAATTTAGTTTAAATTTTCTTTGTATAGATAGTATAAACTGGTTCCATTCATAATTTTTTAAAAAACTTTTCAGAAGCTTTATTCACTTCAAAAATGTCTAGCATTAATTCATTTCTACCAAGTTTTTTGGCTGTTTTTTCAGCATCTTCATGTAATAATTTCGCAACACCCTTCCGGCGATACTCTTCAATTACAAAAATCAAATGCACCCACAGATAGTTATCCCTATCAAGATGCATTGCTCTAAAGTTTGGTTCTACCCAAATAAAACCAATTGGTTGGTTAGATTGTTCTATAATTCGGATTTCATTTTGATTTAAGGAATTTTTTGCTTCTTCTACTTCTTGTTCAGGAACTAGATTTTCTTGAGGCCATTTTTCAATAATATGAGTTTCTCTTAAGCCTTGAGTAATAAAATCTAAATCTTCTAACGTAGCAAATCTTATTTTCATAATAACCTAGGTAAATATAACAGTTCGATCGCCAACTCTCAAAAAATTATGGTGATTCGTATTAGTACCACCTCACGGCCATTAAGTTAAGGTATTCCCAGAAAATGCGAAATTTTCTTTAAAGAAAGTTAGGTGGTACGAATGTCAGACGCAAACCCAAGAAATAAAATATTGTATGAATTGCCCAAGAAGATTCGTACCACCTAACTTTTTGAACAAGCCTAGCTATTACATAATATTTAGTAATTAATTGACTTTATTATACTTTCTTTTTTAAAAAGAAGTTAAATGGCAAGAATGAAACTAATAGTATATATGATTATCGGCATTTTAGTCCAAAACACCCCTTGTATTTTAGACTAAAATGCCTTAAGCTGTACTTGTGGATAGGCTTATATTAAAAAACCTTCAAGATTGGTCGAAAGAGGAAACTCCTAAGCCTTTGCTATTAACTGGTGCAAGGCAAGTTGGTAAGTCATACACCATAAAAAAATTACTCTCGCCATCTTTTGAAAATTTTATAGAAATAAATTTTGATGAAAATTTAGATTTTAGGGCTTCTTTTCAAGGTAGTTTAGATCCAAAATTTATAATACCGAAATTAGAAGCTCAAACTGGAAAAGATATAGTGCCTGGTAAAACTTTATTGTTCTTTGATGAAGCACAAAATTGTTTAGAATGCTTGCAATCTCTTAGGTACTTTAGAGAAAAGTTACCTAAATTACATGTTGTTGCTGCTGGGTCTTTATTAGAGTTTGCATTAGAAAAAATTTCTATCCCTGTTGGCAGGGTAACTTTAAGACATTTGAATCCATTATCATTTGAAGAATATCTTATAAATAGTGAATACAGAAATTTATTTAAAGAAATTTCTAGTAATGACTTTAGTAAAAAATATTCCAAAGCTGTACACATTAGTGCTATTGGAGCATTGAAAGAGTACTTGGCTATTGGTGGAATGCCTGAAGTTGTATCGTCATTTATAAATAATAAAAATTACAATAAGGTGCAAGAGATACAGCAAGACATATTAGATACGTATGAATCAGATATTCCTAAATATTCTAAAAAAAGTTCTGAATATAAATACTCAAATATCGTATTTAAACAAGCTCCTAGGTTGGTTTCTAAGGTACTTAAATATAGTCATATTTCAAGAGAAGTGAAATCTACTTATCTTAAACAAGGAATAGATTTATTAGTTAAAGCAAGCTTATTTTCAATATGTTACAAGTCTTCATCCGCTCCTTTAAATGCTTCTTTTAACCCTGGAAGGTATAAATTATTCTTTCTTGATATTGGACTATTACAAAGAGCTTGTAATTTGAAAATTTCTAGTTGGATTGAAGATGATAGTTTGCAATTGGCAACGTCTGGCATGCTAGCAGAACAATTCGTAGCTCAAGAAATATTAGCTCATTCTAATAATAGACGAGGAAAAGTGTATTATTGGGAGAGAGAAAAAACCAACGCAAGTGCAGAGTTAGACTTTTTGTATGAAAGAAACAACGATATCTATCCAATAGAAGTTAAAGGTGGTGCTATAGGAACTTTAAAAAGTATGCGGTGGTATCTTGATAAGCATAAAAAAAGAACAGGTCTTCGACTTAGCTTAGGTAATGTATCTCAACATGAGAGGCTTTTATCAATTCCTTCGTATGCTTTTAGCACATGGTTAAAACTGAATTCATAACTGGTGTTTGTGCCAACTAACTTTTTAAGTAAGCCTAACTATTACATAATCTTTAGTAATTAATAGACTTTACTATATTTTCTTTAAAGAAAGTTAGGTGGTACGAATGTCAACGGTTTGATAGTGAATCTGACTAAAACATAAAAAATTCAAGAACACTTTACTAAAAATTTTTTGTACGAAGTTTATTATTCTTTACTAGTACTTAAAACCCATGGGGCTTTAAGATTTTCTAGAGGTTTGTAATTTTTAACAAACTCACCCCACCATTTAATTTCTTTAACAAAGTTATCAGGGTTTGATTTCCATTCATCGGCAAAGCCTAAATCTTTTAGAGATTTTTGAGCTCTTTTTCTAATCCACTCATCTTTGCTATTTAACAGGCTATTTAGAAAAGGAACTACTCTTTTGTCTCCCTTGTAGTCCCGAAGAGAAGAAGCGACTACTGGCTTCAAGTTTGGTATTTCTAAAGCTTGTCGTAAAATGTCAGGCAGTAAATTTATATCTCCAAAATTACTTAATCTTGTGATTCCATACCACCTTAATTGCTCATCTGGAGCATTAAGTAAAGATATCCAAAAATTTTTTAGTTTATTTTGAGAACTATGGCGAGTTAGTACAGATGCAGAGCAACGTTTTACATCCATAGAGCCTGATTTATATTTTGAAATTAGCGTATCTTCTGCGCAATTTGCTAGTGCATATGGAAATTTAATTAAAGCATTGTAGCCTGTTTTAGGAGAGACAACACAAGCATCTAGGTATAAATTAGCAGCAGTTGAACAACTCTGAGTGTCTCCTTTTTTAACCAGTTGGTGTATTTTTTTCTGCGTTGCTAATAATTCTTCAGAAAGCTTTGGAAGAGAGACGCCTTTATTAAAATTGACTGCTTGTTCTAAAGCATCTGAAACTAAGATTGAAGCTTTTTTCTTTAACTTAGGAGTTACAACTTTTTCTATTTGAGGAGAAATATACCGTTGAACTATCCATCTTGTACCCATCTTTAAGCCTAAACAACAAAGAATAAGTAAAAAAAGCAAAATTAAAATTCTTTTAATCCAATTGGTTTTATTGTCTTTTTTCATTTTTATTCCTTCTTACAAATGAGAGTTTAATTTTTTTGCAATGTTCTTTATCAAAAATTAAGTAATTTTATAAATTTAGACTTCAATAAAATATTTGGTAAATTGCCTTTATGATAGTCTGATCTATTATCTTATTGCAATTAGTTTCTTTATTTTTCTTAGTATTAGTAGTTTTCAAACCTTATATGAGTTAACAAACAGCAAGGATTCGTCAGCAGGGATTAGTAGTACCTAACTTTTTGTGTAAGACTAACTATTCCACAAAAAATTTTAGTAATTAATTTATTATACTAAAAAAAATTAAATGCTACGAACATCAATGTCACTAGATAAAAATAAAAACTACCAAACCCTAACAGCATCATAATCATCAAAAGCCTCGTCTTTACTAATAATAGGTATTTTTTCATGCATTGCTTGACAGGCAAGTAAACGTTCAAAAGGATCGCCATGTAATCTTTTTAATTCTTCAACTTTGTATAAATGAGGTAGCTCAATAGAAAGTAAATTCAATCCTAAATCTTTCACAGAAGTTGAAACAATATTTTCAAGTTTTTCAGGTAATTTTAATTTTTTTAAATTGCTTTTTATACTAAGTTCCCAAATAGAAACAAGGCTAAAAAATTTATTGCATTTTTTTCTTTCTAATATAAATCGAGCTTGTGAACTAAGTTTTTTAGGATCGCTTATTGCCCATAAAAAAACGTGAGTATCTAGAAGAAAACTTTTCACTTTTGATATTCTTTAAATTCTTCTAAAGGGGCATCAAAATCTTTAGCTATCTCTATTTGCTTTTCAAATCTTCCTAGTAGAGGGGTTTGAGTTTCAGGAGCAAGGGCAGTGATTTCAACAATTGGCCTGTTACGTTTACTAATAATTACTTTTTCACCACGAAGAGCTTTTTGAATCAGCTTAGAAAGAGAGGTTTTAGCTTCGTAAATTGAGTAATATTTCTTTTTAGTCATATTATCTAGTCTAGTTTAAATACTTAGTTAAATCAAGATTTTTATTAATAAAGCTATTCTTTTCAGGTATTTAAAATATAAATTTATATAGATATAATCGTCTAAAATTTGTAAATGTTTCCAAAAAATTAGGTGATACAAATGTTACTGTAGTTTAACGAAGGAATAGAGCTCCAGATTTTGGCAAAGGTTACATTTTAATGAATAATCTTTCAAAATGTATTACATTTTAATAAATAATTTGTTATAATGTAACTATGGATATTAATAAAATCATAGCCTTAAGCGAATTAGCCAAAAAACAGGGGAAAGAAACTAATAAAAAAAGAGAGTTATTTTCTCAAATTTTTAACCATCAAGATAAAACATTGTTAGGTCTCATTGGTGCTCGAGGAACTGGAAAAACAGTACTACTCAAGCAATGTCACGCAAAGGATGAAGATTCAATTTATATAACCCTAGATTCACTTGAAGCGGATGCCGATATTTTTGCCTTACTGAAAACACTTAATGAGGACTATAATTTTAATAAGTTCTACTTTGACGAAATACATTATAACGAAACAATTGAAAAAAGCTTAAAAAACGCTTTTGATTTTTTAAATATTCAATTAACTTTCACAAGTTCTGTAAGTATAAGTTTAATTCAATCGGCTTATGATTTATCTAGAAGGGTAAAGCTAATTAAATTTCTTCCTTTTTCCTATTCTGAGTATTTAGATTTCAATAAACTTGCCACTCTTCCAAAATTAACACTTGATGAGATTCTTAAACGGAAATACACATCAAAACATACTGCAACAACACAGTATTTGAAGAATTATTTGCTTGGGTATAACTATCCATTTAGCTTAGAAGTTAAAGATGTAAAGACTGCGTTAGCTAATAATCTTAAAAAAATTGTAAATTCAGATATCCCAAAAAGCCACAAGCTAACTATTCAAGAATTAGATGTAATTTTAAAGTTAATTAGGTATATTTCCAAATGCCCAGTTTCTGATATAAACCCCACTAATATTGCTAAGAATCTTAAAATTACTGCTTACAAAGCTAACCAATATCTTGAACTATTAGAGCAAGCATTTATTGTTAAAAAAGTAATGCCTTGGGGCACAAATGTTCTAAAAGAACCTAAAGTTTTAATGTGTTTGCCGTATAGAGCGCTTGAACTCGAATATGAAAAGGCGATAGGAGGCTTAAGAGAAGATTTTGCAGTTGACTGTTTATCGAGAGCTAATATTAATTTTCATTATTTAAAAACAAAAAGAGGACAAAAAACGCCAGATTTAATATTGGAACATAAGGGAAAGAAATTAATTATTGAAATAGGAGGGGAGGGCAAAAACTTCTCTCAATTTAAAGATATTAATGAAGATGTAGAACAATTTATATTTAGCGATAGTAGTAATTCAAAGGTAGGGTACTTGCCTCTAGTGCTTCTTGGGTTTCTTGCAAACTAAGAAAAGAAGATTGGAAATTTTTTGAAACTTAAATTTTCATCTAATCTCTTAAAAAAGAGATTTTACTTATAAAATGTTAGCTGATTATTTATTACAAGGAGTAGTTTCTTCTTTTTTTATAGATTGTTCATGGTCTTAAGCTTAAGCTTAAGCTTGAGCCATGCAACTATTTTAGTCAGCCCTGAGAAAGTAAAAAAGAGTTGGGTGGTACTAATCACAATATGGGGAAAGTGAATAGCCATATTATTACTCGAGAATCATCTGAGCGGGGCATCAAGAGATTCGTCCCACCTAACTTTTTTAATAAGCCTAAAATATTACATCGGTTTTAGTAATTAATTGATTTTCTTTAAAAAAACTTGGAGTATACTAATCCCAATATGCCGATTTGTCATTTATATCGACATTCCGCGCAAAAGCCAATCTTTTTGCAATCCCACGCTCCGTCATCAAGATTTTTTGGGTCATCTGATTGTTTGTCAGTGTCACAGCACTTGCTGGGTGACTTACCGGGTTTGAACTCTGCTCCCGTAAAAGGTGCACACCAACATTGTGAATCAACAGTACAAGCTACACTTGAATTTGAGTCTTTCTTTTCACATGCTGTAATGGAGAAGAGCAAGAGTAAAGTTAAAAAAATGGATTTATATTTTTTCATGCAAAATACTTTAGCCTATAGTAGCTGTAGAGCAAGATAACGTAAAGTGCTAAAAAAATTCGATGAACGCTAGCGATTCGGAATTTTTAGAGTCATGCCTTAAATTGACAGACTGTGATAGTTGTATGCAGGCTCAGTTAGGAAAGTAAAGCGGAGACGAGACTTCGTTCTTTTCCAAGAAGGTTGAAACGATTTTCTCCTATTCCGTTAAGTATTTCATCTTTAATTCTTTGCATTTGACGTTCACGGGTGCTCCAAGCTGGTTTTAGGGTAATTACAGTTAAAAGCCTAAGTGGTTCACCTTCATGTTTAAAAGCAATAGCTAGATAAGATGGAGTTACTATAACAACCCTCTGATTCTTATTTTCATCTTCAAAAATCAGACCATTAGTAATTAAAGTAATTTTACTATTTTGACTTGGTCGAAGTGTTTCACGAAAAGAAGCTGTAAGATCCATAAATCCTTGAATGCTAAAATTTTTAAGTGGAGAGTTTAGAAAGCGTTTATTTTTGCTTGGATATGCTCGATATTCAAAATAATGAACTACTCCTGCATGGTAACCAAGGCCGTTATTTTTATCACCTTCTGCATTCCTAGAACGTCCCCATAATTCCATTGCTTGTAATAATTCAGGACTGTCACTAAGAATTTCAAATTCAATTCGTAACTCTTCTAGTTTTTGAATTGCTTTTTCTTTAGTGGTTTTGATTTTTTTTTGTGCGTTTTCGTAGCTTTGCTTCAAGGCATCATTCTTTTCTATAATCACTTTAGTTAGATCTAATAGTTCTGATTCATTTGTAAGGTCGTATTTACGTGATTCAAACTCTAATTTTTTTAATCTTTTTGCTTCTTGTTTGATATTAACTGAGTCGCTTGTAAATGTAGATCTAACTTCATCAACTTTTAGTCTAAAAATATACTTATCAACAATTTTTTGGATACGAGGAATATCTCCGTTTTTAGCTAATTTAACTTGTTCTTCAACATATTTATCGCAAAAATTTTGTTCAAATAATAAAGCTCTTAGTTCAGCAATTCCTCGAAGCGCACGCTGATGAGCTTGATCTGAAAGTTCAACGCCGATAGTATTTGGTCGTCTAAGAGCAATTGACCAAGGCTCTCCCCAAGATCTACTTTGATGGCACTTTAGTGTGCTTAGAATATGTTGATAGTCGAGAGTCATTGTTATTGTTTAAAGCTCTATGTGAGATCACTAGTGTCCCGTTAAGAGTTGAATAAATTCAATTGGTTACTATCCTGAGTATCATTATGAATTTCGTTAATATCATTTAAAGCAGTAAAAATAGGTATTTTATGAAAAAGAGCAATGCTCAAAAACTGTAGAATTGAG
>CALJRW010000091.1 GCA_937976335.1 uncultured bacterium | reverse complement strand
GAACCAAGCAGAGTGTCCTAAGGAATATCGAATCAAATGTTCGCTATTCGCTCTCATTTGCCATTGTTACGTTGCAACTAGAAAGCTTCGCTTTCATAGCAACGTCCCGTCTGCTTAGAAGGCAGATGCTCTATCCAGCTGCATGTCCTCCGAAGCCATTCCAACTAAGCTATGGCGAAGGAGGAAGCTACAGGCGCATACAAATATAAAAACCTAATTCAAGATTGATAAACTAGCATAAAACTAATTTCAGCCCAAATTAATAACTGCTCAATAAAATCAACTACTTAGCTAAGTATTTTTTAAATATCAAAAAAAATATATATAAAACTTGGAGCAAACTGCCCTCAAAGTGAGATAAGGCTACGTAGAATGAATCTTTCAAATCTATATAATCGCAGAAGAAAAGAAAGATGTGTTGGTGCTTAAAATGTTAGAAAGATATAGTAAAGGTTAATAATTTTTTAGCTCTAGCTTTTTATTAAAAAAATTTTAAAATGGCACAAACTGCGAACTCCAAAAAGAAGAAAATTTTTGATGGAAGATATGAAATCTTCGACATCATTGGCCGTGGTTCCTACAGTGTCGTCTATCATGCCAAACAAGTAATCAGCCCGTATTCAGATGTTGCTTTAAAAGTATTAGTACCATCTCCTAATTTTAGTCCTGAAAGATTAAGACATGAAGCTCTTGCAATGGTTTCTGCAAGACATAAATACGTAGTTCGATTAGACGATTTTCATTCAGTAGGGAAACTTAGCTACCTTGCGATGGAATACGCTCCCAACTCAGACCTTGCAGTTTATGCAAAAAAACTCGGGGGGAAAATAAACCTTATGCAAGCCGAACGTTTTTATCATCAAATGGTAGAAGCGCTAGGCTTTATGCATAATATAGGGATGTTTCATAGAGATATTAAACCATCTAATATCCTTGTGCTTAATGACAGACAAGCAAGATTGGCAGACTTTGGGGTAGCTTTGCTACCAGGAAGTCTGCCAGATTCTTCAGACCTAGAAAAAGGTGTTGGAACTATGGACTATATGGCTCCGGAAGTTTTTGAAGGTTCTGAGTATTTACCTCAAACTGATTTATATCAACTTGCTGTTGCTTTCTACGAACTTATCGCAGGGAAACATCCATTTTCTGGCAAACCAATGGCTCAAGTTCTAGATTCCAGAAAAGACAAAAACCTAACTCCCTTAATTGAACTTGCTCCTGATATTTCTAGCTATCTACATTACTGTATAATGAAATCTTTATGTTACAAAAGTGAAGACAGATTTAAATCAGCAAGTGAAATACTAGATTGTTTAGAACAAAAACAAATTTTAAATTCAAATACTAAAAAAGCTAAAAATAAAGATATTAAAAAAGAAGTTAAGACTAATTCGTCAGCAATTGTAGAAAAACCTAAAGAAGCTCCTAAAGATGATTTAGATAAATTTTTAGATGATTTTGATGATTTTTTGGATGAATCTAATGACAAAACTGAAGTTAAAACTAAAAAGCCAGAAGAAAATGTTGATAAAACTAAAGACTTAACAAAGGCAATTGACAAACCTACTGCTAAAAAAAGTCCTAATGAAGATTTTTTCAAAGACGATGAAGAAGAGGATATAAGCAAAGTGGATTCTTCACTAGAAGAGCTTTATGGCGATGTCGATTCGTATCAAACTAACTCAGAACCTTTTGAAAGAAAAAAAACTCAAACAACAAATCCTCTCAAAGAAACAACTACTATAGATGCAACTCAAAGAAAAGCTGCAATTGATATGAATGCAAAGGATGGAAGCTACGTAAGTTCAAAAGATACTGCTTATCGTTCAAATACTAAATATAGTAAATCATCTAATGCTTTTTCCGATAAAGAAAAGATAAAGAAAGTTTTATACTCCTTATTTGGATTATTAATCCTTTGGGCTTCAAGTAAAATGTTTTTAGGCCAAAACTCTGAAGAAGTAAGAATAAACGAATTGGAAATTCAACAAGAAGTTTTAGTTGAGACTGCGGAGCAAAAAAGCACTGGAGAAGAAGTAAATAAGAATAATGAAGTTGTTAAAAGTGTTCAAAACTTAAAAAAATCTTCTGAAACTTCTAACAATTTAAACTATAATTTTCCAAACTTACCAAGTGGTATATTTTCTGGAGAATTAGAAGGGTTATACGGCAAAGATCCTATACTACTTACAATAGTTTCAACAGCAAGCAAAAAACAAATAATAGTATTCTTAGGAATTGAAGGTTGGACTCCTGCCTTGATAAATACTGATGAATTTAGAGATAAAAATTTAATATTAATTAAAGCTAATGGCTTTGTACTTGAATTAGCTGGCTCGCTTGCAGACGACTCTTTAAAGGGAACTTTTAGAAATATCATTACTTTGAGTAAGGGAACATGGAAAGCAAAATTACAATAAAATTAGTATTGCTAAGTCTAATTATGATTGGCTCTGCATTTGCGGAAACAAGTCAATATAGCATTGCACATGACTATCCTTTTGAGAGTATTGAATTACCAGAAGCAGGTTTACCGATAAAACTAAAAGCTTTTCTAATAAACTCTAAGAGCACTAATAAAAAAGTGAAATTATTGTTAGTTAAAGATGGTGTATTTTCAGAAATTTACCCTAAAAAAGCATATCTAAATGATGATAACGTCCCTGAATATACTTTCTCTGTTCATGCCCCAATTGCAGGAATGAAATATAAATTTTTAGTCAATGAAAAAAATCAAAATGGAGATAGTACTATAACTTCTGATGAATATAGCGTAGCAAGAGAGTGTATTAGTGATAAAATTGCTAACTCGCCCGAAGAGGAAATAAAAATTCCAAGAGGAAGTGAAAGATTAAGCTATCTTGTGAAAAAAGCAAGAACTCTAGAAACAGAAATTGAACTTTTTGCTGAAGCTCAAAATTTACTTACTGAAGTTTTAAGTGAAATTAACGGAGAGAATAAATGAGAAAAAAAATTACACTTTTATTTTCACTTTCATTGCTAATACTCACTAGTTCATACGCAGATAATAAAAAAATTGTAGTTCCTGTACATCTTGATTTTACACCAGTATCTGCAACAGGAGTCTTAATTGATAAAAACATCTCTTCACTAATTAAAAATCCTAAAGTAAGAGCTCAAAAAAACGGTTATTATTCAATTACTTTTTCTTACGATCCAGAAAAATTTTCTGACAAGCTTATGGCCTCTGCCATTATTGAAGGACAAAATAAGGAAACAGCTGTTGCAAATGTAAGGCTCGCAAATAAACCTTCGTCAGAAGAATTATTATTATCCCTTCCTGTTTGCGCTAAAGTAGATCCTCCTGCTTCCCTTGGAGATAGAATTAGTTTAATTGAAAATTTAGTTCGTGTTAGAAGTGAATTTAAATCAAATAGCAAAGAAAAACTTAAAAATATCATGAATAAAGAAACACTAGAGAAACTAGAGAAACTAGAGAAAGGCTTTGGGCATAATCCAAAAACAAGCTTAAGTGCTAACCTTTCCCCTTGGGAGCTAGTTGAGCGTTTATCAAGGATTGCTAATTCTGTGAAGAAGTATAGGACGTTGAAAAATTAAAAACATAAGCATAAACGCCATCTCTATAATTTAAAGAATCAAGTAATTGAAAATTAGGTGAATATTTTTGTAATTTTCTTAACATTCTCAAACCATTTTGTTTTTTTTCTTTAGCATTATTTACGTTAGAAAATCCATGATATATTAAAAATATTTTTTTATTCGTAATTTCAGAAGATTTTTTAAAATAACTTCTTAAATCAATAACTTCTTGAGAAAGATAATAATTTAATATGTATTTGTAAGGCAAAGGATCGGCTACTACAACATAGTCTTTATTTTCAATTTGAGAATTAATTTTTTGTGTTATATTTTTCCAATTTCTTAACTCCCAATTAGAATACTGATAGTATGAAAATGACATTATAGCTAAAACTACGATAGTAACAACTGCGCTTAAATAGCTATTTTTGATATTTAGAATTGCCTTAGAAAGTAAGTAAAAAACTGGAATTGAAGCACATAAAATATATTTTTCTTCAAGTATCGGAGTTGTAAAAAGTGAAATAAGGGCGGGAATAATTAATGGTATAGTAGCCCAAAGTATTAATAGCAAATACAAAGTCTTATTTTTAACAAAATTTTTATAGCAATTGTAAGAAATTAGAAGTACAACAAAAGCTAATAGAATACATGAAAAACTATATAAATTCCAAAATAAAAGCTTATTATATAGAAAGTAGATAGTATAAAAAGTTGGTTTAGCAATCCAAAAACCATTCTTTTTTAGTTTAAATGCTTGCTCTAGCATTACAATAAACCAAGGTAAGTAAATTACAAATATTGCCACATATGAAATAAACCATTTTTTGCTATAAAACTTAGGTCTATCATTAATGTATAGAAAAAATAGGACTAAAATTTGTACTAACAAATTAAAAATACAATAATGATGTGAGTAACACATAAAACAAGTACTAAGCACAAAATAGAAGCTTAATTTTTTGTTTTGATTTTTAAGTAATTTTACAAAAAACAAAAAAGATAAAAGACTTGCAAGAACAAACATACTATAAGTTCTATTCATCTGAGCAAACCAAATTTGATAACTAGAGAGTGAGTAAAAAAGTAATCCTAAGGTTGCAACTTTTTTATTAAAAATTTCCTTACCTAGCAAATAAAAAACACAAGCAGATAAAACTGAAAAAAGAAAGGAAGGAAAACGTAAAGATAATTCTGAATCACCAAAAATTTTTATCCAAAAACTTGAAAGCAAATAATATAGAGGAGGCGTTCTTTCCCAAGTATTTAATAAAATATCTAATATTGGCTGCTTAGCAAACTCTAAGGACCAAGCTTCATCAAGCCACAGGCTCTTAGAGCCTAAATTAATTAACCTAAGCAGTATAAACAAAAAAACAATTATGAGTAATATTCGTTTTTCTATATTTGTTTTATCAGAATTAAATTGTAACATTATTTAAAGCTCATTATGAAATACAGATTAACAAAGATAAACTCTATTTTTTTTATAATTACTCTATTGCTCATATTTTTCTTCTTTGACTCATTTTTTAGAGATTATCTTCTAGGTCAAAATTCTCGAATTGGTCATGATTACTCTTATTTTTTCCCAGAACTTTTAGCAGGATATTACTGGTATATTGAAAACGGGCTATTTAAGATTCCCTGGTATACACCTGCCTTTTGTGGCGGTGCTCCTTTTATTGCAGACCCGCAAAGTATATATTATTCTCTACCTCAATTATTTACAGTTTTTATTGGTCCAATTAAGGCGATATATTTAAACACAATTCTTTTTGCAATTACAGGTTTTTTAGGTCTGTATTTACTTCTTAAAAATAAATTAAATGGAAGTACCACTTCAAGCCTCTTGGGTGGTATAATCTTTGCTCTAAATGGTTTTTTCTTAAACAGGATGATGATTGGGCACATTACCTATCATGCATTTATGCTAATTCCTTTAATTACCTATTTTTGTCTCATAAAAAGTAAAAATAAATTTGATTTCAGAATTATTTTCAATGCCACAATCTCAGGTGTCCTTATAGCCTATCTCTTATTTGCTGGCATGGTTGCAACTATAGTTCCTAGCATATTTTCAGTTATTGCCCTAGGAGCAATAGTTCAAATAAAAAGTAATAATGCATATAAATTTATAACTATTTTTACACTATCAAGTATTATTGCATTAGGACTATCAGCTTTTAACTTAAATGCGACTTTAAACTTTCTCGATAACTTTCCTAGAACTCAATATGAATTTTGTGGTTTTCCATCTTTTCTAAGTAGCGCAAGAAATATTATCTCTTTGTTATTTTTCGGCCCTGGAAATTATAGTGAAAAAATAGTCAATTGCTTTCCCTTAGGAAGACATGAATTTGAATATTCGCATACTTATATTCCATTAATTTTACTTTTCATCACTCTATTTACGCTAGCATTAAAAAGACAAATAAAATTTCTATTTAAAAAGAATTACTACTTTTTGATTTTTTTTATAATACTACTAATTCCTGTATTACTTAACATTTATAACCCAATTTGGAGTAAGTTTTTAAAAACAATTCCAGTCATAAAAACAAGTTCAAATCTTTTTAGATGGATTTCTTTATATAGTCCAATAATTGCTGTACTAACAGGGCTTTCAGTTGATAAAATTTTTTTAAATGTTAGAGTTAAAAATTACATTGGATTAGTTAGCATACTGCTTATATTTACTCTTACATACTTTCAAAATATAGATAAATATAGAAATGAATATTACAATTCGGAACTTATACAGAAAGGATACGATCTAGTTAAAAAATCTAAAAAAGCTACCCCGATACAAGAAATTTCTACGAGAAGTCCTTTTAGTGATTTGGATATCAGGAGAATTGGTAAAAATGATTTTTTTATAAGAGGAGTAAGTAACCCAAAATGCTATAGAGCAATTTTTGGATACGATGCTAAAATTCCAAAACCTGATTTAATCAACGCTAGTATTTTTTCTAAAAATAATGAAAGTTATAATTTAAAAAATCCAATTTGTTACGTTTTTCCTAAAGAAAATACATGTGAAGTAGGTGCTTTATTTGAAAATGACGAAAAAGAAAACTTAGAAAAATTTGTAAACTATAAACCTATCACACAAATAGTTCCTATTCGACAAAAAATAGCTAATTTTATTTCTTTATTCACACTACTAGGAATCATACTAATCTGGCTTAAAAGAATCTTATTATATAAGAAATGAGAAAATATAAATTGACTATTTATTCAAATAAAATTCATGATTTTGTTAATTTAGAAAGAGTTTCAAATACTCTTTCAAGCACTTACAAATCATGGATTATTAGAGCAGAAACACCTTGGCTACTTGATGTTATTGAAAAAGATATTCCTACTTTTAAGAAAAAAGACTGGGAAGAGAACCCAGAATTTGGAGGAATTTATGTAAATGGACTTTTTCAAACAAAAAACTTAAAAATTAAACCTCCCGTAAAAATAGAGTATTATCAACCTAAATTTACTATTGAAGAGTTAGAAAAAAGAACTGGAAAATTTAATTTTAATGAACATATAATTTATGAAGATAAATATATAATAGCAGTTTTTAAACCTGAAAAATTGCACTGCATGCCTGCAAAGGAGCAAAAATTATTTAGTTTACATAAATCTCTTGAAGAATATTCAAATTCGAAAATACACATGCCATCTCGATTAGACTTTTCTACATCTGGAATTGTTTTAGTTAGCAAACATCCTGATTCTAATCGTCCACTTCAACAAATGTATGAAAAAAGATTAATAAATAAAAAATATCTATTAAAAATTTCCCAAACTCCGGAATGGGAAGAAATTACTAATAATTATTCAATTGATAGAGACACTAGGCACCAAGTATTGAGAAAAGCTGCATTGAGTGAGGGGAAAAAGTCTTCTACTTTATTTAAAAAACTCGCTAGCAATATTCTTGAAGCAAGACCTAAAACTGGAAGAACACATCAAATTAGAGTGCACTCAGCTAGTATGGGATTTCCAATTGTTGGGGATAATTTTTATGGAGGGGAAATAAACCCAAGTTTACATCTTTTTAGTAAAGAAATTAAACTCACGCATCCAATTAGTGAGGAAAAGATAAGCTTCGAAATCCCTAAAAAACTTTTTCCTGAGTGGCTTCACCCATATAACTGAACAAAACCATAGACATATCGTCAGTAGATCCTTTTTCTAAAGCTAGCTTTTTTAGAGCATCATGAATTTCCTCCAGCGTACGATATTTTCTTAATATCCTTTCTAAATCTTTATCTGTAACTACAGAAGAAGTATCAACTTCTAAAGTTTTAGGATTAACACGTGGTCCAGGAAAAAAGCCGTCTGTTGCAAGTAAAACTATATCTCCAGGCTCTAACTTTGGTAAATTTTCCCATTCTGAACTCTCTGTCTCTTTTAATTGACCATTATCTATTTTTACATACTTAGTTAGTGCAGAATCTCGTAAAACGCGATGGTACTTGGGTTTTAATTTACCTATCTCTTCTTTAACATGATCTAAAAAACAATCTCTAAGGATCTCAATCTTCTCCTTTAGTGTTAGCCAGTCAGAAGGAAGAGATGGGGGAGTATAAACAAAATCTCTAATAGCTCTTTGAGCTCTCTTTAGAATACTCTGATTAGCTAATTTATCATCAATTAATCTTAATAAAACTTTCTTATCTTCACTTCTTGTATTAGCTACAATTTCAATAACTTTTAAAAAATAATGTAACTCTGAGTCTGGGTTTGATTTAGCAATGATTTTCCCGTCTCTAAAAATATACATGGGGCTATCACCTTCATAGTAACCTTTCACTTCTCCATCAGGACTCACACTAACTGAAGAGATAGTAGTTCCCATTTTGTTTAAATTTCGGTTTGATTTTTTAACCTTCTCTCCGGCATCTTCAAAAAATTTATAATTCTTACAAAGTTCTGTTAGAGATAAAACATTTGCGCCATTTCCATTTTTAGCAACTTTTATTGCCTCAGCTAGATTACTAGAAACATTAAGCGCTCTTTTTAAATTTTCATTTAAAGTTTTTGCTAACCATGCACCACCTACTCCACCACCGAGGCCATCATTAACTACAAAAACAAGACCTGAGCGACAGTGACTATGCACGTCTACAATGTCTTGATTGCTGAATCCGTTTATTTCGTGACTTACTCCTATAGAAGACGATCTAAGAGAATCTCCAAAATCGTGTTCCTCAAAAATTACACCTCTTCTATCTGGAAGAGATTTAATAACTTGTGAATCATTACTCTTGAAATTTCTATCATCTTCGGACGCTGTTAAAACAAAGTCTGATGAACTAGCTGGATCAGATAAGGTTTTTGACTGACTGGGAGCATCTACATCCCCTTTTACCTCTCTAGCAGAGCTTGATAATTTTCTTCCCTCTGGATTCTTGGATTCCAACATTATTGCATACTTTTCTACGTTCAGTTTTTAGTAATTATTCTAAATAGAAAACTTAGATCTCAAGTTCAAAAAGTTTATCTTCTAAAGCACAACATTTAGGCAAAAATTAAATAAAAAGATAGACCTAAACATCATCACTATCTAAATCAAAATCCTCATCATCACTCTTACGGTATTGCTTTTCTTGACGCTCTAACTCTTCCTTAGATTCAACTGTATATTTAGACCAAGGACTAATTTCTAACCTTTTATACGGGATATCTTCTCCAGAATATTCACAAACTCCAAAATCATCAGTATCAAATTTTTCTAATGCATGATTTATCAGACGTAGCAGTTTTTTCTCTCTTCCACCTAGCTTTGCTAAGGCTCTTTGCGATACTTCCAATGAGGCAATATCAACGTCATCACCACCAATATTATCAAAATCACGCTTAGACTCCCCTTGAATTTCCTTCAAATGATTCGTAATTTTATCTCTTTCAGCTAATAGCTTTTCTTTTAATAGTTCTTTTTGCTTCTTTTTAAGTGCCATATATATCCTTCGATATTGAGTTTTTCCAAATTTTTCTAAGACTTTCCACTCATTGCTCCGCACGATTTATTCATAAAAATCTTTAATTCCCATGAGCAACAAGCCTTCTTCGTTCTAAATAGACGAGCCTGCATACTATATTATTTTAAAAAACCTTTCTACATTTTTGATAAATTTTATTTCAATCAGTAAGATCTTGAATTTACAGTCTTTTTTTAGAAAAAACTATAAATCATCCAAGGGCTTGCACTTAGATTGCAAATATATTGTAACTATTCTTAAGACTAATTGAGGAAATTAATTATGAGTAAAGACTTAGTAGTATTAGGATCGGGACCTGGTGGTTACATCGCAGCCATTCGTGCAGCTCAACTTGGACGTAAAGTTTCTATTGTTGAAAGAGAAAACCTAGGTGGAGTATGTCTTAACTGGGGCTGCATTCCTTCAAAAGCCCTTCTTCGTTCTGCTAAAATGCATCATGACATAAAAGAAGCTGATCAATATGGCTTTGATGTAGATAATGTAAAAATAAATTTTCCAAAAATTATAGATCGCTCAAGAGGAGTTGCTAATAAACTTTCAGGCGGCGTTCAATATTTAATGAAAAAAAATAAAATTGAAGTAATTAAAGGTGAAGGCAAACTTGCTAAAGGAAATAAATTAGTAGTTAGCAATGCAGGAAAAAGTGAAACTATAACTTTTAAAGATATAATTATTGCAACAGGCGCTCGAGCTAGAGATATTCCAGGTGTTAAAATTGATGGAGAAGTAATTCATAACTACCGAACTATTCTTGACTACAAACGCCTTCCACAAAAACTTTTAGTAATAGGTGCTGGAGCAATTGGAATTGAATTTGCATATTTCTTTAACTCTATGGGTGCGCAAGTAACAGTTGTTGAAATGCAAGATCAAATTTTACCTGTTGAAGATCCAGAAGTTGCAAAAGAACTTCAAAAACAGCTAAGCAAGCAAGGGATAACTTTTAAAACTGGCGCTGCTTCTGAAGGAATAAAGAAATCTGGAAAAACTATTACTGCTACTATTAAGACAGGAAATGATTCTGAAAAATGGAGTGGAGACACTTGTTTAATTGGCATTGGTTTTATTCCTAACACTGAAAATATCGGTTTAGAAGAAGTTGGAATTAAAACAGATAGAGGCTTTATTAACGTTGATGGTTTTCTTAAAACAAATGTAGCAAATCATTTTGCTATTGGTGATTGTACAGGTGGAGCTTTACTCGCACATAAAGCAAGTCATGAAGGAATTGTTGCTGCAGAAAGCGCTTCAGGTAAAGCGCCTCATCCTGTTGATTACAATAACATCCCGTCATGTTATTACTGCCAACCGCAAGTTGCATCAGTTGGTTTAAACGAAAGACAGTTAAAAGAAAAAGGGATTAAATATAAATCAGGAAAAATTCCTTTTTCCGCTGTAGGAAAAGCAATTGCAATTGGTGAGCCTGAAGGGTTTATTAAAGTTTTGATAGATCCAGAAATTGGTGAAGTACTTGGAGTTCATATCGTTCATGCTGAAGCGACAGAATTAATTTCTGAAGCTGCAATTATTAGATCGCATGAAGGAATTGCGAGCAGTGTCCTTGATACTATTCATCCGCATCCAACACTTTCAGAATCTATGGCAGAGGCTTTTGCTTTAGCACTTGATAGGCCGATGAATTTCTAACCAGTATGAAATATAGTTTTTACATTTACTATAATTTAACATACCCAACGAAATTTTGTTTTTTCGCTCTCAAGCGGGAAAATTAAATGATTTTTTGCCCAAATAAACACATATAGTCACTGATTTTGAGTTTTTCCTAAAAACTTAAAAATTTTTGGGTGATGAGTCAGGCTTTAAAAGGGAAAAACCTAATATTGATCAGCATACAAACTAAAAAATAAATTTCGCAAGTAAGGCCTATTTTCTTCGTCAAGATTACTAAATATAAAAATTGTATCTTCATTGCATAAATAATCTTCTTTAAAAGTATAAGATATAAACCTTTCTGGATACTTAATAGTATATTTATCAAAAGCATTATCTAAGTCAGTAAGATTCTTAACATGCCCAACAGCAAGATCCTCAATTGAAGAGCCTATATTTAGAAAATCATTGTATAATTCTTGTAAATCTGAAT
>CALJRW010000090.1 GCA_937976335.1 uncultured bacterium | reverse complement strand
GTGTATAAAAAAAACTTCATCCTATATCCTGAAGAAACAATGGAGATATCAATAAATGCAAATTTAAATCTTTATAGCCCACTTAAAATTTCTTTTTCTATAGGAGAAAAAGATCAAAAATTAGATTCAATTTTAGAAGATAATACATTGTGGATACAAAAAAATAAGAATCAAAGTAAACTTTATTTAGTATCCGATTTAGATAGTCAAACACTAGGAATTAACAATTTACCTTTAAACTTAATTTCTAGTAGTTCATATGAAAATCTTGAATTTTCAAATGAGAATAGCTTTATCTTTCACTTACTAACACCTGAAGCTCTTCCAGAAAATAACTCCATATTTATTCTTCCTCCTAAAAATTCAAAAATTATCAAATTCGAAGAATCTTTTGGCTTAAAACATTTAACTTTTTGGGATGAAAACCACCCTCTCCTAAGCTATATAAATTTTAACACTTTCAAGCCACAAGCAAAGTTTCATTTCAAGAAAGATTATTGGCATAATTCTATTTTACAATCTGCGGATGGTTCTGTTTTACTAGCTGGAACTAAGAATAAGAATCGATATGCTTTTATGGCTTTTGACGTTTTTCCGTATCAACCTAAAAAAAGAAAAAGCAATGGTATCTTTTTACTAAATTTAATTAATTGGTTAAATCCGGATAAACTTAACACCAACTATAATGAAACATATTCAAACTTTAATTTTACAAAAAATAATCTTGAATTCTTAAGCGAAAAAGGTTTGGAAGAAATCACCTTAAATTCTTTAAATTTATTTACACCTAAAGAACCAGGTATTATTTATCAATCAAAAAAAGCGATTAATGCAATTAATTTTTTAGAACCTTCAGAATCAAATTTAAAAGAAAAAGATTCAATATTAATTAATATCAAGGCAAAAAAAGTAAAGAAAGAAAAAAAGACAAATAGTTTTGTCTACATACTTAGCTTAATACTTCTTATACTTTTATTATTTCACTATTTTTTGGTTTGCAGAAAATGAAATATACTATTGGAGAATACACTTTTGAATTTATAAATCCAACAATGCTTTGGATTTTTCCATGCTTTGCTTTAATATTTATATTTTTTAATATTTTTTATAAAAAATTTAGCATAAAAGAAATTTTTATTTTACTTTTAAATTTTGGAATATTATTTTCACTTTCTATTATTGCTGCTGAACCCTTTTTATTAGAAAAGAATGATGAAAAAGAATTTAACGTAATCTTAGATCTTTCTGAAAGTATGAATGAAAGCTTGGCTCAAAGTCTTTTAGATAATGCGGCAAAGAAATTTAAGATAAATTTAATTCCTTTCTCGAAAAAATTTTCATCAGTAAAACTAGGAAAAAACTTTCAGTATGAAAAACTAAAAAAACAATATGCAGATCTTGATTTTGGAAAAACGAACTTAAAAGATGCAATCCTTTCAAGTAATAGTCAAAGTTTTTTAATTTCAGATGGATTTCAAAATGAAAAGAGCGTTGAATCAATACTTAATGAAATTAAATATCCAATTTTTCCTTTAATACCTACTTCCAATTTTAAAAATCTTGAAACTGTGAAAATAGATAAAATTCTTGCACCTCATATTGTTAATGCAGGCGATGAAATTAAAGTTAAAGCTGCAATTTTAAACTCTTCTAGTAAGAATTTTTTAGGAAATATTGAATTAACTTTAAATGAAAAAAATCTAATATCTAAAAATATTGATATAAAAAAAGAGAAAAGTAATATTTATGATTTAAACTTAAAAGAATTACCTGAGGGAATTAATGAGCTTATCTTAAGATTAAAATCTAATAGCTCAGAAGCTAACATAAGTACTCAAAAGAAGTTTTATATTTCAGTTAAAGAGAAATCTAAAATTCTTCTACTCTCTGAAAATAATTCTGATAATAGAATTTTTAAAAGTATATTAAATGAATTAGGTTATAAAACTGATACTAGTTTAAAAAATGCTTCAATTTATAAAGACTATAAAGCTGTAATTTTAAACAACATACACAAAAAAAACCTGCCTTCAACTGTCCTAAACTTATTACCTGAAAACACAAAAAATGGTGCAGGCATGCTTATGATTGGTGGGAAACAAAGTTTTGGCCTTGGAGGTTATATAAACTCTTCAATTGAAAAAGTCTTACCTGTAAAACTTTTACCTCCTCAAACAAAAAAGAAAAGATTAAATCTTGCTGTTAGTCTAGTTCTTGATAAATCAGGAAGTATGAAAAAATCTTTTAAACTTGAGTATGCAAAACTTGCAGCAAAAGCTGTTATTGATTCTCTGAAAGATGAAGATTATTTTGGATTAATAGGTTTTGATGAAGCTCCGTTTATTCTTGTAAAAATGGGATTACTTAAAAAAACAAGAGCACTCGCAACTAAGAAAACAGATCTTTTATTTGCGGCAGGAACTACAGAACTCCTTCCAGCAATGAATGTAGCGAAAAAACAACTAGAGAATGTTCCTGCTGGAAGAAAGCATATGATAATTTTAACAGATGGAGACATACCTCACGGCTTATCAATGAAAAGTTATTATTCTAAGCTTGTTGGGCAGATGAAATCTACTGGTATTTCCGTATCTACCTTTTTAATTGGTTCCTTTGAAGAGAAATTACTTCAAGCAATTGCTGATCAAGGAGGAGGTGCGTTTCATAGAGTAAGTGATGTTAGAACTCTTCCTAAACTATTTTTAAAAGATATCGCTGTAACTACCGGTGAACGAACTAAAAAAGAAAGTTCAGATTATAAAGTTTCAATAGGCGAAGCTGGTTTAAACATATTAAACATTGAAAATTACCCATCATTACTTGGATATGTAGAAACTAAAAGAAAAGAAAATACTAATATTGAGCTTATTGTTAAAGATTCTCAAAAAAAAGATCCACTCTTAGCTTCATGGAAATATGGGAAAGGAAAAGTTATAGCTTATACAAGTGATGTTAACGGTAGATGGTCAAGCAAATGGGTTTCATGGAGTAAGTACAAAAAATTCTGGTCACAAGTGATAAGCTCTCTTGTTGGTGGAGGAAAAAAAGGAAATAAGAAAGAACCTAAATTTGATTTAAGATATAAAGTAAAAGGCACAAATCTTAATCTCGATTTATCTATCTTTTCTGACATCAACTCTGACAGCGTATCTGCTAATTTAATTTATCCTGATGGCAAAGTTAAAACTATTCAATTTACAAAAAAAGCAAAGGGAAAGTTTATTTCACTAGCTGAACAAATTACTCCTGGAAAGTATGTATTTAAAGGAAGTATAGGTAATAGTAAATTAACAGCAATTGCTTTTTATATTTCTGGTGAAAACTTTGGTGAAATAAAAGGCAAAGGATTTAATTTAGAGCTGTTAAACAAAATAGCAAATAAATCAGGAGGTGTAATTAATCCTAGCCTGGAAGATATAAAGGCAGGGATAAAAAGTACTTTTATTAAAACTCCTTTATCAAAATTTTTATTTTTGTTAGCGTTTATTCTTTTTCTCTTAAGCACTCTTCTAAGAAAAATTTTTTCTTAAGTTTAATGTGTATTTTTAAGTAAAATAAAGAGTTAAGAATCTTTGAGGTCTGTTGAATCTTTCTAAGAACTTAATCTAATATCGCTATCGGATTCTGATCATCATCAACTGCAACCATCACAACTTCAGCTGAAGTCACTTTCTTAGTGATAGCATGATCAATTCCCCGCAAGGCTTCAACATCAACTCTTACAGTAACAGAAGTAGTACCCAATTTAACAGTTTCGGTATAAAAACTTACACTATCTCCAACATAAACAGGAGCTATAAAGTTAACTTCACACATAACCTTAGTAACATATTTTTTTCTCGCAATAGAGCGCGCATGTTGTCCAGCAGCTATATCAATTAAGCTTAAAATATGCCCTCCAAAAATGCTTCCCATAGGATTAGTATCTTTTGGGTGCATTACAGAACGAATTGCTAGAATTTTAGAATCTTTTTTACTCATAATTATAGTTATCCCAAAAAGTAATTTCCGAAAAAGAGCTTTTCTGACTTTCTATAAGTGCTAATATAAGGGTGGCATTTCTATTTAACAACAGAATAATGCTTAAAAAACATTCTTACTTTACCTAACTTGCTAATTTCTTTATATTTAAGATTGCTAACTAAACCTTGTAAAGCTTAGTATTTGCTAAGCTAATGTAAATTAAGGCAAAATAAAAAAGATTATGTTAAAGAAATTATTCGGAAGTAGTAACGATCGTGTCATTAAAAGAATGGGTTCAACCATTAATGCTGTGGCGGAGCACGAACCTAAATTACAAAAACTTAGTGATGATGAACTCGCCAGAAAAACTATTGAATTTAAAGAACGTCTTACAAACGGTGAAAACTTAGATAGCTTATTACCTGAAGCTTTTGCAGTCGTACGTGAAGCATCAGTCAGAACTCTTGGAATGAGACACTTCGATGTACAAATTGTAGGTGGTATAGTTTTACACTCTGGGCAAATTGCTGAGATGAGAACAGGTGAAGGTAAAACTTTAGCTGCTACTCTACCCGCTTATTTAAACGGATTAGCAGGAAGCGTACACGTTGTAACAGTTAACGACTATCTAGCAAGAAGAGATGCTGAGTGGATGGGAAAAGTCTACAATTTTCTTGGTCTTTCTGTCGGCTGTGTATTTTCTGGAATGGAGCACGTAGACAAAAAAATAGCATATAATGCTGATATTACATATGGCCAAAATAATGAATTCGGTTTTGATTACTTAAGAGATAATATGAAGTATTCCATGGAGCAAAAAATGCAACGTGGACACGACTATGCAATAGTTGACGAAGTTGATTCTATTCTTATTGATGAAGCAAGAACTCCTCTTATTATTTCAGGTCCTGCAGAAGATTCCTCTGAAACTTACTTAATTGTTGACAAAATTACTCCATACCTAAAAGAAGATGAGCATTATGAAGTAGATTTAAAAACTAAAAATCCAACTCTTAATGAAGATGGAGTAAAAAAAGCTGAAGAACTGCTAAGTGTAGATAACTTATATAATCCAGAAAATATTGAACTACTTCATCATGTAAATCAATCGCTTAAAGCGCATACTTGTCTTATAAAAGACGTTGATTATGTAGTAAAAAATAAACAAATCGTAATTGTTGATGAATTTACTGGCCGTTTAATGCCAGGACGTCGTTGGTCAGACGGTCTTCATCAAGCTATTGAGGCTAAAGAAAAACTTCCAATTGCAAGAGAAAATCAAACTCTTGCATCAATTACTTTTCAAAATCTTTTCAGACTATATGGAAAACTTTCTGGAATGACTGGAACTGCAGCCACAGAATCTGCCGAATTTAAGGAAATTTATGGACTTGATGTTGTAGTTATTCCTACTAATAAACCTCTAATTAGAGATGATCAAAGTGATGTAATTTTTAGAAATGTTGAAGAAAAATATGAAAACTTAGCTGAAGATATTGCTGAAATTACACAAAGTGGACAACCTATTTTAGTTGGAACAATCAGTATTGAACAAAGTGAAGCCATTTCAAAACTTTTAAATAAAAAAGGTATAGAGCATAATATCTTAAATGCAAAACAACATGAAAGAGAAGCAAATATAGTAACTCAAGCAGGAAGGCTCGGTTCTATCACCATTGCAACTAATATGGCGGGTCGTGGAACTGATATCGTTTTAGGAGGAAACCCTGAAGGTCTTGCAATAGAAGAGTTTGGCTCTAAAGATCCTGAAAATTCAGAATATCAAAAAATCTTAGCAAATTATCAAGAAAGTTGTGCTAAGGAAAAATTAAAGGTTCTCGAAGCTGGTGGCTTATGTATTTTAGGAACTGAAAGACATGAATCAAGAAGAATTGATAACCAGCTAAGAGGACGTGCAGGACGTCAAGGAGATCCTGGGCTTTCTCGTTTTTATGTTTCATTAAAAGACGACTTGATGAAACGATTTGGTGGAGAAAGAATAGAGCACATCATGAGCAAGATTGGCTGGCAAGAAGGCCATGCAATTGATGGTAAAATGATAAGTAAATCAATTGAAGGGGCTCAAAAAAAAGTAGAAAGATTTCATTTTGAGAGTCGAAAACATGTTACTGAATATGATGATGTAATGAACAAACAGCGTAAAGTAATATACGAATTAAGAAATAAAGTTTTAAAAAAAGAAGATATAAATGAAGAAATTAAATCTTATATTGAAGATTTAATTGAAGACACTATTACTGCAATTTGCGACGAAAGACAAAAAGCAATTAACTGGGATATTGAAAAAATAAATAAAAGAATTGAATTTTTATTCAACATTAAAGATGTAATATCTGACGGCATACAACTTGATAAGCAAATAATTTTTGATACAATTAGAGAAGCTGCCAAAAAACAATACGAATTTAAAACTAAAGAAACTCAAGAAATTTTAGATAGTTTAAAAGAGAGCTATTTAAATGATGAAAGCCTTAAAGTTTCAATAACTGAAAGAGGAGATAAAGCTTTTGATTTTGAATTTGCTACAATAGAACAAGACACAATACTTGAATCGCTGGATCACTTCTGGAATCTTCATTTAAAAAATATGGATTCTTTAAGAGAGGGGATTGGACTTAGAAGTTATGGTCAAAAAAATCCTCTTCACGAATATCAGAGAGAAGGCTTTACTCTTTTTTCAAGCATGCTTGATACTATGAAAGAATCTATTGTTAGACGATTATTCTTTTATGATGCTAATGAACTACAAAAAGTGCTAGAGCACTATGAAGCAGAAAGACAAAGAAGAGCTGCTAGGGAAAAACAAATGGAGATGGAACATAGGAGTTCTCTAGAGAACGAAGCCACTCCTGAACCTAAAAATCCAAATACAGAAAAAGAAAAATTAGCTGCTCAAAAGAAAGCTAGACGTAAAAAAAGAAAAAAGTGAAGGACTTTGGTCTATACATTCATATACCTTTTTGCTCAAAAATTTGTCCTTATTGTGATTTTAATGCCTATGCAGTTCAAAATCTTCCCGAAAATGAATATGTAGAAGCTATTCTTAAAGAATTTGAAATAAGCACAAAAAATTCTGAGTGGGAATCTAAGAATATTCAAACAGTATATTTTGGTGGAGGTACCCCCTCTATTTTTTCTGGAAAGAGTATAAAAAAAATACTTGATTACTTAATTAAAACATCAAAATCTGAAATTAAAGAAATTACAATCGAAGCAAATCCTGAACATCTCAATGAAGAAATTATTAATATTTACAAAGAAGCTGGTATTAATAGAATAAGTCTTGGAGTTCAATCTTTAAATAATAAATCTTTAAAACTACTTGGAAGAAATCATGATGCTTTACAAGTTAAAAAGGTATGTGAAATCTTAAAGAAAAAAATACCAAACTATAGTCTTGATTTAATTTTTGGAACTCCAAAACAAACGATAAAAGAGCTAGAGAGAGATTTATCTGAACTTATTGAATTAAATCCAAAGCATATATCTGCATATCTATTAACAATAGAAAAAGGGACGCCATTTTTTAAATCAAAAGAGATGGGGAATTTAATTATACCAGAAGATAGTAAAATTGAAGAAATGTTTTATTATGTATTTAACTTCTTAGAAAAAAATCATTTTATAAGATACGAAGTTAGTAACTTTGCAAAGGCAGGATTTGAATCAAAACATAATAGTAATTATTGGAATTTAACAAACTATTTAGGTCTTGGAGCTGGAGCTCATAGTTTTTATAGCAAAAAAAATATAGCCTACCGCTACTCAAACATTGCAAATCCAGATAAATACATGGATTACCTCTCTAGTAATAAAAATACGAAAGCTTGGGAAGAATCTTTATCGAAGAAAGAGTTAGCTTTTGAAAGAATTTTTTTAGGTTTAAGGCGCAGTTCTGGTATTGAACTAAAATATATAAAGCCTTTACTTAACGCTCAAGAAAACCTTGAACTATCTGATAAAATTGAAGAAATGCTCTCTCTTGAGTTATTACATAAGAAAAATAGTAAGATTTTTCTTTCTAATAAAGGCTTTATTCTTAGCGACTCTGTGATAGAACGGTTACTAATTTAATATGAAATGTAAATACTGCTCAAAAAAATTAGAAAAAACAAGTAACTACTGCCCCAACTGTGGGAAGAGTCAAAAATCTATATCTTTCAAATACTATCTAGTAATTTTAGCAATAAGCCTTATAGCGTTTGTAATATTTAACTCTTTAGGTAAATCACAAATAGGTAAAAAACCAAAATTAACTTTTAAAGAATACCAAGAAAAAAGATCTGCTAAGAAAAATGAAAATATTTTTACTCTTATAGAAAAAGTAAAAGAAAATCCAAAAAATAAAAAAGCAATTTTAGAAGTTGCACAAATTTCATTTGAAAATCAAGTTTTTGATAAATCAGCAGAATACTATAAAAAATACCTTGATATTGTTCCTGAAGATAATAATGTTAGAGCCAAGTATGCAAGTGCCTTATCCTTTAGTGGTAAATTTGAATCCGCTCTTAATGAGCTAAAAAATATATTAAAAAAAGACCCAAATAACTTTCATGCAAATGCATACACATCGATAACTTTAAGTCAGCTTGGTAAAAATAAAGAAGCCTTAAAGTATGGTAAACTTGCTTTAAATCACGCTCCAGATAAAGAAGCAAAAATGAGATTTTCAGATTTTCTAAAAAAAATATCTACGAATAAAAAAAATGAAGACAAGAATAATGTTTTGAATGAACATTTAGAAATAATAACTTTCGTAAAAAATAATAAAATTGCAGGACCAAAATTCGTTTATGCTAAATCTCTTGATTCAAGTACTCTTAATCTCTATTTCAATAACTTTCCCATGGATAAAATGCCAGACTTTGCTAAAAAGAAATTTTATGCTGGTTTTAAGAGTAACACAAAACTAAGTATTTTTTTCTATGACAAACAAAACAATGCCTTACTGGATAATCTAGAGATACCTATAAGTAAGTAAAAATACCCTTTCTTTTTTTGATCTTTTTTTATATTTAGCTGAAGCAAAAACCTATTAAATGAAGAATCAATTTTAGGGAACTAAAAAATGTCAATAAATAATAAATTTTCAAAAGATACTAATATTAGAGGTGCAGCCTTCGTTGAGACTATTCTCACACTTCCACTTTTAATTGTTATATTTACACTAACTTTTGAATTTACTAATGTTTTAGGCATTTTAGTTGACTTAAGTGGGCCCTGTTATGAAGGGGCACGGTATTCAAGTTCAATGCAAACACTTGACGTAGCTCAACAAGACTTAGTTAGAACAACAGTAGAATTAGACACTCAAGGTAATCCAACGCCTCCAATCGGGGACTTAAGACATGCAGAAATACATAGAAGAATAAGCTCACTCCTCAGATATAAACATAACTTAAGAGGAAAAACTATTGAAGTGGAAAGCAAGGTTGACCCTTTAGATGTTAATAATACAAGAATTGTTAGGATCACCCTTAAAACACGTTATGGGAGTGTCGAAAAACGGCTAAAACCCCCTAGATACAATTACTTGAAAATCTGTTAAAACCTTTTTATGAGTTTAAAGAAGGAGAATAAACAGATGAGCATGTACATCCCGAATTTAGAAGAGCTAATATCAGAAGATC
>CALJRW010000089.1 GCA_937976335.1 uncultured bacterium | reverse complement strand
TAAACACATATACTGCTCAAACATATAAGTCTGAATTTATGCTATGCATAAATTTCAAGAAAAAACGCTAAAACCAAATGTCGAGCAGTATATAAGTTAAAGCTTAGTTGGAAGCATCGGGATTTAAGAGTTACAAAATTTATCATAGAATATCTTTAACTCTATATGACGCTCCGCCCCTCTCGTCTAGAAGCCTATGCTTAAAAATTAGGATAACAGCATGTAATAATTGCTAATTTAGCCTAAGCTAAGAATTTTTTTTAAACGTACAATTTCTTTCTTCTTAATCGGAAGGTTTTCAAAAAAGCTAGTTTCATTAGAATAAATAGCTAAGAACTCTAACAATGTAGTCAAGCTAAGACTCTCGTTTTGAGTAAAATGCTGAGCATAAGATTTCCTAAAATCTGTAAAATTACTAATTTTACTTAAAAGCCCTAAGGAGAGAAAAACTTCTCTCATAAATAAATCTTCTAGAATATAAGCCGCGCGTCTCTCGCTTGTAATTAAATTTAGTTCATTTAGAATTCTTTGTGGAGAGATTGTTGAAAGACATTTATCTCTAATTGCATTGTCAAGTAGAATATTAGTTGATTTACATATTTCGCCATGAATCCTATTTTTATATTTAAACGCTCTAAAGATTCTACTAGGATCGTCAACAAAGCTATTCTTATGATGCACCTTAATAAGCCTATTAAATAAATCTTCTACTCCACTTGCTAAATCAACTGTTATTTTTATAAGCTTACTAACATCACCACTCGCTTTAAGAAAATCCTCTAACCTTATTGCTAGTGAGTTAATTGTAAAATCCCTACGTAAAAGATCATCTCTAAATTCGCCTTTAATAACTTCAGGCAAAACTCCAGATTGTGAATATGTTTCTTTTCTAAAATTTACAAAATCAACTTCAAAGCTTACAGTGCTTGTAAAAATGACTTTTGATGTACCAAACTTTTCATACACTTTTACACTTGCATCAAATTTAGAAGCTGTTTTTTTTGCAAGCTCTAAAGCACCAAATTTTAAAGAGATATCTATGTCTTTAGCAATTTTCTCACTACCTAGCAGGACATCTCGCACTACTCCACCCACTATATAAATTTCATCTGTTTCTGAATTTTCAAGAATACACTCAAGTACTTTTGAGATAAAAGCGTGCATTTAAAATAAATCTATTTGATTTTTAGTTTCAACTTCATTGTTATCGATACTTTCCAGCAGCTCTTCTGCTCGCTCTAATAAACTTCCAGGCAATCCAGCTAACTTTGCAACTTCAATCCCGTAACTCTGACTTGCTGGGCCGCTTTGCATTTTGTGCGTAAAAATAACTTTTCCTTCTCTGTCAATGGAACTAACTGATAAATTCTTTACTTGCTCATACTCATTAGAAAGATTTGTAAGTTCGTGAAAATGAGTAGCAAATAAAGTCCTACACTTTGTCTTTTTCACCAACCACTCGAGAACGGCCTGCGCTATTGCAAGCCCATCTCTTGTTGCAGTGCCTCTTCCAATTTCATCAATTAAAACTAAACTTCTATTTGTAGCACCTGAAATAATACCACTAGCTTCACGCATTTCTACCATAAAAGTCGACTCACCTTCTGAAATATCATCAGAAGCGCCAATTCTTGCAAATATTTTATCAACTAGGCCAATTTTGGCAGATTGAGCGGGAATAAAAGAACCAATTTGTGCCATTATAACTAAAAGTGCAGTTTGTCTTAAATATGTAGATTTTCCGCCCATATTAGCACCAGTAATAATTATCAGCTTAGATTGTTCGTTAATTTTTAAATTATTGCTAATAAATTCACTTCCAAGCATTCTTGAAAGAATAGGATGTTTCCCTTCAACAATATCTATTCCTTCAGATTCTTCAATTTGGGGACAAACATAGCCTTCTGAATCAGCAAGGTAAGCAAAATCTGCTAAAACATCCAAAATTGAAATTTGTTTCGATAGCTTTCTTATTGATTCAGAATAAGTCTTTAGATTTTGTCTATATTCTTCAAAAAGCTCTCTTTCTAAAGAAAGAATTTTAGTTTTAGCACCAATAACTTTTTGTTCAGTAGCTTTTAATTCATCAGTGAAAAATCTTTCACTATTAGTAGTTTTTTGTTTTGGTATAAAGTAACTAGGAACCTTACTAACATTAGCCTTTGTAACATCAAAAAAATATCCAAGCACATTATTATACTTAATCTTTAAAGAACTAATTCCTGTTTTTTGCTTTTCTTCTAACTCAAGATTTAGAATGTATTCAGAGCCACCTTCTTTTAGTTTTCTAAGCTCATCAAGTTGAGGATTGTAGCCGGTTACAAAAATCGAACCATTTTTTACACTTAACGGCAAATCTTTTTCTAAGCTATTTACTAAAATTTCAAACAAATCTTCATCAATTCTTAAATTAGCGATAACATTTGCTAACAACTCTGGCACTTCTTCACAATCAAAAAACAATTCTTTTATCTTAGGAACATTTTCCAAACTATCTCTTAAAGCCCCTAACTCTCTTGGTGTAATAACACCGAGCTCTATCCTTGCAGAAATTCTTTCTAAATTACTCACAGTAGCAAGAGACTCTCTTACCTTCTCTAAAAGAAATGGGTCTTCTTTTAAAAAAGCTACAACATTTTGACGTGCTTTTATTTCTTCAATTTTAAAAGAAGGGGAAAGAATCCAATCTTGTAATAACCTTGACCCACCAAAGGTTTTCGTCTTGTCTAATACGCCAAACAAGCTCAAGTCTTTTGCACGAGTATTTGAATTCTTAATTAAATCAAGATTGTCCCTTGTTGAACTATCTATCCAGAGCACATCATCATCAGAAAATCGCTCAATAGAATGAATAGGCAGTTCATCAGTAACTAAAGTTTCTTCTAAAAAATCAGTTAAAATCCCTAGAGCTTTTTTTTCAATTGGTGCTAATTTTTCAAAACCTTTAATTTTTTTATAAGATTTCATTTCTTTAGCTTCAGCTCTAAACTTAAGCGCCTTACTAAACTTACCTAACTCTCTTATCCAAGTTTGTCTTTGATCTAGTTTAATTCCATTCACAGTTCTTGGAATTAACAACTCAGCAGGCATTAAGCGTCTGATTTCAGAATTTAATTGTTGATAACCATTGCCTTCTTTTAAGAAAACTTCTCCAGTTTGAAAATCAGAAAATGCTAAAGCAAAACTCACGTCATAGACATCCGAACTAAAATCAAGTTTTTCTAACTGCACCGCACATACATAGTTAGCCACATTTTCCACACTAGCAGAATGGCCAAGAAGTCTTACTCCAGGAGTAATTATCCTATCAACAAACCTTGGAACCATTCCTTTTCCAGCGAAGGACTCTTGTTGAGAAACTAAAACAACCGAATAACCCGCATCAACAAGGCGATCTAAATATCCTTCTACTGCACCAATGGGCACTCCAGCCATAGGTATTGGCTCCGAATCTTTTTTGGAACGACTAGTTAAAGTTACATTTAATGTAGAAGCTAAAGTTTTCGCATCATCAAAAAAAGCTTCGTAAAAATCACCAACTTGAATTAATACGATACAATCAGAATGTTCCTCTTTGAACTCAATGTATTGAGTAAGCATTGGTGTGAGCTTACTTGAAGATTTGGCCTTCACAGGTTTTACTGAGGGTTTATTTTTTTTAGGTTGAATTGATAACTGTAGGTTGAATGACTCCTGCATTAGATGAAAATATACATTTTAAGCAGGAAAAACAAGTTTTAATCAGATTTTTGATTTCTAAGATATGAAAAACATAAAACCATAAACAGAAAAAAAAGCACTAAGCTATACAAAGTCTTTTCATTAGAAAAAAAATCTTCGTGTAACTTAGTGCCTTCTTTCAAGAATAAACTGCGCTTTACCTACTACTCGTCACCTTTAATATTCTGTTGTAACAGCTCACCAAAAGTAACTGCAGGCCCTTCATCATTAGAGAAGCTAGACATTCCTCTATCTTCCGCTTTTCTATGAAGAGATTTAACACTTAAGCTAATTCTTCTTTCTTCACCATCAACTGCAATAACTTCAGTCTCAAGCTCGGCTCCTATTGCATAAGGATCTTTTTCAGAATCACCCTCATCACCACCATCAAAAGCTACTAACTCTGAGGTATGAACAAGACCTTCTACTCCATCTTCGATTTCTACAAACAATCCGAAATCTGCTTTAGATGCAACTTTTCCTTTAACTCTAGAGCCAACTGGATATCTTTGAATAATTGTTTCCCAAGGATCTTCCTCAAGCTGTTTTATTCCAAGACTTAGTCTTTCGTTATCAGTATCAATTCCTAAAATTAAGGCTTCTATCTCATCACCTTTTTTATAAATTTCAGAAATTTCTTTAGGATCTTTTACTTTCTTAACCCAAGAAAAGTCAGAAACATGAACAAGACCATCGATTCCATCTTCTATTCCTATGAAGATACCAAATTCCATGATGCTTCTAACTGTACCTTTAACTTTAGATCCAATTGGATGTCTTTCGTGAAGACTGTCCCAAGGATTATCTTCAAGTTGTTTAATACCAAGATTAATTCGCTGCTGCTCACTATCTATACCTAAAACAACCGCCTCAACTTCGTCTCCGACATTGTAATTCTTAGAAGGGTTTCTGATCTTCTTAGTCCAGCTCATTTCTGAAACATGAACCAAACCTTCAATTCCTTCTTGAAGCTCAATGAAAATTCCATAATCTGTAATGTTAACAACTTTACCAGTAACCTTATCTCCAATAGGAAATTGGTCCCCAGCCTTTTGCCATGGATCTTCATTTAATTGCTTAATACCAAGAGAAACTCTTTGCTTCTCTTGATCATACTTTAGAACAACTACAGGAACAGTTTGTCCAACCGTTAATTTATCAGCAGGATGATTTACACGTCCCCATGAAATATCTGTAATATGTAAAAGACCATCAATTCCACCTAAATCTATAAAAGCACCATAGTCTGTTAAATTCTTAACAGTACCTTCCATAACAACACCTTCACTTATCACTTTAAGAGTTTCTTCACGTAACTGAGTTCTTTCAGACATGAGGAGAGATCTTCTAGAAAGAACGATATTACCTTTGTCTTTAGTGATTTTTAGAATTTTAAATTCATGATACTGATTTATGAACTTATCTAAATTTTTGTGAGGTCTAGTATCTACTTGAGAACCTGGTAAAAATGCAGGTATTCCAATATCAACCTGAAGTCCGCCTTTGACTTTATGAGTTACAGTTCCTTTAACTGTACCACCACTCTTAAATTTATCTTCAACTTCATCCCAGATTTTTTTCTGATATGCTCTTTCAAAGGATAAAACTAATTGATCATCTTGATTCTCTAAAGCAAGAATCATAACTTCAATCTCATCCCCGATTTTGCATGTCATGTTCCCTTTCGGGTCTTTAAACTGAGCAACAGGAATTAACCCGTTTGATTTAAAATTAATATCAACAATTACGTAATCTCTTTCGATCGCTACAATTGATCCCGGTACGATATTCCCAGGTTGAAGATCTTGCTCAAAGCCTTCAATATATTTTTTAAACTCACTGGCAAAACCACCAGTACTTGTTTCACTTGATTCCATATTATTATTTATTTCCTTTTTATATTTTCAACGGAGAGTAAAGGCCTTAAACAAACTTGACTTAACTCACACGCTGTAGCGCAAGATCATACATGTTTTCGACCACTTGCGTCAACGTTTGGCCTTCGTTTTTAATGATAATTGCATCTTTAGCAGCAATTGTAGGGCTATTTCCTCTTTCGGTATCCCGTCTATCCCTCTCAAGTAGTTCAATTTCAAGGTCTTTTTTAAAATTTTCAAGCTTTTTAGGCTGAGCTTCAAGTGCTCTTTCTAACTCTTTTTTACTCATAAAACTTGTCTGATTCTGTTGATTATAGCGCCTTAACACACGAGTTTCTTCACTTGCTTCTATAAAAAACTTAACTTTTGCTTCTGGATATATAACTGTTCCAAGATCTCTACCTTCAGCAACTATGTTTTTACCTGGATATACATCTCTCTGTAAGTTTAATAGTTTTTTTCTAACACTTAGTAATTCTCCGCACTTTGAAGCTGCCTCA
The DNA here is from genome assembly GCA_937976335.1 of uncultured bacterium. Taxonomy (GTDB): domain Bacteria; phylum Bdellovibrionota_C; class UBA2361; order UBA2361; family CALJRW01; genus CALJRW01. The sequence continues at coordinate 2,730 of CALJRW010000089.1, read as the reverse complement.
GAACATTCAGGAGTATACAAACTGCTTGTTTCATACTTCTTTCCATCTATATATACTAAAGTTTTATCTTCAGGAGATAAATTTAGTTCAATTTTTGTTGAGTTTAATATATCGTTTATAGCCCTTTCATCGTCGAATTTAATACTTTTTAGATTTATTAAAAAACCTATAACTCGATATAAAATCCCACTACTGAAATGTACATATTTCAATTTTTTGGCAAGCTCTTTTGATAAGGAAGTCTTCCCAGAACCAGCTAAGCCATCAACAGTAATGATTATTCTTTTTTCCATAGAATGAGTACCTTGAAAATTTTAGGATAAAAGAGATAAAATTTGCAAGCAATGAAAAAAAGAAGAAGAACAGATTCAAGTGTTTCTATTAATAAGGATGCTTTTACAGAAAACCCAGAAGAAACCATTGGTATTGTTTTATCAGGTGGAGGCTCAAGAGCTGCCTACCAAGCTGGGGCTCTAAAAGCTCTATCTTCTTATTTCAAAGAACAAAAAGATGCTAAATGGGTAATAATGGGTTCAAGCATCGGGGCCATTAACGGACTACTTTTTGGTGCTGGCTTAAGTAAAGGCATTGACGAATCAATATTTGAGATAGAAAAACTTTGGAAAGAAAGAACTTTCAAAAATACTTTTAGAGGTTCCCCATCAATGGCATTTTTACGTGCTATCAAAGTTGCCATTTTACAATATATGTCACCAGGACCAAATCCGAGTTCAGATGCGGTTTTCGATCCAAGCCCACTTCAAGAAAGTATTGATGACGTGTTGAACATGTTTGGCGGACTGTCGCTAAGTTCTAGAGCCGAATCTATTAAAGCTATAGGAACGATGACGACGATGGAAGGAGAAAAAAGAAAACCATTACTCTTTCTAAGTGCGGACCGAAACATTCCTGAAGACGATGCGATTCTGGAAGGCGCATCATTTTCTGTATATAATGTAAGAAATTTAACTTCAAAACATGGCTTTGCATCGGCTGCACTTCCTTCAATTCTTCCCCCAGTTGAAATGGACACTGCAGAAGGAAAAATAACTCTTGTTGATGGTGGAATTTCATCTAACATTCCAGTTGACCCAGCGGTGAGACTTGGAGCTAGCAAAGTTATAATTATAGATGTATCAGGAAGGCTTTTTTGGTTAAAAAAATACGGCCAACCACCTGACAAACGACCCGATTGGGAAGTTCCTTCTGGAATGGAAACTTTTTGTTTAAGACCACCTGATACTTTTAATATTAGAAACGTTGCTCCTATGGGTCCAGTTTTAAAAGCAGCAGTAGGCTCTTCAACTTCAAAATTCATTACTGCCGTTGGCCCAACTTGGCCAATTTTTACATTACTAAAAAATAAACTTGGCGAAGATGTTGCATACGAAACTATGACTTATGTTGCACTAGATAGAGATTTTCTTGAAGCTATTATTGAGCTCGGTTATACAGAAACTAGAAAAATGCTTAGAAATATGAAAGAACCTGAGTTTGGACGAGCTAAGGATTTTAAGGACTGGGCGGAAGAGGTTAATAAAGAGTGAGAGTGTAGAAGGTAGAAAGATCAGTTCGAAACTTATAGTTCATCTGAGTTATATAATCAAGTTAATTATACAGGATTATTAGCTGCATAAGCAAATAGAGGAGAATTTTTTTGTAAAATAATTAGCAATTAATACCTTACTACCAAGCAAATTAGTACCACCTAACTAATGTTAGTTGCTGGTAAAATCAACCTAATGGTTATGCAGACTTTTTAGGATCATTCATTTCTACATTAATCCAAAACTCAGCAGGACCTGTATTGTTCAATGTTAGCACAACAGTGTCTCTAGAAAGGCGACGCTTAGCCGCAATTGCTGTATATCCTACCTTTCCATAATAACTAGCAAATCGATTTATTTGTACAGACTGTTCATTCCCTATCAAATCTTCATGGGAAGGGAAAGAACTTGCACCGATTGTTTTTACTGAAAGATAGACTAGCCCATCTTTCTTACGAACTCGTTCTTGTCCCACAACTCCGACACATTCATAAAAACCTAAATTATCATTGGGGATAGACAATCTTAAATTAGCATGTCGAAAGACACTCGAATCTAGTGCTAGTAATCCACCATCTTGCAAGACTAACTTTGGTTTTTTAAATCTTTCAATATCTCCAATTTGAGGAAGTAAATTTAGCAAATCATCAGTAAGTACCTCTGAAAAATCCATCTTAACACCTAAAAGCTTCAAACGAACATCAGTAATGACTGCAGAATCATGAAACGATCTTGCAAATGAAAAGTCAAAACAATTCTCCCATGGACCATCCTCAGATTGTTCATAAAACCTTTGATGCTCAACACGTATCATACCCCGAACGTAACTCAACTCAGGCTGTAAATAATCAATTGCCTCGAAAATGGCTGTCGAACCATAGCTCTCTGGAGATTTAACAATCTCATTAAGTAAATTTTGCGATACCGAAGGTGCACGATTTTTTCTAAAAAAATGTTCAGGAAGATTTGGTACAAGGAAACCTTCCTTTTCTCTAGCTGAAATAACAACTGGACTGTTTTGATTATTATCTTTCGAAAACTCAGACATAATAATTCTAGATAGACTAAGGCTTAATTATAACTACGATTAGATAAGTAAGCAACTTTTTTGTTGAGTCGTTATTAGTTTTTAGTTCTTTCTAAAGGTTTATCTAATTTACTTTTTAATATAAAATAACTTGGT
>CALJRW010000088.1 GCA_937976335.1 uncultured bacterium | reverse complement strand
TCTCTTCCAAGACGTAGGTATTTTCCAAGAAGAAAACCACCCTTAAATATAAAGTTATCAAGTCTGTCTGATCTTGCAAGTCGAGCGAGAAACCGCTCAAGAGCGAGTGCTTTCCACACATCATTAAAGGCACGGTTTTGTGCCTTTGCTATCGCCTTGATTCTGTCTTTGAGTGATTGTTCCAGGTCTTTACTCATGTCGTAAACGCCTCTACATATTTTTCAATAGGCGTTTTCAGTTTACGAGAATACTTCCTGAGTTTTACAAGATCAGGCTTGCCATGCCTACCAGAGAGATATTCTTTAAGAACTTTAATAGCTGTTTCTTGTGAAATAAAACGAAAGGAATCTACGATGGTTCTTTCTTTATCAAAAATACTAACATCAGTATCGCCCAGTTTTATCTTGGTGCTACCAGTTCTTACATCACGCATCCTAATAATCTTTGCTTTTAGTCTCTTTGGTGCATACTGCTTATGAGGAATAGCAATCCAGAACTGCCTCGGGATCTCATCCGTTAGTTCATAGAGAGCAAGGGCAGAGATAAGACAGATCTTGCTATTAGGAATACTTGCAGCAGTTGAGATCAGATCTTCCCATTCAAAGGGGACTTCAGTTCTTTCTGACTCGTTACCTCGATAAACACCACGACTAAGTTTTTCAATATAACCCTTCTTAGCGTAGTAACTGAGCAGACTAGAGCCGACACCTTTCTTACTGGCTTCTGCCGTCGTGAATGATGGCTTTTTTAGTAGTGATTTAAGTCTTTTATATCTCTTTGCTTGCATAGCTATATTTTAGTAAATCTACCCACCAAGAGTCAATGGGTAGATATGCTAAATAGTGTAGCTCTCAGAACTTTAATGTAAAACAAAGATAAAAAAACTAGAAAAGATTCTGTACTGAAGCGGGGGTCACCAAATACAAATATTTTATTTTTCTAAAACATAAAAAACACACTAAAAACACACCAGCCAAGAAATTCACCGAACACAGCAGAACACCAAAGAACATAAAAACCGTAGGGATTAACAACTTATGTGTTACACCGAGTTCTGTAGTGTGCTAGAGATTACATATTTAACCAGTTTCAGGTAGGTAAAGTTAAAATAGTTTTAAGTTTAATTACTTAACACCTGTTAGTTAAACTTACTTTAAGTAAAGCTTAATTTTAAGAAGATTTAATATTTTTTTAGAAGTTGATTTTGAAGATTTTGAGTAGATTTATAGTTTTTAGTTCAAGAATTTGAATTATTAATTGTTTTGAGCTGATTTTTTGATTTTAGGAACGAGTTTATTCGTTAACGACAAGAGTTCATTTTTTTGTATAATATTTAAGCTGCGATAGTTTTAGTAATTGGTGGCGGAGCATTCCAGACAGTCTGTCCAGAGTATTTAGCCATTCTGGTAATTTCTTTAGTATTGAATATAAAGCTCTTGATAACCATCTCCCCAGCACATTTAGGACAAACAAGAGGGTCAATTTCAAATACTTTTTTCATGGCGGATGCCCAAGATACAGAAGGCTTGGTTCTTTCTTCCATTTCAGATAATGGAATTATGACAGGCTCAGCATATTGAGTTGTCTTAACACCACGGCTACGAGCAGAATAAGCGCCGTAGTATCTGAGCATTTGCTCAAAAGTGTCAGGAATATGCTGAGCTACTTCAGCTATGAACTCTAGAGGCGAAAAGTCTTTAACTACGTCTTTACCGTCATACTTTTTGTTAATTCTAACTTTATTACTAGATTCAATGTATTTAAGCTTAGAAGTCATTACAGCAGACTTTCTAAGATATCTAGCAAGGAACTTAAGGTGTTCAGTATCATGAGATTCTACAGCTTCTCCAAGCCATACATTAAAGCCACTATTTTGCCACTGTCTTAGATTTTCTATTACTTCAGGTTCAATGCATGATTCATCTTCTAGTAGCTCAAATATGTTTCTAGCAAATACTGTTGTGAGCCATTGAGTATTAATATTTTCAAAAAGCTTAAAATCACCATTTAAGCCAAAAGCTCCCAGAGCTACCAAGGAATGTACATGAGGGTGCCAGTTAAGAAGATCGCCAGCAGTGTGGAGGCTTGCTACCATAGCAGGCTTACAGTCAGGATGCTCATCTGCACACCATTCTTGTACAGTTTGCCAAGCTGCAGTGTATAGATGCTTATTTAGGTCACGGTTGAATTTGAAATATGGTCTTAGCCGTTTTGGAACAGTAAACACCACATGTGCATGTGGTACATCTTCAAGGATATTATCAACAAGATTTTCTGAAAATGTTAATGCTCTTTTGGCAGAGCAGCTTGGACATAAGGTTCTTTGCTTACAGCTAAAGGCAAGAAGCTCTGAGTATTTGCAATCAGTACATTCTAGATAAGCACAGCCATTAAACAGAATCCCACAATTTAGGTATTTATCAAAAGATTTTAGAACTTCATCTCTAAGAAAGCCGTACTTATGCTCAAAAAACTCCTGCCATTGCCACTCAAACTCTTGGCGATACTCATAAATTATTCGATATAACACACTCTCGGTGGGGTTTCTCTTGCGATAGCTAGAAACTCTCCTACGAGAAGCTTCCCAACTGCTCAGCTTCATTTGAAGCTTGTTCGCAGATTATGGACAAGAGTTACTTAATTAGAGTTGTTTCATAATTCACATTAATTCCAGATTATAAATAGCAGCTATTAGGTTAAATCTAAGCAGAAATCTCTTTCGTCTGTTCCGATATTTTTCAGCGATAATTTTAGTTAAGTCTGTTAAGCCAGGCTATAAGTATCCAACACAATTAGTCTCAACTCTTTTAAGCTCAGTTCATAAGCAGTTATTGTACGATGAGCACTTCCCAGATGGTGGAAAGAAGAGTAAGAAGTCTGCGGATACGGGAGAAATTAAGAAATTCTTAAGTCATTTACTGTTTTCCGCTATGGGTGGTAAATAAGCTTAGTTTAAGACAAGCTTTCTAAGCCAGGCTTGCTGATAAATCAAATATTTACAAATACATGATCAACTCTAGTGATTCTTAGGAATGTGTTGTTCTAAATACTCTATTGATTTTTCAACATTTGCAATGTTTCGAAATGAACTTAGATTGTGATCGAGGACAAAAAATATTACGTTGAGTTTCTAGTTAAAATTCTTAGTATTGTAGAAATAGAACTATAATCTATTTTTGCCTATCCTACTGTCCCCTTGCTGTATTTTTAGAGAATTTAACTTACTCTTGGAAAAGGGTTGGAGTTTTGCTCTTGTTAGAACTAGTATTGGTGAAAAAGTTATTGGAGAAATGCAAGAAGCAGATAAGATTGGTTGGAATGATTTAACTAAAAAAGAAGCTCTTAGTTGTAATAAACATATGGTTGGCGAAAAGCGCTGGAGAGCCTTTAGAGTAATCGAGACTCATCGCCGTCAAGGAAAGCCAATTCCAAGTTATTTATCTTATGGAGAAGAAATTCCAAAACATACAGGAAAGCAATTTTTCCTAACAGAAATGAACATGCTCAGTCATTTCTTTTGCTTTTTACCAAAGCTTCAAAAACCAGTTTGTAAGTTCTTCTTAGGCAATGGAGGCTATTGCTTGCTTTGGTTAAATAATAAAAGAAGAAGACTTAAGATTTGGGCAAGAGATTTGTTTAATTTAGCTAAGCGTAAGGCATTTGGGAGAAGTTAGGCTTTAGTGTTCCGTAAGCGTTCAGGTGCTTTTAGCTCCTGAATGGTTACCGAGGCAGCAAAGCTGATTCGCAAGCCCTTACAGGGCTTGAAGAGAAGGCTGCTAAGCAGTTAATTTTGAATAGTACTCTTACGAGTATCCAACTATTAAGCTGGAAATCGTTTAGCAGCTTCCTAACATTGGAGTTGCGATAGCAACTGATTCTATGCCTCTAAGAAAACCACTTTAACTTTATTCTTATTTAATTGTTTACAATCTCATAAGACTTGTCATGTTACAGGCTGAAAAAACATAAAAGGTTTACCACTCTAGGATAAGCTTCATTGATGCTGTCCGTTGATTAGCTTCTTCTGTACAAGAAATTAATAAAATAGCTGTTTATATCATTACGATCTAATCGCTATCAGGCACGATATAAAAAAAGACGTGAAAACGAATGTTCGTTCATGGTTAAATGTAGGAAGACTTGTCAAGATTTTTAGTCTTCTTCAATAGAATAAGAACTTAAGTGAAAGATATTTTACCTACCTGAATTTAAAGTGCATATCGACATTAAGCAACGAATTGACTAGCAATTACCATAAGGTATAATACGAACTAGAGACTAGAGAACCTAATAGGAGTTAAATATGACTAATATGACTAATGTAGTTAGAAATGATATTAATCGCGCACATAAATCAGTTAGCGCACACGAAAAAACTTTAACTGAATATGTAATGAAGAAACTTATTGCTGCTTATAAAGAAGTTGCTGTTGGTAAAGCCCCTGGCACCGATTTTGAAGTGAGCGTTAGTTTAGTTAATCGAGTTCGTTTTAGAGACATTGATTATAGAAATAAACGAATATGGGAAACCAAGGCAGGTGAAACGGAATTTCACTATAATTACTATACAAAATCTAATTATTACCTTATGAGATTAGCTTTTGATACATTAAATAGTGCAGGGTTGGAAATAAAGTCTTTTGTAGGTATTACAAAAGATAGGAAAAATTGTAATATTCATTATAGTCTAGATGAATTTGAGAAACGTCAGGTTGATCAAAATAAAGACTTTGATTTTAGTTCCTTAAAGATCATCGTAAAAAAACCTATTAGAGCTATTACTGAGATTCCTTTGCCAGACTTATCTCAACTTGTGTGACTTAGTAATTCTTCAGGTCAGAAAAGTTAAAACAGTTTTAAGTTATGAATTATTTCAAGTATTTTTTAATGATAGTTAATGAAGATTTTTATTAATTTTTGTTATTTTAAGTGAAAATCATATCTGAGTTTTGTAGTTTAGAGAAATTTTCTAATTTTGATTAATTCTAGACTAAGAGTGAGTGTGAACAATGAGAGTTTATTTTTTTTTAGAATATAAGCTGCGATAGTTTTTGTTTAATGGTGGAGGAGCAGTTCAAGCTGATTGTCCAGAATGTTTAGCTATTCTAGTAATTTCTTTAGTATCAAAGATGACATGGAGGGTCAATCTCGAACACTTTTTTCATGGCAGATGCCCAGCTAATAGAAGGCTTAGTTTTTTCCCCATTTGAGATAGAGGGATGATGATCGGTTCATCATATTGAGTAGTTTTAACTCCACGACTTCTAGCAGAGTATGCGCCGTAATATCTGACCATTTGCTCAAAAGTATCAGGAATATGCTGAGCAATCTTAGTCATAAATCCTAGTGGTGTAAATTCTTTGCTAACATTTTTTGTTGATCCTAACAGTGTTGCTAGAATCGATATATTTTAACTTAGTAGCGTTTACAGTAGACTTTCTAAGATATCTAGCAAGGAACTTAAGGTGTTCTGTGTCATCAGTATTCTAGATAGCAGAGTGCTGAAAGCTGAAAATGATATTCAGCATAAGGCACTCAGCAGCCGGCACTCAGCAATCGGCTATTTTCTTTTCTTCTATATTTTATGTATTTTTAGTGTTTGGAAAGCTTTAACAAAAAATTACAAATTGTTTTTTTATGAGTAAAATAGGACATAAAATTTAAGTTGATTAAAAGTAATAGTAATGGTATTATCTATTATAGTATTAAGATAATAAAAAACGAATTTGGTCAAAATATGTTCAATGAATATCTCAAAACTGAAAACAATAGACTAGTCGACTTTGATATTGATCGTGTCTTAAAATTAGAGTTGGAAGAGCCTAACTTACAAGGCTCTTTGAATAGACTAAATACAATAGTGAATGAATCCATAATTCCAATTGTCTTAAGCGAAATCTCTAAAGCACCAAAAGCTTTTGCTCAAAATGGTGAATTAAGAAAAGAAAGCTTTTTGGTTATAATAAAAAATGTTCTAGAAAATAAGATTATTGCAAATCATATCGACACAGTTAAGAAAAGAAATTTTTTAATATATGTAAAGACAATAGACTATCGAGAGCAAGTTCTTAGAATATGTGCTCATGCGCTAAATGGCGATGCACGAGAAACAATTTCAATAAGCGATTTTTCACAAAGCTTATCCAAGCTAGTAGCTGCTGCGATTATTGTAAGATCTTCAAAGGGTAGCTTTCCTGAGCTTCCTACAGAAGAAAGTAATACTCTTGTCGGATATTTTGATGCATTTTGTTCTGTAGCTTATATTAGCGCATTAGATCGTGTTGGTAGTTATATTATACTTGGGGTAAATCGTAGTTTTGCAAATGAATTAATAAAATTTAGTGAAGTATTAAATGATAATCAAGCAGATTTTGAAGCTTCTCGAAATAGGCGAGAAGCTGTTTTTGAACTTAAATTGCGAGGAATTCCATTGGCGAATAATCCACATGCGATAAATTTTTCTCAAGAGTATTTAATGCTTAGTGATAAAGATTTGTTTGAGCCGAAAAACCGAGAAATGCTTGTTAGAATTTTAGAGTCTATGAAGATTTATTTTGGGGATAATGTAAGTTTTTGTCATTTAGACACTTTAGGAAGAATGTTAAAAGGTTGTGCAGCTAGTAGAAGTGAAAGATATTCTAAAATTGGAGATAGAAGTGAAAGACTTAAGTTTCTTGAAGAATACTTAAACTTGGTAAGCTTTTTAGGTTATAAACCTGAAGAATATACTCGAAACAGCAACTATTTAGGTGCTTTAAAACACTTAGTAAAAAATCGTGAAAAGTTTCCTTTTTTACCATCTGCACCTCTTAGTGAAATCTGTAAAGCTCTAATAAAAGAGCTGGCTGTTATAGAAAGTGAGAAAGGTCGTCAACTTTGTAGCGATCGTTATATGCATTCTTGGTTTAATTGGGGACAAACTGGAGATAAATTATATACGAATTTATCCGATTTGGTATTAATGTATAGAGAAACTACTACTACATTTGATTGGGCACAGTTAGATAAGAAGATAGTTGTGCAGTCACTCCAAGTCAAAAGAGTTGGTTTTGATGCTACTTTGACAGGTACTAATAGGCCTGAACTTATACCTCTTGTAAAGAATAAAATTCGAGAATCTCAGAGTTATGATATTTACGGATCTTCTTCTGTATTTCGCAGTTTAGTAGAAGCTTATCCGCAGATTCCATTGCTTGATTTTGATACATTTAGCGACCCTCTTCTAAGATTAAATGCTGCTGAACCTAGCCATGCTAGAGTTGTTGCTCACGATCTAGGAGTTTTTTTAAGATCTAATCAAGATTCGTTAGATAGTATAAATAAAGAAAAAATCTTAGAACTCTTAGAATTTATTATTAAAGATGAGATAGTATTTTCCGTTTTTGAAAGTATATCTAAGCCAAAAGATATTTTAGAAGTTTTTAAAGAAAAAGATAGAGTAGCTCTTACTAAAGTCTCAGTACCAAAAAATTTATGGGATACTGCTGAAATATCAGACAAATTGCATGATGAAAATCGCGATGGTACAAACTATGGAGAGCGAGAAGCGCAAGTTAATTACCTATTAACTTACGATCAGCCTAATTTTTCTATTAACAATCCTTATGAGCTTATTTCTTTAGAGCTTGAGTCGAGAGCAATAAATATTTCTCGATCTTTTGGAGAATTTGATGTTGTTGCTCGCCCGAACACTGGACAAGATCAATCTAAGTCTTTATTAGAAGAACTTCTAGCTAAGGTAGGAAATAGTTATGAACTTGTCAAAGCAGGTGAATATGCTGGCTACGTTAGCTTATTAAATGGCTTAAACTCACCAGGCTCGTACGATGTAGATAAAAAAGACTATTCACTTGCTATTTCTAAACACTTTATTGTAATTGCTAATAGTGAAGTAAGCGATCTTGTTTGTTTGATTTTTAATGGTTCCAATAAGGAGTCGCCATCAAACAAAAAAGGTACTTATCTTATTCACCGTAGTTCCTATGATCTACTGCTTAGTAAAATGAAAGATGGAGTAATAAATAGTTTTGATGATTTTGATAAATATGTTGACGGTTCAATTGCTTTAAGAGATATATCTAAAACCTCAAATCCTTCTATTTTTTATGAATCGATGTTTAGACTATTAGGTCAATTTTCTAATTTTCAAGCTATGTATTCTTGGCATTTTAAAAAACTATGTATAGAAAAAGGTGAAGATGGCTCTACTCCCTATATCTATGAGTTTTTATCGAAAAAACAAAATAGTTTCAATTTATTTCCAAGCCACATACATTGGGGGAGAAGATACCCACAAAAAGAATCTAAAGTATTAGGTAATAGAGGTAATTTTCATATACATAAAACTGATGATAAATATGGAGGAAGTAGTAGTAGGTTATATGAAGGACCTATATTCTTTGATAATAGCGAAGAGGATGTTAACAGATTTATTGATTACTGCAAGAGTATACCGGAAGGATATTTCCCAAATTTAATTTCAAATGAATATTTTTAATTTATTTTAATAAAGGAGTGAAATGCATACAACAATTACAAAACCAATTACTGAACCAAAAGAAGATACGATACCAGTACCAACTAAAAAGCCAATTCCAGAAAAGAAGCCTATACCGGAAAGAAGAACTTCACCAGATAAAAGGCCAAATAAATTACCTGATAGAAGAGAGTGTTAAAAGAATTTTTAATCTGTAGATTGAAAGTAATAATAATTGTAAACAAAATTATCTAGTGGATAACTGGATAACTGAAAAAATTCTATGAATTTTCAGTGATAGGTGTAGGTACGACAATGTTGGATCGTTTAGTTGCTGTAGCTACACAAGAAGGTTGTCATGCAATGATAGTTGAAACGCCGCGAACTAGAAGTTACTATGAAAAAAACGGATTCAATATACTCAGATTAGAGGAAGATCGTGGTCTTGAAGTTGCAATTCTAACTCGAAAATTAAATGCGACATAACAATCGAGCACATCCCAACTGGGATAGCAAAGATGATGCACATCTAGTACTATATTGGTAGCTTAGCTATCCCAGTTGGGATGGCTCTTACCGATATTTATACCTTGACTAGAATCATGAATTGGATTTTATTGGCTCTTTGTAGTGCATTATTTGCAGGTCTTAGAGGCTCATTAATAAAAATAAAAGCACGCACTATAAATCCTTACATCCTTGCATGGAGTCAAGCTGTTTTTGCATTTCCATTACTCTTTACATCACTTTGGATAAGTCAAAAAGTTCCTATTACTCCTTTATTTTTACTTTTTTCGATAACTAGTGGACTTTTAGTTGCAGTAGCTTGGACTTTATACGTTAAAGCAATTTCTCTTTCTGAAATATCTTTAGTTATCCCCCCTGAGACTTACTTAAAACCTCTAAAATCTGATAGATAAAATTTAAAACTTTGAATTTAAAGTATTGAAGCAATTATTTTTCAGTTTTTGAGATAATTTAGAGTTAAATTTCTCAAAAACCTCAGCAAAAGATACAACTTCC
>CALJRW010000087.1 GCA_937976335.1 uncultured bacterium | reverse complement strand
GTACCAATTACCGTTCAAAATATGCAAAACTTCATAACCACATTTAGCAAAAACTTTGTCCTGTATTATATCTTGTCCACGCATTGCTCCATCACTTAAAAGATGATAATCATCACTATCACACTCAACAATTACAAAAGTACTTCCATCACTAACAATAAAATCTGTAGCAATAGTTTCTATCGATTTAGAAAACTGTATTCTTAAATTTTTGAATTCTTGCTGCATATCTAATAAAATATCGTATACTGATTTTTCAAATTCATTCATTGGAGAGTCTTCTAATAACGCATCAAATTCTCCAAGCTTTTTAGGTGCTCTTAATCCTGCAATAATTTCAGCAACTTGAATCTGTCTTTGTGCAAAAACTTGACCTTGTTTTTTTATTTCTTCTACTTTCGACTGAATTGTATCATCAGTTAAAAATTCTCTAACAAGCTCGTCAGAAAAAAAAGAAAAAGACCAGGCTATATTTCCTACATTTTGAAAATTAAAACTATCTTTAACTTCCATTCCTCTTTTTGATAAAGACTTAAATAAACCTGTATCCCTTATGCTTAACTTGACATAAGACCATACGGTGTTTGCTATATTTTGAGCATCAAAACTACCTTTAACTTCTATTGCTCTTTTCGATAAAACTTTAAATAACTCTTATTATTTAATTATTACCATCACTTTTTGGTGGTTGCACTATCTCCATCGACTTGCAGCGATCGCGACATACAACCGCTACTGTCTCGAGGTTTAAATAAAATGGAGCTCCTCCAAGATCGAGTTTAACATAATAACTATCACGAGTCTTATCTTCTGACTTGCTTATACCTTTCTCAATCTGCTTAAACCCATTATTAAGATATGCAGTTGACCCACTCTTAAAGACAATCGTGACGCCGTCACCAGCAAAAACAACTGCTGGAAAAACTAAAAATAGCATGAACACAAAAAACAACTTGAAACTATATTTCTTCATTTTACTAACCCAATTCAAAAATTACATTACTTAACTTAAAAACAACAACTAAAACAATCTTGATCTTTACGATAATTACTAGCTCTTTATAAAACTTACTAAGTAGCTATAGTATAAATTTATACCACAATATATAAGTCGTCAATATCGCATATAATTCTTATAATATGATATGAATTTATTCTCATTTTTGATTTCCTAATATATGAAGAGCCACAAGACGCGCTACTAAAATAGCAATGTACATTTGTCCAGCAATGCCTTGCAGCATTGCAAAGGAACGAGCAACTGGATGAAGTGGAACTATATCTCCATACCCAACCGTAGTCATTGAAATGAAGCTAAAGTAAAAGAAAGAACTGTCCATGTTGGCTAAAGCTGAACTTCCTGAAGTTGCAACAGTATGAGAAAATGCAGCTGGAGAGATGAGCTCAATTGTCTGATAGATAAAACCCCAAGTAAGTCCTATTAAAAAGTATACACTGATTACTCCTAGAATTGTGTCTGTACTAACTTTCTTGGCAGTAAAAAGTCTTCTTAACAATGTCCATGTAATAGCTAAGAAAAAAAGAATTTGAACAAAAAGCGATGCTCCAACAACAAACGAGGACTCCTCTGCAATGCGAACTAGTTGAAAAACTAGACTAAGGATTCCAAGTGTTGCAATAATTCGTAAATACCGTTTACTGCTCCATACTGCATAAAGACTAGCAACAAGAATCCACACACTAAGAACTGAAGTTATAAGATACCCACTCGAGAACTCATTTGCAATCGGGCTGAGTGCAAAAATTAGCATTAGTCCACAAAGAAGAAAAGTGTAACGCTTGTTCTTATCCATTTTTACCCTTCAACCTGATTCATTGAATCCCAACCTCCCCCAAGAGATTTATAGAGTCTAATAAGATTTCCTACAATTTGTGCTTCATTCTGAATAAGTTGATCTTCTGCATCGAGTTGAGTGCGTTGGGCGTCGAGAACTGTTATAAAATCTGTTTCACCTACTCTATATTGAGACTGAGCAAGTTTTGTAGCACTCAGGGCAGATTGCTTTACTGTTCTAAGTGAGCGAGATCTTTCTTGCTCTTTAGCATAGGAGACAATTGAATTTTGAACATCTTCAAGCGCATTTAAAATAGTACGTTCGTACTGAATGAGCGCCTCTTCCTGCATCGCACTCTGAGCTTTAATTTGTTCTCTAATTCTTCCCCCATCAAAAAGTGTATATTGTACCCGAGGCGCAATTGATGTCAGAAGACCTGATGGCGAAAGAGATTCAAGACCAATAGATCCGTTCAAGGTTAATTTTGGATAGAGATCGGATGTAGCCACTCCAACACGTGCACTTTCTGCAGCAAGCTGTCGTTCAGCTTTTCTAACATCTGGACGTCGTCTTAATACATTTGCAGGAACACCAATAGCAATTTTTTCTGATGGTAGGTTTAGTTGGGTTATACTACTAAGCTCACTGTTGAGTGAGCCAGGATTCTTTCCCAAGAGTACAGCTATTCGATTCTTAATTTGTGAAATTTTCTGATCAAATGCAGGAATTTGCGATCGTACACTCTCTACATTTGAACGAGCTCTATCTACGTCTAACTGAATCGCCGATCCCACTTTCTGTTTAGCACTTATTATTTTAAAGTATTTTTCTTGCGCTTGAAGATTCTGATTGACAATAGTCTTTCTACGCTTAAGCGAAACAAGGTCATTATAGTTAAGAGCAGTTTCAGCAAGTGTAGTAATAAGAACATCTCGCTGCCCTTCTTTTACTGCTTGGAGATTCGCCTCCGAAGCCTCAATACTACGAGCAATACCACCAAAAAGGTCTACCTCCCAGCTCGCATCTAAACTTGCTCTATAAAG
Source organism: uncultured bacterium (assembly GCA_937976335.1). Lineage (GTDB taxonomy): Bacteria > Bdellovibrionota_C > UBA2361 > UBA2361 > CALJRW01 > CALJRW01. The sequence goes on along the minus strand of CALJRW010000087.1, from coordinate 12,378 downwards.
ATTTGAACCGCCTGAAGGCTCAGAATTCCGCTGCGCTGAACCTCCAATTGTAGCCTGAGGCGAGCCTGCAGCTTCTGTAATATTTCTCTCAGCACGCGCTCGACGAAGCTGCGCCTTAGCAGTACGTATATCTAAGTTGGCACTAGCAGCTCGCTCAATCAAAGAAGTTAGAGTTTTATTTTCAAATGTGCTCCACCATCGAGCTAGAACTTTGGGAGAAAGTGGAGCATTACTTAAGTTTGTATCAAATCTATCATCCCACTTTTTCATTTCCCATGCTGAGGGTTCAGGACGAACATAATCTTTACCAGCAAGCATGCAACTAAACAAAGTAAAGCAAAGAAGAATGAAAAAAATCTTTGGCAAATATCTCATACTGAATTTCCTATAGATAAACTATCTGCATTCGAACTTGCTTCAACATTCTTATTTGAACGAAAAGCAAACAACAAACTATAAATTACTGGAACAAAACCAAGAGTGAGTACGCTTCCAACACCAAGACCACACATAATAACAATAGCCATACCGTACCAGAACTCACCTCCAAACAAGGCGAGAGGGATTAAACCAACCACAGTTGTTACAGTAGTCATGATGATAGGTCGTGCTCGCTCAATAGCAGCAACTACTATTGCCTGATCTACATCTAGCCCCTCATCACGACCTTGATCAATCCTGTCAATTAACACTATTCCATTATTAATGATAATTCCAGCTAAACTAAACAGCCCAAGCATTGCAGTGAAGTCAAAGTATCCACGGAATAATAATAAACCATAGTTTGCTCCAATGAGTACCAAAGGAATAGTAAGGAGGATAATAGCAGGACGACGAAATGAGTTAAACTGAAGAACAAGCAAAACTAAAATTGCAAAGAGTGCATGTGGAGCGTACCTAAAGAGATCCTTATTAGAGTCTTCTGAATCTTTTATTTCACCTGATACTTCAAGCGAGTAGTTATCTTGGAGTTGAATCTCATCAAGCTTGCTTTTAATTAACTTATAAAACTCAAGTGAGGTCATCTCCGGATGCTTGCCTGAAATAGTAACAGCTCGTACCTGATCAATTCGCTTAATTTTACTTGGCTCAACTTGTCCATAAAAATCTGCAACTTGCGTAAGAGGAACTGGAACATTATGCACAGTAGAAAGAACCTCAACACTTCGTACCCTATCAAGAGTGGCTCGAGATTCTGAACTTGCTCTGAGAGAAACTGGTATACTTAACTCTCCCTCACGATATGTCGTAACTTGTATGCCATCGAAGTATGCAGAAAGAGTTCTTGAGATCTCTTCACTTGTAACTCCAGCTCGACGAGCTCGCTCTTGATCAACGTCAACAGATAGTTTAAGAACTGCATTCTCCCAATCGTTACGTACAGAAACAACGCCTGGCACCTCATAAAAAGCATCTTTTACTTTTGATGCCAATTGACGGAGCTTGTTGATATCATCACCTTTAATAAGCAACTCAAGCGTTCCAAGTGGAGATTTGCCGAGAAAGAGTATATCAGCTCGTCCGCTTGCTTCTGGGATTTCCTCAATAATAAATCGCTCAACCTTTGCCATTACTTGCTTTATTTGATCTGAGCGCTCTGTATTTACAACAAGAAAAGCCTTATTAGGTTGGGCATCATTAGGGGCAAGGCTTAAAAAGAAACGAGGTCCTCCTGTACCGACATAAGCAAGAGCGTTCATAACCTCAGGGTTTTTCTCTTTATCAATAAGAAAACGAGAAAGACGATTAGTAACGTAAAGCGTTTGTGTCATTGAAGATTCTGCAGGAAGGTCTAAATACACTACAAACTGATTTCTTTCAGACGGCCCGAGTGAGCGTTGCTTTATAAATTTAAAAACATACGTGCTACTCAAAAGAAGGGCAAACATAAGTACTACAAACAAGACACGACGTCTCAATACAAACAACAACCCCCGTTTATATACTTTGTAAAATCCTAAATTATACTCGACAGTTTCGTCTTTGGTGTTTTTCTCAGTTGAAACATCCTGCGGAACATTATGCGGAAAAAACCAAAAGCAAAACGCTGGAACTATAGTTATAGCGATAAGCCATGAAGTAAGAAGTGCAAGGGAAAGCACTTGACCCAAGGAGATAAGAAACTCCCCTGAACCACCAGTAATAAGCATCAATGGTGTAAAAGCAGCAACGGTAGTAAGAGAGCTTGTCAGCAAAGGTATCGCAAGAGTATTCACAGTTGCAAGAACCGCTTCAAGTCTATCAACACCATGATCGAAACGCTTCTTAATATCTTCAGCTATTACTACGCCGTTATCTACCAGCAAACCAAGTGCAACTATTATTGCGGCTATCGAAACACGATGTAGCTCAATTCCCCATATTGACATCCCAATTAAAGTTGCCAGCATAGTAAGTGGAACCATAGCACCAACAATTATTCCTGCACGCAACCCAAGCGTAAGCATTACAACAACGAGAACAACAAAAACAGTCTGTAAAAGATTCTCAGTCGCATTGCTTACAGATTCTTGAACTAAATCTGGTTGGAATATTGCAACATCTAAGTTCATACCTAGAGGGAGAGTGAGATTAATTTTCCTTAATGATTCTTTTACTTGATGTCCTAGTTCGACTACGTTAGATTTTTCAACCATTGATACACCAAGAACTATTGCAGGTTGATTATTGTAGAAAGCAGGTGCTTGAGGAGGACTAGCATAACCTCTACGTATATTTGCAAGATCTTCTAAGTAAACTGTTTGACCATCTCCTGCATCTATTGCAACTTTTCGTATATCATCAACAGACTGAAAATCCCCAGACGGCTCTATAACAATATTACTACCAGCTGCCTCTACTACTCCACCAGGAAGAATTACATTTTGCCTTTGTAAAGCATTTACTATCTCCGTAGGATCAAGTCCAAATTGCGCCATAAAAGCAGGATCAAACTCTATCCATATTCGCTCAGGCTGTACACCAAATAGATCAACTCGCGCAACTAAAGGCAATGCGTTTAACTCATCACGTACATCCTTAGAAACTGAGTAAAGCTCACTTAGGGAAAACTCTTTTCCGTTTAGTGCTAGGGTAACGACAGCTACACGACCATAATCATCATTTACTTGCGGACCAATAGCACCATCTGGCAATTGAGATTTAAGATCTTCCATCTTGTTTCTCAAATCGGCCCAAATGGGCGCCATATCTGTATATTGACTCTTAACTTCCGGCGCAACTATCGAAAGTCCTGTCATAGAGATAGATTTGATTTTTTCTATTTCAGAGATAGTTTTTACGGCGTCCTCAATTGGACGACTTATAAGTTGTTCAATTCTCTCAGGAGATAGACCAGGAAAACGGGTAACCACTTGGGCTGAACGAAGTGTAATTTCAGGATCTTCTTGTCTGGGCTGCGCTAAAAAGACACTTACACCACCAAGCACCAAGGCTACAATAATCAACCAAGTAAAACGGGCATTCTTGATAGCAAAGTGAGTTAATCTGTTCATCTAGCCTATCCTCGCGGCTTCCAAATTTCTGCTCGCATGCCATCTCTTAAAAACGCAACTCCTGCACTAACAACTTGATCTCCCGGCTCTAAGCCCTCATAAACTTCAATCTCATTACCTTGCAAATCTCCCACAATAAGATTTCGAAGTTCAATTATTTTTAGATCACTTCTATATACATACACTGGAGCTTCATTTTTAGATTTTATCTTTGTAGAAGTAGTATTTTCTGATGCCGCAAGACCGGCTTCAATTGCAATAGCTGAAAGAGGAATAAGATATGCCGTACGATCATCTAAATAAGAACGAAAATTAAAAGTTACACTTGCAGTCATACCAGGGCGAACATCCCCAGGATTAGTAGAGAGTGAAACAACAACGGGAAACGCATTTCCAGATTCAGTTTCTGCACCTATTGAGGTTACAACACCCGAAGCGGATACCTCTTTAATAGTTGGAAAGGTTACTTCAACCACCTGTCCATATTCAATTTCTCGAATCAAGGTCTCAGGCACACGAACTTCAATCTCAAGTGCGTCGTTTGACTGTAATACAATTACTTCACCATTGGCAGCTATTTCTTGAAACGAATCAATAGGCACATCAACAACTTTTCCTGCAAAAGGAGCAATCAAGCTAGTTCTCTGAAAATCTAACTCAAACTGTTGCAAGGTGCTTTTCGAAGATTCAACTGTACCTTTCGCTTTAGCAAGGCTCGCTATAATTGTATCAAAATCTTTCTTCGAGGCAGCATCTTCTTTAAATAGCCTGCTAGTTCGATCATATGCAGCTTGAGCTTTTACAAGCTCAGCTCGATTGCTGCTTAACTTTGCTCGAGCCTCATTTATAATAAGTTGAAAAGGTTTTTCATCAAGCTTTGCAAGAAGTTGACCTTGAGTAACAGTGTCTCCTTTCTTAACTAATACTTCAATGATTTTACCGCTCACACCAAAACTAAGAGTTGACTTATCGGTAGCGTTCACTTTTCCAGAGATGCGTCGCTTCTGTCCTGTGGCTTGACTATTAACCGTATAAACTTTAACTCGAGGAATAATCTCTTCCCGACGATCCGAAGACTTCTGACAGGCTGCCAAGCAACATATCAACGCAACACTTAACACAAAACTTTTTATTAAAAAAACTTGAATTCTCACAGTTGATTTTCCCTTAACTTCCGTTTCACTATATACTTTACATAATTAACATTGTTTTGCTCTTGTTTCAATTAGAACAAATGAAGCAGTTACGTTGAATGTAACAAGTAATTGCAATGAAGTTGAAGCACTACGTACGGATATTAATAGAGATAAATTTTTGAAAGTCTCATTTCAATTCTACCAAGGAAGAAACCTAAAGAATCCTCGTTTTTTAGTATAAACAAATCGCCCATTCTCTAAAGATTCTGCCAAGGTTTTTGCCCATATTCTTGCAATCTCACGATTAGAACTAGTAACGGTGAATTGATTGAGGTCGACAATCCTAGCTGGTGGATATTTGCGATCTGCTAGTGTCCCCATTAGCTTCCCTCTAGCTAAAAAACGAACTGCCATCGACATGTGTGGTTTAGTAATCGTAGACATTATCAAGCCTGTTCCAGGTATTGGACTTGCTAAAGAGGCTACGTTAACAACTGGGTGTGCAAAAACTAATTCTGTTAGCGCTGTTTGCATTGTAACGGTGTCTTCATTTTTAACATTTACTATATTAACAATCTGACCTTTCTGCTCTTTAATAGATTTAAGAATTTGCTCATAGAAATAATCCGCAATTAATTGAGCTTCTTTTAGAAAAGATTCTTCATTTGGAATAATGGCAGTTAAGCTTTTTTTCCAAACGTCCTTTTCAAAATTTAAAATTACTGGCTCAATATATAAATCAAATTTTTGGTGTCCAAGACCTTCTCTAACCCACGCATGGGTAAAAGGAACATTTTTAATATTATCACTAATATCAACTTCTTCAATGTATCGATTACTAACATCACTGAGCTGAGTTTTTAAAGCACAGGCATTTGTTAACAAAAGAATTGAGATTAATAATTTTTTCATTTAATTAATGAATATAACAGATAACAATGTAAGAGTCGACTATCATAAGAATCGACTAAAGTTTTAAGTTCAGCAAACCCTATCTCAAGAAGAACTCCTAAGCCCATCAAAACTAAACCCACCAGAACCGCTAGCGAGGAATGACAAGGTACATCCCAAAAGAATCAAGTCCTTATTAAAAATATCAGGATGATTTGGAAATACACCTAAAGCCAAGATGTAAGAAATTAAAAGAAAAGAAGCTGTAATTGAAGCTAGTGTAGTTAGAATTCCAAGTGCAATAGCCACACCGACTAAAACTTCAAGCCAGGGAATCATAACTCCAAATAGAGTTGCTACCTCAGTAGGTAATATTTTAAACGCACGTACTGTTTCAATAAAGCCTTCTGCATCAAGAAGTTTTAATCGTCCAGCTAAGATAAAATAAACCCCTAATGGAACTCTTATAAAAAGAGCCGAATACACGCTACTCATCAATGGTTTGCTAAAAGACATATTTCTAACCTACTAATATTCTTCACAATTATGAATCAAATTATGGCAATCTGAAAAGAGACTTTTTTTGAGAGATTATACAAGCAGTTAAGAACTAGTTATTACTGGCTTTTTTGTCTAATTGTGACATTTTAAATTCTAATCTAGAATCCTCTCGATTAACAATTTTTCATAAATTTGGAGTTGAGAAATAATGAACGATCAAGAAAAAATTTTAAAGAAATTTATGACAGGCCTTAAGAGAAGAAACCCTGGAGAGAAAGAATTTCATCAAGCTGTACATGAAGTTGCTGAATCAGTTTTACCGTTCGTAGAAGACAATGAAAAATATAAAAAAGCACAAATTCTTGAAAGAATGACAGAACCTGACAGGGTTATAATTTTTAGAGTTTGTTGGACTGACAAGAAAGGAATAGTTAGAGCAAACCGTGGATATAGAGTTCAGTTTAACAATGCTATTGGACCATATAAGGGCGGTCTTCGTTTTCACCCTTCAGTTTCGCTTAGTATTTTAAAATTTTTAGGTTTTGAGCAAACATTTAAAAATAGCTTAACAACTCTCCCAATGGGTGGAGCTAAAGGAGGATCTGACTTTAACCCGAAAGGAAAAACTGACAATGAAGTCATGAGATTTTGTCAATCATTTATGACTGAACTTTCTAAATATATTGGACCTAATGAAGATGTTCCTGCTGGAGACATTGGAGTAGGTGCAAGAGAGATTGGTTATCTTTTTGGACAATACAAAAGACTAAGTGATGAGTTTGAAGGAGTTCTTACAGGAAAAGGACTATCATTTGGTGGGAGTTTAATAAGAAAAGAAGCTACAGGCTATGGTTGTGTGTACTTCACTGAGAACATGCTAAATCATGCTGGAGAATCAATAGAAGGAAAGATATGTACAGTTTCAGGTTCTGGAAATGTTGCTCAGTATACGGTTGAAAAACTACTCCATAAAGGTGCAATACCTGTAAGCCTTTCCGATTCTTCTGGAACAATATATGACAAAGACGGGATTACTCTAGAAAAACTAGCTTGGGTCAAAGATTTAAAATCTGTACGTCGTGGAAGAATAAAAGAATACGCAGAACACTTTGGCTGTGAATATTTTGAAGGAAAAAATCCTTGGGGAATCCCCTGCTTTGCTGCATTCCCTTCTGCAACTCAAAATGAAATACAAAAAGAAGATGCCGAAACTCTTGTTAAAAATAATCTTCGAGCTGTAGGAGAAGGAGCTAACATGCCAAGCACTCCAGATGCTGTTGAAGTTTTTCAAAAATCAGGAGTTTTATATGGACCATCAAAAGCAGCAAATGCTGGCGGTGTTTCTGTTTCAGGACTAGAAATGACTCAAAATGAAATGCGCTTATCTTGGACAAGAGAAGAAGTAGATCAAAAACTACAAGAAATCATGAAGAAAATTCATACAGAGTGCGTCACTTGGGGAGAAAGCAATGGAAAGGTTGACTATGTAAAAGGAGCAAACATTGGAGGATTTGTAAAAGTAGCTGACTCAATGCTTGCATACGGCGCTGTATAGAAAGGGAAAGAGAAATGCTAAATGCAATACAAACTGAATTAGAAAAATTCATTGTTGGACAAGATTATTTAATTGAAAGATTAATTGTAGCTTTACTCGCTGATGGTCATGTCTTACTTGAAGGCGTTCCCGGCCTTGCTAAAACTAAAACGCTTAACTTGCTTAGCCAAACACTAAGCGCCCAAATGAATAGAATCCAGTTCACTCCTGATTTATTGCCATCCGATATAGTTGGAACAGAAATTTATAGACCACAATCTGGAAATTTTGAAATCAGAAAAGGCCCCATTTTTACTAACATTCTTCTAGCTGATGAAATAAACAGAGCTCCTTCAAAAGTGCAATCAGCCCTGCTCCAAGCTATGCAAGAAAGAGAAGTCACAATTGGAGAAGAGACCTTTACTTTACCTAAGCCTTTTTTGGTACTTGCAACCCAAAACCCATTAGAGCAGGAAGGAACATATTCCCTACCTGAAGCGCAATTAGATAGGTTTTTAATGAAACTTAAAGTTGGCTATCCAACTTTTGAAGATGAGAAAGCTATTATTGAACTAGATACTCAAGAACGAAAAGCACCTGCTAAGGTTAATACAATATTGTCTCTTGATAAACTAGAGGAACTTAAAAATAAAGTTCTTGAGATCCATGTTGATCCAAAAATTGATCATTACATAGTTTCAATCGTACAAGCTTCAAGAAATGTTGAAAGTTATGGATTAGAGGGACTAGTTGAATGGGGAGCATCACCAAGAGCTAGTATTGCATTAAAAATCTGTGCTAAAGCTCTGGCATTTCATAGAAGTCGAGATTTTGTTAGCCCTGAAGAAGTAAAAGACTTAGCACCTGACATTTTAAGACATAGAATAATAACCAGTTTTGAAGCAGAAGCTCGTTCAATAGACAGTGATGAAGTTATAAGAGTAATTTTAGAAAATGTTAGCATACCTTAAAATCAAGAGCTAAGCTTATGGAAGACAATTCTAGCTCTAGTTTTATCAACCCCGAACTTATCGCTCAAATCAAAAAAACAGAGCTGAGACTAAGGAAAAAACTAGATACTGACTTTTCTGGACAATTTAGATCTAACTTTCCAGGAACTGGATTGATATTCAAAGATTTAAAAGAATACGAACCCGGTGATGATGTAAAGCATATTCACTGGAAAGCAACAGCTAGGTCTAAAAAAGTCTTTGTTAAAAAATATCAAGAAGATCGGCAAATTAATATTTTTATCATCCTAGATCAAAGTAATTCACAACATTTTGGACAAACAAAAACAAAATTTGAAAAATCTGCAGAGTTTTCTGCACTAGTGTCATACTTAGGAAAAATAAATGGTGATAGAGTTGGAATTTGCACCTTTTCAGAGAATGTTAATGACTTTATTCCACCAACTTCAAAATCAAATCAGTTTTATCATATAATGAACTCTGTACATAAAAAACCAAAGAACACAAAAAAAACAGACCTAAGTGAAGCCATTAAAGAAACAAAGAAAAAACTAAATAAAAAATCTATAATTTTTATTATCTCTGATTTTTTTACTGAAAACTTTGAAGATGAATTAAAATCTCTGAGTTATAGAAATGACTGTATTTGCGTCATTGCTAACGACAAATTAGAAGAAAATTTTCCAAATGCTGCTTTAGTGGATCTAGTGGATTTAGAAACTGGTGAAAACTTTACTGTAGATAGCTCTTCTAAAGGGATAAAGAACCTAAAAACTTTTCAAAAAGAAAGGTTGGCTGGAATTAAAAAAAATATTCAAAAATGTGGAGCTGAATTTATAGAACTTAAAGAGAGCCCTATTTTAGCACTACAAAATTTTATGAACAGAAGAAGATAATGAAAGAAGCCTTAAGTAACAAAAATAATGATATTTTTGACATTTCAGAAATTCCTTTTATTCCGTATTCACCAAAACTCATTGCTTGGATAAGCTTATTTAGTTTCTTTTTGCTAGCACTACTTTTATTCTTACATCTTAGAAAAACTAGCAATAAAAAAAGCAAGTATTTCAAAGCATTTAATGAATACAAAAACGAGCTAAATAAAATAAATGAAATTTACGAACTAGATAAGCTTTCAAAGAAAACTAAAAGACTTCTTACTTTATTTGTAAATAAAGATTTAACAACTATGAGCCAAAATGAATTATTAAAATACCAAGAATCAATCAATTCAAGTGAGGCTCGCGAGATATTAGAAAAACTATCAATTATTGAAAAAATACGTTTCAATAAAGTTTCATCTAAAAATATAAACATTAAAAACTTAAAAGCAGATCTTCTACTAAAATTTGAAAATTTATTTTTAGGAGAAAAAAAGAAATGATTTTCAAATATAAAGTTTTTCTTATACTTCCCTTTATTTTTCTATATTTCCTATTAAAGAAGAACAATACTCGCGCTATCCCCTATTCCGACATTAGTCATTTAAAAAAAATATCCCCTACTCTAAAAGCAAAACTTAGAAATCCAATTTTAAAAACTCTACTTTTTTTATTCTTTTCACTTTTAGCATTAGCTGCGGCTAGACCTCACACAAGTAAAATTCTACCCTCTCCTAAAAAAGCTAGAAATCTTATGTTAGCCTTAGATATTTCAGGAAGTATGCAAACTGGAGATTTCTCTATTGCAGGAAGAACTGTTTCGCGACTTGATGCTGTCAAACATGTTGTCAAAGAATTCATATCAAAAAGACCAGAAGATAGGATTGGATTAGTTGTTTTTGGAACTCAAGGCTACCTTGAGTGTCCGCTAACTAACGACCATCAAATACTAGTTAAATTTGTCGAGAATTTAAGAATAGGAGCAGCTGGACGAGGAACCGCAATTGGAGACGGCCTAGGATTAAGTCTAAAGAGACTAGAAGCAGTTCCAGGTGAATCCAAGGCTGTAATTCTTTTAACTGACGGAGTGGATACAAGTGGCAATATTAACCCTGATCAAGCTGCAAATGTAGCTAAAGAATTTAAGATTAAAATACATACTATTGGCATTGGTTCAAGCGAAACAGCTAGACACGCAAGACGTGGCTTCTTCTCTAACTCTTCTAAATCTTTTGAATTTGACGAAAAACTTTTAAAAAAACTAGCAAATCTTTCAGGAGGAATATACTTTAATGCAAAAGACATTGAAGAGCTAAAAAAAGTATATCAAGAGATTGATAAATTAGAAAAAACAGAAAAACTAGAACCAAGTAAAAAAATTATCCAAGAAAAATTCGCTCCCTTTGCCCTATCCGCACTTATAAGCTATCTCCTATATTTATTTCTAGCTAATACTTTCTTTTTAAAGGTACCATAAGAAAATGGGATTTCTTAACTTAAAATTTTTGTTTTATCTTTTTTTAATTCTTCCTTTAGGTTTATTTTTATTTGCAAAAACTAATTTAAGAAAAAAATTAATTAATTTTTTTAACTTAAATCTTAAATATAGCATGGGGAAATACTTATACTTTCCATTATTTGTAGTCTTTTTCTTAATTTTCTCACTATCTCGCCCATATTTTGGATATCAAGATATCGAAGTTAATTCTCTTGAAAAAGATTTAATGTTAATTTTAGATGTGAGCCCTAGTATGCTTACAAACGATGTTAATCCAAGTCGTCTTATTCAAGCTAAAAGAAAAGGCTTGCGACTTATTGAAAATATAAAAGGCAGTGAGGAACAATGGAGAATAGGCTTAGTTTTAATGTCTGGAGTTTCTTATCTTGCTTGCCCCTTAACGAATGATTTTAGTGTTGTTGAATCTTTTATAAAAAACTCATCAGAAGAATTAATATCAGCTAAAGGTTCTAGCATAAATGAGGCAATCAGAGTAAGTCTTTCTGCATTAAATGCAAGCTCTTCAACTGCACCTAGGGTTTTAATTTTTTCAGACGGAGAAGATGACAATTTAAAAATAGAGAAAGCAATAAAACTACTTAAAGAAAGTAAAATTTCACTTTCTAGTATTGCCTTTGGTACTAAAGAAGGGAAACCCATTCCGCTTTCAAATGGAAAATACTTAAAAGACAAATCAGACAATATAATAATCAGTAAAACTAACTTTGAGAGCTTAAGAAAAATAACTAACAGCTCAAAAGGGATTGCATTAAGGGCAAGCGTTGGAGATTCTGATTTAAAAACTATACTGAGCTCATATCAAAATTTAACTGAAAATGATTTTGGGGCAAAAAACTTAAAATCTGCTAATGTTAGATCTCACAATGAGGTTGGCCCCTTTATAGTCATTTTTCTTTTATTTGTTACCTTTATCGCAATTTTAAGAGAGAAAAACTTTGTATTAATATGCCTACTTCTAACACTCCCCTTAAATTCAAGAGCTGACAGTAGAGATGCATATAAAGCTTACAAAAAAAATAACTACGAAGAAGCGCTAAAATTATTTGAAGAAGAGTTTTCAAATAATAAAGAAAACAAAGCTGTGAAGCAAGGCTTAGCTAGCACTCTCTACAAGTTAAAAAAATACGAAAAAGCTCAGAAGTTGTTTAATGAACTTGCGACAGAAACTAAAATTGGTCGAGAAAAATTTGATAATTTATATAATTCTGGAAATTCTAATTTCAAAGCTAAAAAATATAAAGAAGCTATAGAGGATTATAACAAAGCCTTAGAAATCAAGAGAGAAGATAAGAAAACAAAACACAACATTGGTTTAGCTAAAAAACTACTACAGGAGAAAAAGAAACAAGAAGAAAAAGATAACAAAGATAACAAAGATAACAAAGATAAAAACAAAGAAGACAAGAAAGAGAAAGGAGAAAAGAAAGAAGAAAAAGAAGATTCATCCAAAT
>CALJRW010000086.1 GCA_937976335.1 uncultured bacterium | reverse complement strand
TGGAAAACTGGAAAACTGGAAAACTGGAAAACTGGAAAACTGGAAAACTGGAAAACTGGAAAACTGGAAAACTGGAAAACTGGAAAACTGGAAAACTGGAAAATACAATGTAGATAAACCTAAAACTTGTCAAATATTTTTATAAACTAACTGAAGTAATATTCTTTTTTATACCTTCTTTTTATCGTCATCCAAACTAAGAGCATTCTTATCTTTTTTATAAATATTTTTATTATCTATATCTTCTTCACTTAACTTTATTCTTAAACGTAAGTTATTCGCACTATCTGCATTTTTCAGTGCATTAGCCAATGAAATAGTTCCTGCTGAATATAGATCAAACAAATGTTGGTCAAAGGATTGCATTCCAAGTGTGTTACTTTTTTCAATAGCTTCTTTGATTTCTGCGATTTCTGCTTTATGAATAAGATCTCTAACTCTCGGACTATCTAGCAATACTTCTATAGCTGCAACCCTTCCACCATCGACTCTTTTTACTAACCTCTGACTAAGAATAGATCTTAAATTTAAACTTAATTGCATATATATCTGTTTATGTCTTTCTACAGGAAAAAAGTTCATAACTCTTTCCATTGCTTGGTTTGCATTATTACTATGAAGAGTTCCAAAACATAAATGTCCGGTTTCAGCAAAAGTAAGTGCTGCTTCCATTGTTTCAGTATCTCTAATTTCTCCAATCAGAACTACATCAGGCGCTTGTCTCAAAGCGTTTTTCAATGCGTTATGATAACTATGAGTGTCCATTCCTATTTCACGCTGAGTAATAAGACATTTTTTATGCTCATGAACAAATTCAATTGGATCTTCAATAGTAATGATATGACCAGCACTATTTTGGTTTCTGTAATCAATCATTGCTGCTAAAGACGTTGATTTACCTGAACCTGTTGCACCTACAACCAACACTAAACCACGTTTTGACATTGTTACTTTCTTAAGAACGTCAGGAAGATTTAAAGAATCAATTGATGGTATATTAGTTTGAATTTTTCTAATTACAACAGCAACATTTGCTTTTTGTCTGAGTATGTTGACTCTAAACCTACCAAGATGTGGATAGTGTAGCGCAAGATTATGTTCGTAATCACGCATGAACTCTTGACTTTGTTTATCATTCATCACACTAAATGCTAAACTTTCAACTTCTTCTCGATTTAAAATATGATTTCCGGCAGGCCTTACAGTTCCATTTATACGATACATTGGAGCGCTACCTACCGTTATATATAGATCTGAGGCTTCATGCTCTATCATTACTTCAAGTAGTTTCGTTATATCTAACATATTGCTCTCTTTATAAAATTATAGAAATTTTTCTTATAAACCTTCATCTATCTCTTTAAATAAATTTGGATTTCCACTTTTTTCTTTCGCAGTCTCTCTTGTAATCTTTCCATTCTCAACAAGTTCTAGAAGGTGCTTCTCTAATGTTTGCATTCCAACACCTTTAGAAGTTTGCATAACACTTGGAATTTGATGAATTTTTCCTTCCCTTATTAAATTACGCACAGCTGTAGTTCCAATTAATATTTCAAGTGCCGCAACTCTACCACCACCAACTTTTTTACAAAGCGACTGAGTAATAATAGCTTGAACAGATTCAGAGATCATTGCTCTCACTTGCTCTTGTTGCTCAGGTGGAAAAACATCAATAATCCTATCAACAGTCTTAGGAGCACTTGAAGTATGAAGCGTTCCAAAAACTAAATGCCCAGTTTCTGCTGCAGTTAATGCAAGCTGAATAGTTTCTAAATCTCTCATTTCTCCAACCAGGATATAATCAGGATCTTCACGAAGAGCAGCTTTTAAGGCAGAAGCAAAACTTTTTGTATGCGGACCGACTTCTCTTTGATTGACTAAACATTTTTTTGTTTTGTGAACAAACTCAACCGGATCTTCAACTGTTAAAATATGCCCTTCAACTGTTTCATTAATTTGATTTATCATGCCTGCAAGGGTAGTTGATTTACCACTACCTGTAGGACCAGTAACAAGTACTAAACCTTTCTCGTGCTTAACTAAATCATATAAAATTTTTGGCATACCCAATTGTTCTAATGAAAGAATTTCCGTAGGAATTTTTCGAAATACAGCTCCTACACCTCTTTGTTGCCTAAATACATTCACCCTAAAACGGGCTTTTTCACCAAGTTGCATAGCGAAATCAATGTCACTTTTTTCTTCAAAGACTTTTCTCTGCGAATCATCCATGATGTCATAAATCATAGTAAGAGTATCGTCCGCACTAATCGCAGGAACTTTTATTTTTTTCATATCACCACTAACTCTAATCATAGGTGGCTCACCTGCACTGATATGCAGATCTGAAGCATCTTGTTGATAAGCAAATTCTAATAATTGAGTAATGTCCATATGCAGTTTTTAGATGTAATAAGCTAGGCTCCAGATCCTAAAAAATTTCCTTAATTTATACTCGGCAGAAAGGGCTTGAAAGTTTAGTGTAATTAAGGGTTTAATGTAATAATTTACTATAACTGGGTTTTAAAAGCTCTACCTTGCTCTACATTTAACCCTTGAGGCACTAGATTTGTTCAATATCTAATGGAACACTGGTAATCTAAGGGATAAATATAGACAGTGAAAGAATCTTTAAAAATTACAGGTCTAAAAGGAGCTTCTAAAGCTTGGTATATTTCCAAACAACTTGATTCCAGCGAAAACGGAATATTAGTAATTTGTGACAATCAAAAAGAGTCAGAAGATTTATTTAATGATCTTCAAATATTTACTAATAATGATTCCTCTGCTTATATACCTGCCTGGGATACCTTACCTTTTGAAACAGTCTCTCCAAGCATTAATATTACATTTCAAAGAATTTCTAATCTTAAAAAACTATATAACAAAGAGAAGAAAATTTTTATTACTGACATACCAAGTATTTTTCAAAAAATTCTTCCAAAGCAATTTTATGAAAAATTATCCTTTACATTACGAATTGGGCAGAAGTTAAATAGAGAAAATTTAATTCAAAATTTAATTTGCTGCGGATTTACTAAAACGTCAAATGCTGAAAAACTTGGACAATTTGCTATAAGGGGTTTAGTAATAGATATTGCACTCAAGAATGGCGTACGTATTGAAGTTGATATAGATGTAATTCAAAAAATTAAATTATACGATCTTAACACTCAAAGAACTTATTCCGAAATAGACTTTATCGATATAATTCCGATTAAAGAATTTACCTACCTTAACCAAAGCCAAATTTTTGAAACTAATGTTAAAGTTAAAGAGCTATGTCGTTCAATAAGAGAACGCGCTGAAAAATTAAATATACCGAGTCGAGATATAGAAAATGTAACAAGTTGCTGGGAAGAAGGTATTAGTTATCCAGGCATTGAGCTCAGTTTCCTAATGACTTATAAAAACTTACCAAATATCTCAAGTTTTAATCTAAAAAAAATTATTTTCAATAGTGATAGCTTTTTAGAAAATATAGAAAAATATCAAAGTTTTCTTATCGAAAGACAAAATTCAGCTGCTTCAGAAGGAATTTTTCATACAGACGTAAACCTATCTTATAACAATGTTGAAACAATCTATGAAGAAACTAAAAATTCTCTAAGCATACACAATCTGCAACTTGCAAATGAAACTTATGAAACTTATCAATCAAAAAACTTAACTGAACTTATTGAATTAAAAAGTTCGCCTAGATTGCAGATAGAAAAACTTAGTAGCATTATAAATCAATGGAGAAATAAAAATTATAAAATTGGCATATGTGTAGGATCTGAAAAACGAGCTAAATATTTAGAAAAACTCCTACTAGAAGAAAACCTAAAATCAAATTTAATTTCTTTAAGTGAATCAAAATCTTGGATAAATACTTTAAATAACTATCCTCTTGTTCTTATACCTGCAAAATTAAGCGAAGGCTTTATCTTAGAAAGTGAAAAATTAATTCTAATTGCTGAAAATGATATTTTTCTAAAATCAACATATTCTAAAAACAACTATTTAAGTAACAACTTAAATAAGATTAAACAAAAACTATACTTATTCAAACCTAACGATCTAATAATTCACGAAGATTTTGGTCTTGGTTTATATCATGGCTTAGAAACCAAAACTGTAGAAAAACAAGTCGAAGACTTCCTACATATAGAATACCAAGACAGCAAGCTCTTTTTACCAATTCAACATATTGCTAAAATACAAAAGTATAGCGGGCCAGAAGGACTTATGCCTGCCTTAGATAAGCTAAGTACAAAATCTTGGGAAAAAACTAGAAAAAAAGTTTTTGAAACCGCCTTAATTTTAGCTGGAGATCTCTTAAATCTTTATGCTAAAAGAGATGTGATTACTGGATATACATTTGAGAACATAAATAACGAAGACCAAGAATTTAAAGAAGAATTCCCTTACGAAGAAACTCCTGATCAAGAAAAAGCGATAGAGGCTGTTCTTTCTGATATGGCTTCAAACAAACCTATGGATCGCTTAATCTGCGGAGACGTTGGATTTGGAAAAACTGAAGTTGCTATGAGAGCTGCATTTAAGTGTGCACAATCTGGGAAACAAGTTGCTGTTCTTGCACCTACTACTATATTAGTCGATCAACATCTTAAAACTTTTCAAGAAAGATTTAGTAAATACCCTTTCAATATAAATGCAGTTAGTAGATTTTATCCAAGCTCTGAAAATAAAAAAAATATTGAAAATTTATCAAATGGCAAAATTGATATCATTATTGGTACTCACAAACTTCTACAAGCTAACATAAACTTCAAAGATCTTGGCTTAGTCATCATTGATGAAGAACACAGATTTGGTGTAAAGCAAAAAGAAAGACTTAAAACTCTAAAAACTTCTATTGATATGTTAAGTCTTTCCGCTACTCCAATACCAAGAACACTTAACTTATCCCTGTCTGGCATAAGAGACATTAGCCTTATCACCACACCACCTACAGCAAGACAAAGCATAAACACATATATTGCTCAAAATGATGATAACTTAATTCGTCAAGTAATTTTGAGAGAAATTCAAAGAGGTGGGCAAGCTTTTTTTGTTCATAACAGAATAGAAACTATTTCTAGTGTTGCAGAAAAACTAGAAAGATTAATTCCTGAAGCAAAATTTGCTGTTGGCCATGGAAAAATGAAAGAAGAGAAGCTTGAAAATTTAATGAAAAGCTTTGTTGAGAAAGATTTTGACGTACTAATTTGCACAACTATCATCGAATCTGGCCTTGATATTACAAATGCTAATACAATGATTATCGATCGCGCAGATAGATTTGGATTAGCACAACTGTATCAATTAAGAGGAAGAGTTGGCAGAGGAGATCAAAAAGCTTTTACATACTTTTTAATCCCTGAAATTAAAAAAATTACACCAGACGCAAAACGAAGATTAGAAGCTATTCAATCACTAAACGATTTAGGTTTAGGTTTTTCTCTAGCTCTTAGAGATTTAGAAATTAGAGGTGTCGGTAACATATTAGGAAAAGAACAGTCAGGTTCCATTGGTAAAGTGGGATACGAAATGTATATGAAGATACTTAAATCTGCAGTAGAAAAAGTTAAATATGGCAAGATATCTTCAATAACTGAAGCCCTTGAACCTGAAGTCAAACTGGGAATTAATGCATATATTCCTGAAGAATATATCCCTGATACTTCTGAACGCTTATTAATATATCAAAGATTAGCTACTTTTGACGAATCAGTCGAAGACAATAGCATGTTAGAAGAAATTTATGATCGTTTCGGCTCTCCTCCAAAAGAAGTCATTTCCTTAATTAAAATTATGAAAGTTAGATCTCTACTTAAAGGGTTAGGAATTTTAAAACTTGAGAAGAGAGCTACTAAGGTAACTTTCTCATTTTCTAATATTGCCTCAATAGATTCAGAAAAATTAGTTTTAATAGCATCAAAAGATAAAAATATTAGAATTGGAAAAAACAACACAATTAGCTTCATTTTAGAGCATGAAGAAATTGAAGATATATATGAATTTTGTGCAAGCTTTTTACGTAAAATACCGTTTAAGAGTAATTAGGTTCTTCATAAACTGGCCTTAGTCAAACTTAAGTGAATGTATGTTCCAAAAAGTATTTTGAGGGAAATTCTTTTTTGGACTTATTATATAAGTACATAAGAATTTTTCAAAGCTGAGGCGTACTACTACATATTGCTAGTCTTAGATATTTTTCAGCAAGGAGGTGAGTATTTTCAAATACTTAATAATGAAAAAATTCTAAATCATAATAACTTAATGATATTGACTTTATTGACCACAGGCATACACTTGTATAGAATTTACAATAGTTTATGGCAAAAGATAAATTTGAATTAGTTTTATACGGCTTAAAAGACCCAGACCCAAAGAAGCATCTAGGCACAGCTAAATCTATAGCGCAGTATCTTAGCTTAGATCTCAAACTTGCTATAGATATTATTAGCGAATTTCCTGTTCAAGTATTAACAGGCGCTAGCGAGGAGGAGCTAAAATCATATTATAATAAACTAACGCTAGCAGGGTGTGAAGCAAAAATTGAACCTTTAAACGTAGGGTCTGACTCCTACGTAATTCAGGAAGTAAACCCCACTGGAAATAAAGTTTATGTTTTATCTGACGATCCAGATGAAGAGTCAAATCAAAGCAATGAAGAAGATGAAGCTTTTGAAGATAGTTATGATGAGATTTCAAATCTTATTAGCAATCTTGAAAAAAGTTCAAAAGTTAACAAAGCGGAAGAAACTAGACATGAAGATATTTTAAAGATTAATGAGTTAAATAAAAAACGAGAAGAACTTGTCGCAAAAAAAGAAGAAAGAAAGGAAAAAGAAAAGAAGAAAAAAAGAAAAAAGAAAAAAGAAAAACCCTCAGAAAATAAAAAGCTTGTTTCTAGTTCAAAGAAAATTCAAAAAGTTAAGCTAAGCCCTAAAATTCAAAAAGCTCTAAAATCAGGCTCAAGAAAAACTGCTAATTTAATAAAAAATACTGTTATAGCTTCTATAGTAGGAGTATCAATTTCACTTTTTTTCTTAACAATCTCAGATAAAGATAAATTAGATAAAAAATCTGAAGAGATGAAGAAAAAGCTCAATACTGTTGTAAAACAATTAAAAGATATAGAAGAAGATGAAAAAATAGAATTAGATAAAGTACAACATGAAGATTTTTTTGTTAAGTTTAAAAATGAGAATTACAATCTAAACGGAAAATATGAATATTTAGATGGAAAGCTTATAAAAATCACCATTAATATTTCAACTCCTCAACCAAATTCTTTAACAGATCTAGAACTTGTTAACAAAGTAGAGCCTCCACCTTGGATTAAACGTATTACACTTGAAAATTTAAAAATCACCAATAAAGATAACCAAGAATTTTTAGGACTTGGCACAGCAAACATATTTGTTATTTTTGGAAAAGAACAATATAGAATGGGAGCAGATGCAGTAATAACAGGCATTTTTAACGTTGATAAAAAAGAGGTTATGTCTAAATTGTTACTTAACAAAGGTTTTAGCGAGCTTCCTAAAGACAGTGATTATGTGCTAGAACATGAAGGAGGCAAACTTTTTAATTTGTTTATTTCTTCTGATTTCATTCTTAAAACTAGAAAAAAGAAGAAAGTGAATAATATCGATTCTTCAGAACCAATAAACATGTTAAAAAAATAATTTGAAAGTTGTGATAAAAAAAATACTTATTCTTATATTTATAATTTCTAGAGTATCTTTTGCTGAAACAGTGTTAAATTCTGTTGCAGCTTCTGTAAACGGTGAACCAATTTTACTATCTGATATTGATGAATTTATCCAAAATGGTAAAAAAGTTAAACTACAAGATTTGTCTGATGACATTCAAGCCAAGCAGGCTGTAGAAGCGCTAATACTTCAAAAATTAATATTAAACGAATCAGAAAAAAGAAGAGTAGGAACTTCACCAGATGAAATTCAACTTTATCTTAAAGAAATTGCAAGCAACAACAATCTTACAATAGAGGAATTTAAACTTGCCTTGAAAAATGAAAATAAAGATATCGAATCTTTAAAGAATCAGATTAAAGTTGAGATACTTAGAAGAAAACTGGCTAATCAAATTTTCAAAGAAGGAATCTCAATCAGTGAAAAAGAAATAAATGATTTTTTAAATGAAGACTCTATTGATGACGACTCTGAAAAAAAATTAAAGCTGCGTCAAATTTTTCTCTCTAACAAATCTAAAACCAAAGAAGAATTAGTTAAAAAATTAGAAGAAATTAAAAAAGAATTTAAAAATGGCTCAAGCTTTGCAGATTTAGCTAAAAAATATTCTGAATCTCCAGACGCTACTGATGGAGGAAATTTAGGAATCCTGACAGAAAATGACTTACATCCAAAAATTTCTAATGCAGTTTCATCTTTAAAAAATAATGAAATTAGCGAAGTTACTTTTACTGACAATGGCGCACATTTATTTTTACTTGTTGATCGAATAGAAAATAACTTAGAAGCTAATAAAGAAGCAACAGAAACAGCAAAGAAAGCCTTAAAAGAACAAAAGATAGAACGTAAAATGAAAGATTTCTTTGCTAAGGAAATTTATCAAAATTATTCTATTGATAGGAAATATTAAATTCTTCGCTTCAAAAAAGACGAAAAAACCTAATGTCGTTGGGTATTAGACCCTCAGTCCTAAACTAAGAGAAATGAAGAGCATCTCATCCTAAAATTAGACAAATTAATTCAAAATGATATTATAAAAAACATGATAAAACTTAATTCAAAAATTTTTAGAGAATACGACGTAAGAGGAACTGTAGATGTAGATTTAAGTCCTGAATTTGCAGAACTTTTAGGAAAAGCATACGGAGAATTAGCGCGAGAATCAGGAAAGAGAAGCATTTCTATAGGAAGAGATTGTAGACATACTTCAAAACCTTATGCAGAGAGTTTAGCAAGAGGCATTGCTTCGCAAGGAGTAAACTGTACTCATATTGGAATGGGCCCAACCCCAATGACATATTGGACACTTTTTAATATGGATTTTGATGGCTGCATTCAAGTTACAGGCAGCCATAACCCTTCTAACATGAATGGATTTAAAATTTGTTTAGGAAAAAACTCCATCTTTGGGGAAAAAATACAAGATTTATACCAAAGATGTGAAAAGCTTAACAAAGTTGATAATTATACTGGTGAAGCAGGTAGCATATCCGAAATTAATGTAATCAATGATTACATTCAAAACTTAACAGAAAACTCAAAACCTCACATGGGTACTAGAAAACTAAAAATAGTTTGCGATGCTGGTAACGGCGTTGGTGGAATGGTTGGTCCAAAATTACTAAAAAATCTTGGAATTGAAGTTATAGAGCTGTTTTGTGAGCCTGATGGAGATTTTCCAAATCATCATCCTGACCCAACTGTTCTAGATAATATTCAAGAGTTAATATCCAAAGTAAAAGAAACTAAAGCTGATTTTGGTATTGGCTGGGATGGAGATGGAGATAGGATTGGAGCAGTTGATGAAAATGGAAACGTAATCTTTGGTGACATGTTAATGGTTCTATATTCGCGATCCCTACTCAAAAAAGTCCCTAAAGCTACGGTTATTGCTGACGTTAAGTGTTCTAGTAGATTGTTTGAGGACATTGAAAAAAATGGTGGTAAAGCAATTATGTGCCAAACTGGACACTCCTTAGTGAAAAGCAAACTTAAGGAAGAAAATGCAGAACTTGCAGGAGAAATGAGTGGCCATATATTTTTCAAACATCGATTTTTTGGATTTGACGATGCACTTTACTGCTCAGCAAGACTCGCAGAAATTGTCAGTAATACAGACAAAGCAATTTCTACACTTCTAGATGGAATACCAAAAATGATTTCCACGCCAGAAATAAGAGTAGATTGTCCAGAAGAAATTAAATTTTTGATTGCAAAAAAAGCACAGACTTCTTTTTCTGAATATGAAGTTTCTACTATTGATGGAGTAAGAATTAAATTTGAAAATGGTTGGGGTTTAGTAAGAGCCTCAAATACACAGCCAGTTTTAGTTATGCGTTTTGAAGCAGATTCTGAAGAAAATTTAGAAAAATACAAAAATATTGTTAGCACTAAGATTGAAGAAATTAAAGTTTCTTTAGAAGTAAGTTGAGCGTAAACTTTCGTAAAAAAAAAGAGTTTTTTTAAAAAAGTACGTATCTTCCATAAAATTATGCAATGTTCGACTTTTTTGAGGCAACTATTTAATTAATGAACTCTATCATAGTCAAAGAAGCAAACAGTAGATTTTTTACTAACTTGAGCTTAGAAATACCTAAAAGTAAAATCACTCTTCTATATGGAAATGCAAAATCAGGCAAAGAGCATCTTTGTAGAGATATAATTTGTCTAAGTTCTCAAATAAAAATAGAAAAAGTTAAAAAATTATATAATAATACTTTTATTGACCAGCTAAAAAAACCTTGCGTTAAAGAAATTTCAAACTTACCTCCTTTTATTAGACTAGCTACAAACCTTGAAAAAAGTAATGTAAATATCTTTTCATACCTAAAGTTAGATAAATATTTTTTTGAGTTATATTTAAAAAAACAAAATAGAATATGTCCAAATTGTTCGAATAAAATTAGATTATTTAACATTTCAGATGCAATTAAAGACTTACTAGAGAAAATTTTAAGTGAGAAGACTAGCCCTGATGAGATCTTAAGCATTTCAGTCGAGGTAAAAAAAAATAAGATTAAAGATTTTAATAAACTGGGATATAATGAGCTTATCAATGAAATACCTCATTCAAACTATTCTTTAGTAGTTATTGATAAAATATATTCTAAGCAAATAA